>DEIP01000082.1:22564-38967 GCA_002352605.1 Desulfobacteraceae bacterium UBA2771 | reverse complement strand
ACAACAAAGATGGACCGCTTTTCCGGTGACGAACCGCGGATCACACCGATGGGATTGCCGAAATCATCGATACTGCATTCATCCACCTGAAAATCGGCCAGTCGCTCCACCAGAAACTCCGCACGCCTTCGCTCGTAAAATGTCGGGGCCGAAATCTGCCCGATGAGTACGATGTTGCTGATGATGATTTCACGAACCTTGCGGATCCGGTCCACAAACGTCGGCAGAACATCAAGATATTTTTCCATAACATCCTTTTGGTTGTGAGTCGTCGGTCCCGGCGATCAACTGCCGCAGATCGGTGACGGTCAAATCCGGCACCAGGTCAATGCACCGGTCATCGGATTCTCTTTGGCGCAACGATCGCCGGTCCCCGGCAAAAAGAGCCGTCTTGAATCCGACAGATGTGGCCGGCAGAATGTCGTTGCGCATGTCGTTGCCCACATACAGAACGGAGGCAGCAGAAATTCCCATGTCGAACAGGACCGCTTTTGCCCGGTTGAACATGAAGGTCGATGGTTTGGCATGTCTCTCTCGCCAGGAAAAAAAGAGCAGTCGCTGATCGAGTCCCCGCTCCTCGAGGGTCGCCCCGAGAAACCGCTCAACCACATAAGCGGTGTAAAACTGCGCGTTGGAGATGATCCCCATCGGCATGTCTTGGGTTTTGCAAGCCGACAGCAGATCCTCAAGACCGGGCATGGGATAGACCGGGTTTACAATCAGTTCGTACTCCAGGGCGAAATTTTTCACCCGGGTTATGTCATCTATACCAAGTACCTGCCGCCAGATCCGGACGATATCCACCTCGGGGCAATCGATCCCCCGTTGCCGGGCGATGTCATGGGTTCGCTCGATGGCGCGATGCAGCGCGTCGGCGAGACGATCCGGCGGGCTGTTTATGCCGTAACGCCGCAACAGGCGCCCCATGCCGTCAACCCTTTCCGTTGATTTCCGGTCGAACCCGATCTCCCCTGCCCCGCTGATCAGCAGGGTCCCGTAAACGTCGAAAAGCATGGCCGAAAACCGCTGTATTTTCGACAAATCCGGGACAACCGGGGTGGGAATCGGGGCAAGGGGGCGGATATGACGATCGCATATGGCGTCCCTACCTTGCATAAGCCCCCCATTTGAGCAGCGGGAATCGATCGAGATCGAAAAACGCGTCGCGCAAGGCCCCCTTGTCGATGCGATGGCAGACCGCATGGTTGACAATTTGATCATAAATCGCCAGGAGACGATTCCGGTAGCGCTTTGTGCCGTAGTGCTGCAAAACGGCCCGTCGGTTGTTTTCAATGATTTCCGACGGGTCCGAAACCACTCCGGGATGGGACAGCCAGGGATTCAAGGAGATCAGTTCCGCCTTGGCCGATGGATCGGAGATCAGGCGCGCGAGGACCTGACGTTGAAATTTCTCGCTCAATAGGCCGAAATCAATGATTTCGCCGCGGGTCAGGCGGGAAAAGGCACGGTTTGCCGCATCGGCCGCAACCATGTGACCGAAACGTTCAACTGCGCCGAAAACCGCCGCGTGCCAGTCGCGGGAAAAGGCCTCCGCATCGATCCAGGCCAGGGGAACCTCGAGCCGTTCGTAAAGGCAGTTCAGGCTGATCCCGCTATTCTCGAAATCCCCGCAGATACCACCGAGTCGTCGCCCCCACAACAGCTTGCCGGCCGTCCAGGGCTCGAGAAAGGCAAGGCCGAACCCTTCGGAAATGCTCGTGGTGACCACCGATTCCGAGGCATCCACGAGAACGGAGAAATCGACATTTTTCCCGACCTCGAAATCGACTCGCAGGCGGTTTTTCCTCACCCAATAGATCCAGTCCCGGTAGCTGACCGCATCCGTTGGGCTGTTCGGCGGCTGGGTGACGGAAAGCCGCCGGCCGTTGTTGCTGAAAAACATGGACAACAGGATGGCCTCGCCCAGGTTCTTGCGTCGAATGGCGCGGACCGGATAAAGAATCTGCGGCTTCGGGCATCGGCACCCGTTGACGGATAGGCCTTGGACAGCGTTAGGAATGTGGTGCAGGCCCGAGCCATCCAGCCCTGCCCCCAGAAGAATGGCGGCATCCCGTTTGTTGATGACGCCGTAATGGCAATTGGCTGGATAATCCTCCTCGAAATAGAGGTCGGGCCGCCCGTCTTCGGCAAAATCGTGGATTTGCAGAAAAAGATTGGCCCCGGCCTGCTGTAGCCTTTTAATGATTTGGAGGAATTGCCGGTTTTTGGCCAACGTCGGGTTGTGTATATGCAGCACATCGCATCCACCCGGCCACGTATCGGACAGTGCCTTCAGAACCCGCCCGGCAACCCTGTCCGGCGCCGCCGGGGAGAGACCCGGCTGGTCGTAACCCAATTCAGGGATCTCCACCACTTTGCAGGGCCATTCGGTTGCCGCCCGGTCCCCCGTCAGGACGAGGGTATCGCAGCTCCCCTGGATGGCCGCGATCTGCCGCATCAGGACCGTGGTGACCCCTCCCGTTTTGAGATGGTAGTGAACAAAGGCGATCTTCATGATACCTCCGCACCGGAACCGACGAGCAACATCCGTTTGCCGGAACAATCACGGTGTGTTTCGCCATTGTTGAGGAACAGGGGCGGTTTGTCAACCGCCGATGGCTGCATCTGCAGATGGCGAGATGCCCCAAAACCCTCAGCCACAAAGTGTCGTATGCATACAGAGGAATTGCACCGGCCTCAAACCGCTTGCCGCCGAGAAGATCGGTAACGGTTGAACCCTCATCCTCACCCGGCAGGCAAACAGTCAGGGTGTCTGTGGAAAAGTTGGAGAACGCAGAAAGTGTTTGTTGTGGACAAAAGCGTTTTATCGCAAAAACCCGGTCATCCAGGCGAAAGACCTGCATACCGGCGGCGGGATGGAAGGCCGGCTGGCAGGTACGGATACGAATCATATACCTTTGACGAAAACAGGCGATTTGCCTGGGGGCGTATTAAGCCGTTGACATTTACGGTTTATTGATGAATTTTAAAGGGGTAAGTCGCGGGTTAACGGACCGTTTGCCCCCGAAAGACTCGGTATTTTTTCAATCGTACAGGTGGTGCCATGTTTATTCCCTTCGACAAGATTCATCACATCGGATTCATCTCCACCCGATTCGCCGGAACCGACGGCGTGTCTCTGGAAACGGGAAAGTGGGCCCGGGTATTCGAAAAGGTGAGGTTTCAGTGCTTCTACTTCGCCGGAGAGCTGGATCGTGACCCGGCACGGTCCTTTCGGGCCCCCAAAGCCCACTTCATGGAACCGGAAATCCGCACGATTTTCACCGCCGCCTTTGGTCCCCACACCAACGGCGTGCGGAATCGCCAACTGACCACGAGAATTCTTGAAATCAAAGAGCATCTTAAGGACCAGCTATACGATTTCATCGCGAAGTTCAAGATCGATCTCCTGGTGTCCGAAAATGCGCTGACCATCCCCCTCAACATCCCTCTCGGCCTGGCCATTACGGAAGTCATCGCGGAAACCGGCTTGCCGACCATCGCGCACCACCACGATTTTTTCTGGGAGCGTCAGCAGTTCAAGAGCAATTCGGTGTGGGATTATCTTAACATGGCCTTCCCCCCGCATCTGCCGGCCATCCGCCATGTGGTCATCAGCTCATCGGCCGATAACCAGCTCGGTCTCAGAACGGGTATTTCGGCCGCCCTCATTCCCAACGTCATGGATTTCAGCAATCCACCGCCACCGCCGGATTCGTATGCCGGCGACGTTAGACAGGCCCTGGGACTCGAACCGGACGAACTGCTGATTCTCCAACCCACACGGGTAGTTAAACGAAAGGGCATCGAAAACGCTATCGACTTGGTCAGCCAGTTGGGGATTAAAGCCCGTCTGGTGATCTCACATGCCTCCGGGGACGAAGGACACGACTACGAACAACGCATCATCGCCTATGCACAGCGCATGCAGGTGAACACCCTGTTCGTTTCGGACATCATCAACGATCGCCGCGGGAAAACCCCGGATGGCCGCAAAATTTATACCCTCTACGACATCTACCACCACGCCGATTTCATCACCTATCCGTCCACCATCGAAGGTTTCGGCAACGCCTTTTTAGAGGCCGTTTATTTTCGCAAACCGATCCTGGTCAACCGCTACTCCATCTATACCTTCGATATCAAGCCAAAAGGCTTCACAGCCGTTGAAATCGACGGATATATAACCGATGAAGCGGTGGATCAGACCCGCGCATTGCTCCAGGACGCACTGCTTCGCAAAAGGATGGTAGAGACCAACTATGCACTCGGCCAAAAATTTTACTCCTATGAGGTGCTTCAAGATAAATTGATGAACCTGATGGTATAGCACTGTTTCTACATGAAAGCGGATTTGACCATCGGCATCGAACATGAGGGCTTCATTCCTCCGGTGATTCTGCTTTCGGATCCATTCAAGCCACTCTTTGGGTTACAAAAAATTCCAAACCAGTTGAGGTGGCATCATGGCGTTATATTTGGTTCAGCATGGAAAGAGCCTTCCGAAAGCCGAAGATCCTGAAAAGGGACTTTCCGCAGAAGGAAAGATGGAGACCGAGCGAATCGTCGAAGTGGCAAGCGGGTATCAGGTGCGCGTGTCGCGTATCCTTCACAGCGGGAAAAAACGGGCTCGGGAAACGGCTGCAATACTCAGCACGCGGTTATCACCACCAGATGGGATTGAACCGTGCGACGGGATGAATCCTATGGATGATGTCCGCGATTTTGTGAATCGTCTCAGTATGGATCAGGGTATGGATCAGGACATCATGCTGGTTGGGCATCTTCCGTTTTTAGAACGGATGATCGGTCTGCTGGTGTGCGGCGACCCGGACCAGACGGTGTTTAAACTGCAAAACGGCGGCATTCTCTGCCTTGACCGCGTCCCTGAAGTAAAAAACCCGGTTATCCGATGGGCCCTGATGCCGTCCATCGGCTGATCGGGATCAGGTGATGTCGATTATCTGCCTTTGCTGAGGGCTTTCCATATTTTTTTCGGGGGTTCAATATTCAGGGCACCGGGCTGGATAACAATGGTCTGAGCGTCGGCAAGGTAGTCGGCAAGGATCTTTTCAGCCTGTGAAATCAACGCGTCGACTTTCATGCCGGAAAGGGTGCTGACGATTTTCAGATCGTCGTCGGCCTGCTGGTACAAATAGCTGAGACGGTCGCATGCCACACGGTAGTAACCTATCTTTTGTGTGTATCGCTCGACGTAGGCCTGGATTTCGGCCATTAACATCAAATCGTAAAAAAGCCTCGCATTCCCCAAAACATCCGCCTCGGTATTGATCCGATTTGGCTGCGTTTCGGCCAAGACCTCTGTTTTTATTTCTTTTAGCCGCGCCGACAGCGCGTCCCGGATTCCGGCAGCATCCGCTTTTCGCTGGGCCAACTGACCGTTTAGCAAAGCGATGTCCGCCATGGTCCGACGCAGCTGTTCTCCCTGCGCATTGGCCGTCACGCTTGAAGGAAAGGTCATCAACATACAAAAATAAACCAACACAAGCAGTCGGCGCGTGGTTTGCGATGATCTCATGGTCTACTTCCTTGTGGCGACGCGTTTTCGTTTCAGTTCTTCGGAAAGAAACAGCCGGGTTTTTGGATTTTCCCAGTGGGCCATGTGTTTCACATTGACCAGTTCGAGTTGATCCCCCTGCCATTCGGACAGGATGGACACCAACCGCGGCGACAGACGGGAAAGGCCGTTCAGGGACATCCCTTTTCCCTTCCATCGTGCCAGGTGTGCGGCCGCTTCCGGAGACAGGTCCGTCAGCCCGTTCAACCCCAGCCAGTCCCCTTCCCATTCGGCCAGGTGACGGGCCGCTTGTGGAGGAAGATCAATCAACGCATTGAGAAACAAGTCCTTGCCTTTCCATCTGGCCAGACAACGGGATGCCTCCGGAGATAACACTGTCATTCTGTGTTTTCCGGTAAAATCACCATCGCAGATATTTTTCCAGATAGATCTGTTGGCCGTTTCAATGGCAGTATGATTTTTGGCGACCTTGACCGGTTTTGCCGATATCCGCTTGGTGATCTCCTGCCAGATGGATTCCAACGCCGGCGGTGATGCCGGAATCGCGTCGATGTTTAATTGTGACAGCGCCATGCGATGGGCATTGCTGATTTCATCGACCTGTTCAATAAAGCAATCGATGTCGATATCACTGGTTTTAGTGGCCATCAGGGCCAGCAATCCAGCTTTGCGCGAGAAAAACAACAGCTCTTCGTTGTTACGGAAAAGGGCATTTGCCGGGGTTTCCAGCTTTCTAATGTAGGTATTACGCCGTTGAATCGCCGTGAGCCCCAGGCTGATGCGCGGATTGGCCATTGCGGCTTTAAAGTTGATTTTGGTTTTTCCTGCTTTACGAACCGTATCGACGACACCTTGGATCTCCGCATCAATTCCGGCCTGGTAATAGGACCGCAGTTCCTCGATCTCCGCTTGCTTGGCAATCAGTTCGTTGCGCAGTTGGTCCAAGGCCTGCGCAGCTGTTTTCAGACGGGATTCATCGGAAGGGCCATGATCAACGACCACCGGTTCCTTCGGCTTGGGGAGCGCCTCCGTTTTTACCACCACTTCCGGGACACTGGTATCGGTCACGGGTAAAGGCGCCGCTGAATCGACCGCTTTAATTTGAATCCAATAATAACAACCTGCCAGGGTCAAAAAAAGAATGACGACCGCCGAGGCCATGAGGGCTTTCTTTTTGTGGCTTCCGGTGGTGCTTGATGCTTCACGCAAGGGTGTTGCCGCGTGGGAGGGCTGCAACCCGGATGCAGGTGACTGTTTCGGGGTTTGCGGATGGTCTGGGGGGATATCGGATGGGAGATCTTTTTCCGATTGAGCGGATTTTTCTCTTTTTCCGGCCGGAGGAGCAATTTCGAGGAGATTTTCTTTCACCGGAGTGGATTTTTCTTTTTCAGGTGTCACGATATCATCTTCAACGACGGTCTTCTCAAGCGCATCATCGTTGGCCGATCCTGAAACCAGTTGTTCCCTATCCTCACCGATCTCTTTCAGGAGGTCCTCGATATCACCGGAAATATCCTCTTCATCCGGATCGGCTGAAGCTGATTTTCCGGAATCTGAGGCCGCTTTTTCGGTGTGACCGGCCTCAATAAGATCCGTGGTGCTCTCAAAGGCTTTTTGCGGATCCGCATCAAGATTCGAATCGCCATCTTCACCGGCGGGCGGCGGGTTTTCGGCCGCATCGGCTTCCTGCGCGACCCTTTCCAGTTCGGCCGAAAAATCCTCCTCGGCGTCCGGCTTTGCGTCGACGCCACGTGCGGCTTCGGCGCCGGACTCGGTATCCGTAGCGCCATCATCCTCAATCTGGGACATGATGCTCTCAAAGGCTTTTTGCTGCTCCGCATCAAGATGCGAATCGCCATCTTCACCGGCAGGCGGCGGGTTTTCGGCCGCATCGGCTTCCTGCGCGACCCTTTCCAGTTCGGCCGAAAAATCTTCCTCGGCGTCCGGCTTTGCGTCGACGCCACGTGGGGCTTCGGCGCCGGACGCGGTATCCGTAGCGCCGTCACCCTCAATCTCGGCCATGATCTGCTCGAATGCCACCAATTCGTTGGCGTTCAGGTCCTCTGAACTGTCGTCGCTGCTTTTTTCCGGAGACTCGATCTTCATCCCATCCTCATCCGCGGATGTTGAATCTTCCTTCTCAATGGATGTTTCTTTTGTTTTTCCCTTCATGCGCCATAATTTTTTTTATTTAAAATTTTCAAATCCAATCGTCTATCGGTCAATTTTGTCAGTTGGGTCGTGCCGCTTCGAATCCAGTGATGATATCGACGACAAATCGATCAAACTTAAGACTTTTATCTGATATTTTCCGGAATCATTGCATGCATATCATGCTTTGCCACATCCCTTAAGCACGGCATGACACCATCCGCTTCCCTCCGACGTCGACGCTCGGCCACCATCATCGGGAAAGCTTGCCGCTGAACAGCATCTGAAGATATTTACGATTGATGGGATCGACCGCCTTTAAGTCATGGTCCGGATTGTCGTTGTGGGCCGCCATTTCGCTGCGAATCGTGCCGGCAGTCTCCTTGCCGAGTTCGACGCCGAACTGATCAAAGGGGTTGATCCCCCAAATAAAGGCCTCGTAAATCGTCCGAGCCTCATAAAAGGCCAGCAATCGACCCACATCTTCCGGTTCCAGGTTTTCCAGGACGATAACGGAGGAAGGCCGGTTCCCGGAAAAAAATTTGGCCGGGTTCTCACTTTCATGCCCCAGGGCCAGGGCCGTGGCCTGAGCCAGCATGTTGGCCCACAGTTCCTGCTGGTGCCCCACCCCCTTGAAACGCCCCTCGTTCATCTGGTACTGCGGATTCAATACACCGATAAAATCGATGGGGAACGCTTTTCCCTGATGGGCCAGCTGGAAAAACGAGTGCTGGGCATTGGTGCCCGGCTCGCCGAAGATGACCGTGCCGGCCGGTTCGTCGAGCATGCGACCGCCTGCATCCACCGATTTTCCATTGCTTTCCATGTTCAGCTGCTGAACATGGGGGACCAGTTTGGACAGCGGTGACGCGTAAGGGATGATCGCGGTTTGGGAATAGCCGAGGAAACTGGTATTCCATACGGCAAGCAGGGCGGCAAGCAGGGGAAGGTTTTGCGTCGGCGCCGCCTCCATGGCGTGCTTGTCCATCTCTTCGGCGCCTTTCAGAAAGCGTTCGAAGCGTTCCGGGCCCAGGTACAAGCCCAGGGGCACACCGCCCACCGCGGAGGTGACACTGTAGCGACCGCCGATAAAATCAAACATGTGAAATGCAGCCAGTCCCCGGCCGTCATCTTGATCGCCGGGACTGCCCTTGCTGGTAACCGTAACCAGGTGTTTTGACGGGTTCAGTCCCTCGGCATCCATTCGGCGACGGATCAGCTCTTCGTTGGCCATGGTTTCGGCGGTGGTATAACTTTTGGAAATGATGATCCATAGGGTCTGCTCCGGTACAATCCGTGACCAGATGCAGCCAAAGTTATGGATATCGACATTGGATAGAAATTCCAGGGATATGCCTCTGTCGGCAAATGCCTCGAGGGCCCCGGCTACAAATTCGGTACCCAGGTAGCTACCGCCGATGCCAACCACCACCACGTGCCGGAAGGCCTGGTCGGTGCCGCCGGTAATCTCGCCCCGATGCACCGATTCGCAAAACCGTCCAATCTGCGCCCGAACGCTTTTTAGGTCCGCTTTGATGTTCCGGCCATCCACGCTGATCGGCACCTCCGAGAAGCTTCTGGCCGCCATGTGGAGGGCGGCACGGTTTTCTGTGACATTTACCTTTTTACCATCGGCCATGTCAGCAAACTGATCCGTGACGGCGGCGGCATCCGCCAGTTCAAACAACAGCGCCAGGGTCACAGCATCAATCCGCTGGCGGGAGTAATCGAAAAATAAGCCGCCACCCATAGCGCTGAAATCGGTCAGACGGTTGTTGGTACGGATCAGGTGTCTGAGGTGATGGTCTTCGCCACTCATGGTAAAGGCACGGTCGGCCAGGCAGTGATACAGTCGATGATTATGAAAGCGATATTTCTCCATGGGACCTCCCGGTTTTCAGGCTGAAGATGCTGCCTGCGGTTGCAGTGGGTAAAAACCTCGGGTTTTTAAGATTTTCCGGTTGATTCTATCGGTGCCGGTTGTTTCGGCGCCGGTATATGGCGAAGGCTGGGAAAGGTAAGGATTGGGGACGCTTTATAAAGTTCACGATCCTAACGCGAAGGCTTCTCTATTTTTCGTCCTTGGAACCCTGAAAGATCGCATGGGATTCAGCGGACGGGAAAGAGCGCGAGCAGGATATGCTGTTGGCCAGCACCGTGCGGATCTTGTCCAAGGGCAGGCAGTCATCCATGCAATCGGGGAAAAGAAAACGGTCGGTACATTCACGGCACGGGCTCTTAACCAGGTAGCCGATGTCAAAGTCGAAACGATGTCTGTAGTTATTTGCCATAGGGGTCGACGACAATAAGGCGTCACTCATTTACCGGCAACGCCCTTATCTAAGGATTCATCTCGTCCGAATCGCATCTCTGGATACTCTTGACCCTACGGTTATCATACCCAATTGATCTACACAAGGCAAAACCCGGCCGTTGATCTTCTTGACACGGCCGCCTGGTTCCATCTATGTTGCCGACAAACCCTGTAACATACCTCAAGCTAACAGGAAAAAACAGATGAAATCTCCTTTACTATTAAAATCCTTTTCTTTGCGTACTTTTGTTCAATCATCCCTTTTTTCAATACTCCTGTTTGCCATCGTTGCCTGCTTCTACTGGCAATCACGTGATTTGGGCGCACCGCTGAACATCATGGATTATGCCACCATGTTCCTTTTTTTGTTTTTTTTCGGCATTTTGCAGTGGATGTTTCAGAAAAATACCCTGTCCAAGATCCTGGCCGGCCAACCCGACACGTCCCAGGTGAACAAAACCTCACCCGTTGCACCATCGGAAACCGAGGCGGACCGGGGTAAACTTAAAAACAGGGAAAAACGACTGTTTATGCATCTTTTTGCCGTGCTCCAGCGCCAGGGGCGGCTGATGGATTTCCTCCAAGAAGACATCTCCCGCTATGAAGACGGTCAAATTGGGGCCGCTGTACGCAACATCCATGAAAACTGCCGAAAAAGCGTGGATCGTTATCTCTCGCCGGAACCGGTGATGAAGCAGGCCGAGGGTGAGCGTGTCGAAATCACGGCCGGGTTCGATCAAAATGCCGTCAAACTGGTAGGCAATGTGGTGGGCCAGCCGCCCTTTACGGGCGTTTTGCGCCACCGGGGATGGCAAGTGAACACGATTCGATTGCCGAAGCTGTCGGACACGGAAGACCCGAACATCATCGCGCCGGCAGAGATCGAAATCCAGTAATCAGGCTTAAAACAACATTTCTTGGTGCAAAAAGAACAACCCTCAAAATAATGAATCCCTGGTGCCCTTGCGGTCGAAAGGAGCTGGTCCATGACCCGTGACAAGATCAACGGAAGGCGACTGGTTGGACTTTTTTTGCTGGGTATGCTGCTGTTCAACTTTCCCTTGCTCTCCCTGTTCAACCGACCAATACTGGTATTGGGTATTCCCGTGTTATACCTATACCTATTCGCTGTCTGGTCACTCATCATTCTCCTGATACTGATCATCAGCAGCTCCAAACCGGAAACCCAGCTTCCGGACCATCGCGGCTGAAGGAAATCCCGATGCTGGAAACTGAAACCGTCATCTTCGCCTCCCTATGCTACATCGGTATGCTTTTCGGCATCGCCTATTATGGTGACAAGCGGGCCGATATCGGCAGGAGCATTATCAGCAACCCATATATTTACGCGCTCTCACTGGCCGTATACTGCACCGCGTGGACCTTTTACGGCAGCGTGGGACGCGCCGCCTCAGCCGGACCGGCTTTTCTTACCATCTACCTGGGTCCGACACTGATGGCCACGTTGGGCTGGCTGGTATTAAAAAAAATCGTCCGCATTTCCAAAGTCCACCGCATTACCTCCATTGCCGATTTCATCGGTTCACGCTACGGGAAAAGCATGACCTTGGGAGGCGTGGTCACGGTCATCGCCGTGCTGGGAATTATTCCTTACATCTCCCTGCAGCTGAAGGCCATATCCACCAGCTTCCTTTTGATCCATCAATACCCGTCGATCAAACCACTGTCCGATCCGGGCGGATTCAAGATCTGGAGCGACACCACCTTCTACGTGGCCCTCCTTTTGGCAGTGTTCGCGACGCTCTTCGGCACACGGAACCTCGAGGCCACCGAACGCCACGAAGGCCTGGTGGCGGCCATTGCCATTGAATCCATCGTCAAACTGGTGGCATTTCTGACCGTGGGAATATTCGTTACTTTTTTCATCTTCGACGGTTTTGCCGACCTCAGCCGAAAGGCCTTGAGATCACCTGAACTTCGCCGTTTAATGACCCTGCCCACCGATACCGGAACCTTTTCCAGCTGGATTTCCCACATTTTCCTATCCATGATGGCCATCGTTTTTCTTCCGCGCCAGTTTCAGGTCATGGTGGTGGAAAATGTCAACGAAAAGCACCTGAACAAGGCCATCTGGCTTTTTCCCCTCTACCTGGTGGCCATTAACATTTTCGTCCTGCCGGTGGCCTTTGCCGGCATGCTCTCCGTCGGTTCCAGCAGCCTTGACGCAGACATGTTCGTGCTGACCCTGCCCATGGCCAACAACCAGGTCTATCTGACACTACTCGTCTTTATCGGCGGTATGTCGGCGGCCACCGGCATGGTCATCTTGGAATCGGTGGCCCTGTCCACCATGATCTGCAACGATCTGGTGATGCCTTTGCTACTTCACATGCCTTTTCTGAAGCTGGCCCAAAAGAAGGATTTGAGCAGCATTTTGTTATCCATCCGGCGGTTGAGCATCATCTCGGTCCTACTTTTGGGTTACGCTTATTTTCACTTTGCCGGAGAGTATTACACACTGGTTTCCAGCGGCCTGGTCTCTTTTGCCGCCGTGGCCCAGTTTGCCCCGGCCCTGTTGATCGGGATATTCTGGAAAGGCGGCACCCGGACCGGCGCCTTGCTGGGTCTGGTGGCCGGTTTTATTATCTGGTTTTACACTTTATTTCTCCCGTCCCTTGCCGGCGCGGGACTGATGCCCCAAGATTTTCTTGCACATGGACCTTACGGCATCACTCTCTTAAAGCCGTTCGGATTGTTCGGGCTGAACGTGTTTGACCGCATCACCCACGCCGTTTTCTGGAGCATGCTGGCCAATGTAGGATGCTACGTGGCCGGCTCCCTGTTCAGCCGACCATCGGCCAGGGAGCACACCCAGGCGGCCATGTTCGTGGACGTTTACCGATACATGGGCCGGGTTCATGATTCTTCCGTCTGGCGGGGAACCGCCTACCTGCCCGACCTGGTCTCCATGCTGGAACGATTTCTGGGCCGAAAGCGAACCGAAGCGGCGCTGGACAATTATGCCATGACGTATGGCATCAATTGGGACCAGTCCCTCACCCGGGACCCTGGGTTGCTCAATCATATCGAAAAGCTGCTGGCCGGGGCCATCGGGTCGGCATCGGCGCGTGTAATGGTTGCCTCCCTGGTCAAGGAAGAACCCCTGGGAATCGAAGAGGTGATGGGTATCCTCGATGAAACCCGCCAGGCCATCATCTACAGTCGCGAACTGGAACGGGCCACGGCGGAACTGCGCGCGGCCAACCAGCGTCTTCAGGAGCTGGACCGTATGAAAGACGAATTCATATCAACTGTCTCTCACGAGTTGCGGACACCGCTGACAGCCATCCGCTCCCTGGCCGAAATCCTGCACGACTACACGGATACAACATCGGATCGTCAACAGGAATTCACCGGTATTATCATCCGTGAAACCCAGCGGCTCACCCGACTGATCACCCAGGTACTCGATTTTCAGAAGCTTGAATCGGGTCGCACGCCCTGGAGCATCACATCGGTGGATTTGAAGGATGTGGTAGAGGATGCGGTGAGCGCCACCAGCCAGATCGTAAATGACCGGAAAATACAAATGCAGGTTCATCTGCCGGAGATATCGCGGCCTGTCGAAGGCGATCGGGACCAGTTAATCCGGGCTATGGTGAACCTGATTTCCAATGCCGTGAAATTCTGCGATCCGGACCAGGGACGGATTGATATTCGACTGGGATACGACGCCGACCGGCTGGTCGTTTCCGTTATGGACAACGGCATCGGCATCAGCCAGGCGGACCAGATGAAGATCTTCGATAAATTCCAGCAAGTCGTGGACCCGATCCGCGGCCGCCCCCCTGGCACCGGACTGGGCCTCTCCATCACACGGCAGATCATCCGGCATCACAATGGTGAGCTGAGGGTTACGAGCACCCCGGGCAAAGGTGCCACTTTTTATTTTTCCCTGCCCTTGGAAGAACGGACGAAAAAACTTGATCGGTGATCATCCATCGCCACCGAATTTTACAAAATGGTCGGATCCTTCGGCAACCCCCTGCCCTGCCGCCGGACGCTCGGAACAGTTCTTCCAGCAAGACACAACCGCATCATCCGACAACTTCGTACCACACGGGTCCATATGAACCAAAACGTCTGCATTGCCCTCGAAATAATCAATGAGCAGTTGTTCCAATGCCTTGGCCTCGGTGTGAGCATCATCAAGCAGGTGTTGCCTGGGCAGCACGAGGTGCAGGTCGATGTGCACAAAATTACCGGACCGCCACGCACGCAGTTGGTGGATGTCGATCCATACCTCTTTGCGGTGCTTTTCAAGCAGCCGGGATATCTCGTCCAGAAGTTGGGGGTCGGATGCGTCCATCAGCGCAGAAAAGCTCTGGCCGACCAATCGGGTACCGGTCAGCAATATATTGATGCCCACCAGACAGGCAATCCCGCCGTCCAGCCAGCGCCAGCCCGTCCACTGAAACAGGAAAAGGCCGGCGACAACCCCGGCAGACGTGTAAACATCGGTGAGCACGTGCCTGCCATCGGCAATCAGGGTCAGGGATTGAACCTTTTTTCCGACCCTTACCAGCCCGATGCCGAGCAGCAGGTTAATGGCTGAAGCCCCTACCAGAATCGCCAGGCCCGCCTGCAGGTTGGCAAGGGGTTTGGGCATCAACAGATGAGAGATGCCGGTCTTGAATATCCCGACGGCGGCAAAAATAATCAGTGCCCCTTCAAAGCCGGCGGAAAAAAATTCGATCTTACCATGCCCATAGGGATGTTCAGGATCCGGCGGTTTCGCGGCCATCCAGATGCTCACCACGGCAAAGGCGGCAGCCACCACGTTAATGATGGATTCCAACGCATCGGACAGCACCGCCGAGGAGAGGGTCAGGTGAAAGGCGTAGAATTTGGCGGCCATTAACCCTACGGAAACCACCAGCGAGATGCATATGGCTCTCATTCGGGTTTTTAAAGGGTTCTCGCTTCGTGCAGTGGCGCTTTTTTCGATTTGCATATGGTCGCGAGTATATGACGGGCGACCGAAAACTTCAACATCGACCCATCATAGGCATTCGTAAAAATAAATTTAACCGGATAATGCGCCCATTCCGGTTAGATTGGCGAATGGATTTATACGATCACCTTGTCAGTGGGATGAGCGGATGCGCGCTTCGATAAACACCGTGACACACGCTGAAAATTCAGATACGGTAACCCAGTGCCTTTCAACGATAAATCACCTAAACCCAATGGAGAACATTCATGAACGAACAGGAAAAGCTTGAATTTAATGTGGATACAAACAATCTTTATCGAGAGGATGCAATCACTGATCTCAAAGTGGCATCCATCCGACGAATGATACCGGTTGATGCGGATGGCCGGGACGATTCCAGCCGGACGCCCCTCTTTTTCGGCCACACACAAATCATCACCCCTCAGGGGCCGCTGCCCCTGCAGGCTAAATTGATGGCCAACAACCTGGATGAAGCCATCGCCGCCTTCCCCCTAGCCATGGAAAAGGAAATGGCCCAAATGGTTCAACAGATCAGGAAAATGCAGGAGGAAGAGCAGAAAAAACAGCACGCTGATTCACGGATCATCGTTCCCGGTAGATAGATGGAGATCCGGGTCGATTGTTATGCCCCCATCGGTTACTGCCGGGAAGAACCGGCCCACAATATTAATTTCACTATATATAAGATAGTTATGAAGTTATTGATCAACTATGCGGTTAACTTTTACCCGTTCAGGAGAGCCCATGGATTTTAAACGTCACATCGAAACCGCCTGGAATCTGACCCTTGGAAATGTCGTTTCCTTGATTCTCATGACCCTGGTCATGTTGGCGGCCAGTTCCTTAACGCTGGGTATTCTGGCACCGGTTACGATGGCCGGCTACACCCAGAGCCTGCTCCAGCTCGTCCGCAATGGCCGGGAACCCAAGGTTCAAGACCTGTTTGCCCACATGTATCTGTTTCTGCCGCTGCTGGGATTCGGCATCGTGGTTTTCGTGGCCACCACCATCGGTTTTATGCTGCTCTTTCTGCCCGGCATCATCATCGTCGTGACCGTCACGTTTTGCTGCATC
The DNA here is from genome assembly GCA_002352605.1 of Desulfobacteraceae bacterium UBA2771. Classification (GTDB taxonomy): domain Bacteria; phylum Desulfobacterota; class Desulfobacteria; order Desulfobacterales; family Desulfosarcinaceae; genus Desulfosarcina. The sequence continues at coordinate 22,911 of DEIP01000082.1, read as the reverse complement.
TACATGATTCCGCTGATGACCGACAGAAACATGGGCATCGTTGATGCCGTCAAGGAGAGTTACGCCATGGGCAGAGGCGGAGAGATAGTCGATCACCTGGTGGTGGTGATCATCTTCATGGCCATTTCCATGATCGGCGGGACGGTGTTTATCGGCGTGCTGTTTACCCAGCCGCTGGCAACCCTGTTTCTGCTATCCACCTACGAAGAAAAAATCAGCGCCACCCCGCCTCCAGCACCCCATCAACCGTAAGCGGTTATCATCCATCAAAAAAAGTAGGCATCGGCAAACTCACCGACGCCTACTTTCTTCCGGCTTTCTTAAACTATAGACCTCGTTATTTCCAC
>DEIP01000082.1:16216-22486 GCA_002352605.1 Desulfobacteraceae bacterium UBA2771 | reverse complement strand
TTCCCAGGGTATTTTGGACATGGATAATTTTTGATGTAACGAGGTCTGAACTCAGTTCCTGGATTTACGCTTCAGTAATTTTTGATGGGCCTCACTGAGTTTGACAAAGGTTTCCGGGTCACCGCCTTTGTCCGGGTGATGCCGCAAGGCCAATTTACGGTATTGTCGTGTCAGCGCCCGGCAATCCATCTCTTTCAGTTCATCCACGGTTACGCCGAATAATCGTGCGGACTCAGCCAGGCTAACCTGAACACTTTCCGGCGGACGATGGATACGATGCCGATTTATGAAATCATCCAGAAAATCGCGGAACGGATCGCGAGAAGGAAAACTATTGTCAAAATACATGACCGCGTAGCGCACCAAATGTCGCCTGATCCCAGATTCCGCGTCACTGCCCATCCAGAAGGATTCATCCCGGTTAAGTGAACAAAGGGTCTTGACGAAAAAACCGTCCATCCGGTGTTGATCAAGACCTTCCGGATGGCTGTACGCATAAGATTCGTTGAAGTATTGCTGCAGGTCGAAAATCTGGTATGTGTAGCGGGCCTGCTCTTCGGGTTTGAGGAACCGTTCCGCCTTCATGAAGTCGCATTCGATCTCATCACGGGATTTGTGCGAAAGGTTCTCGTAAAATCGGTTCGGCGTACATCCCAAATCCCTGTGATCCACCTGCCCAAGCTTGAGATAATGCATACGGTAGCGATCAAACAGATGGAAGGTGTCCGCCGGGATACAGCTGTTTGAAAACCGCTTGGAACGTCCTTTCCGATCGAATCCATCGATCACCCGCCGGATACGCGCGGACAGGAAAGGCATGAAAATCGACTCCAGGTCATCCTGGGAGACACGAATGTTTTGATCGGCGATGGCGTCTTGCAACGCCGTATCGATATAAAAGCTGTTCCCCCCGGGATAGATGATATACCGCGTCGGGTCATCACCCAGGTCAAACAGATCCCGGCTACGATAACAGTGCCCATCGGCGTAGGATTGCCGGATCATGTATCGGCAGCGGTTATTTTTATTCGGCAATCGGGCAAGGTACATAAGGTTGGGTCCTGATCGAATCCAAGCGGTTATAAGACAGAAAATAAACATAACATATTGATAATTATCACGGTGCGCAATATCAATTGCACGATAAATTACAAATCAACAGGATTAATACCACCAACGGTGACCAGGGCTTTTGCATAGCAGAGAGATCTTGAATTTTTTTCCCAGGATTATGACATCTTTTTCATAAGTTCCTACCGGCCATCATGCAACAAACCTTTTTTCATACTGATTTGATTGGATATTTTCCCATTCATAACTATTTGGCATTGATATTGCTTTTTACCTATGGAAGCATATTTTTCCATTTTTTGCCGGCTGACGTCTAAACAGCCATTGGCAAAAGCCCATATATTTGAAAAGGTGGATTTGAAAAACAATTTAACGGGGATACCAAATGATTGACAGAATAGACAACCGACCAACGCCACGAGACGATACGGGTTTTGAAGAACGAAGTGGAAAGGATAGACGCAAGATTCACACCATGCTCGACCCTATTATAGATAAAAGAAAAGGTAATAGGCGAAAAATGAACTCTGGAAGAACCGCACAAGGTAGTTGATATCTCATGACTTTTTTAAAGTATGAATTCTAATATTATTGGAGGACGCTTCCGTAGCAATCCTGTAAACTCTGGTGGATAGAGGTTTCTTGAATGGAAAATAACAATCGATCATTCATTGAAAGAAGGACAGGTAAAGATAGAAGACGGCTTTTTTCGATTAAGGGGCTGTTTTTTAGGAAACAAGATCGGCGTAAATCTCAGGAAAGAAGGTCGGGTACCGAAAACCGTAAAAACTGGGTCCGTGTCAGCAAATGGTCTAGTGCACCTTTAAAAAATTTAAAGATATCGAAATATCTTCTGAAAGCATCCCATGCCGACAAAAAAAATCCATAACCATGACGCGCCGCAAAACCCGCTATAGAATTTAACACCGCCGTGTATCTGGGCTGCAAGATGCGATCTGTTTTTTAGATCCACAACGATTGTGGTAGGCAAAAGTCACACGATAGTATGATTTATCCGGTCTGTTGAGCAATCCCCATGGGTGTGTCACGCTAAAATCCTTTACATTTTCAAAGTGATGCCTGCTATGGGCCATCATCGGTCATTGATCCCGATGACGCGGCAGGGTGCATATTCCGCCAAACCTCCCCTGACAAATATATTTGTTTATTTTTTCAATAGGTTACGTTTATTTGACAAAACTACCGTCTTGATCCATTTGGCCACAAGTACTTAATTTTCTATATTTTCTTGACAAATTTACCAACTTTTGACATCAACTTAACCGTGGTGACTGTAATAATTATTTACAATTTAGATGGTTAGCGAACAATAACCGTTACCAGACGCCACACCAATCGACTCGGACCGGGATTGCGGTACAAACATTCAGGGGGGCCAGGCAACATGAGTCTCACGAAAGCTCAAATTGTAGAAAATATTCAGGATCAAACCGGACTCACCAAAATCAAAGCCACCGACACGATCGAAACCCTTCTTGAAATCATCAAATCATCCCTTTCAACTGGAGAAAACGTCCTTGTCAGCGGGTTCGGCAAGTTCTGCGTAAAGGCAAAGAAGCAACGCAAAGGCAGAAACCCGGCTACGGGTGATGAGATGATCCTGGACGAACGCCGGGTGGTCACCTTTAAATGTTCCGGTAAGTTGCGGGACAAGATCAACTGATTATCGTCGCTTTCGCTATGTCAATTCCCAGTATGAAGGAAACGCCGTGAAAGGGATCGTCGTCAGGTGGTTGTTCTTGGCCGTTGCCATCTTCTTGGCAGCGTACATGTTAGATGGCATCCATGTATCCGGAATTCCCTCAACCGTACTGGCCGCCGCCGTGCTGGGTGTCCTGAACGCCTTTTTTCGACCCATCCTGCTGATCCTCACCCTTCCGCTTAACATTTTAACACTCGGGCTGTTTACCTTTGCCATCAATGCCCTCCTGTTGATGATGGCATCCGGCGTCATCGACGGATTCGAGGTGGATGGCTTTGGCTCCGCCCTGCTGGGCTCACTATTCATCAGCACAATCAGCTGGCTGCTCACCTCATTTATCAGCGAACAGGGAACGTTTCAATACATCGATCTGACGCATAAGGGAGGAAACCGCTGGGAGTGATTTCAATCCAAGAGATCTCACCGAGGAATTTCCGATTACAGCCATCCGCAGCAGCTTCAACCGGGTCATGGATCAAGTCAAACGGTCCCGCATCACCAGGAGGTGATCCTTGATCTCGTTTAGCACGAAATAGCGGGTTAAGGCATCGGCAATCTCCGCCGAGTTCGGTTCACAACCGGTCACCCGTCTGACGAAATCCGACACGGTGTCCGGCGCTTGGCTTGAGACGGGGTCTATTATCTGGTGGGGAGCCAGGGCTGTTATCCTGAATAGGGTTTTCCGCACGCTTTGCAGCAACCGTCGGACCCGACGACGCCGATACAGCTTTCATCGATGCACAGGGTTCGAGTCTCCCAGGCGTCATCAGATGCATTTGCGCCGACCGCCGGATCATCGTCGACAACATCGTTTTGCGCCATCATTTGATGCTCTGCAGCCGGATCGTTTGTGCCATCATCAACCGGATCGGAACCGGTCACAGGATTGGGCAGTTCACCATCATCGTGCAGGCCGCACACCTTACAGCGGCCGTCGGCACCGACAATGCCGATGCAGTTACCGTCACTACACAAAATTCGCTGATCCCATCCGTTGTCGGACTCGGTCATATCCAGCTCCTATCCCAATCAAAATTGATGGCTTCGTATTAAGCGTTTTTCCCCGCTTTGCGGCGATATATGCGGTTTTGATAACGGTTCATATCACAAGCGTCAACGGTTCTCAAATCCCACGTCCATGAAAAAAATATTAAAGTATTCATCGCAGCAGCCGATATCATAATCACAATCAGGCGCAAGAACGGATGCGCTTGACGCCTCTCCTCTTCCTCGAAAGAAGGCGGCCGAATCGGTCGCCTTCTTTTTTTATTGACACGGATATCGGTCACACTAATTTTAGGCACAACGGTTTGCCGGACAACCCATGTAACCGATCGAATTGGTTTCGCCGATGTTCGGAATTAGGGTTTGACAGCCGCGGGCCGATTCCGATACATCAGCAGGTACGATCACGCCAATGCCAAATAATACCGGCGGGAAAAGAGGAAAACAGTCGTGAAAAACAAGATTGATACCGGAAAAATCAGCCGAAATGCCTTATGCCCCTGCGGTAGCGGAAAAAAATATAAACGTTGCTGTCTCAATCCGCCCGCATCAACGCAACCATCGAATCTGCAGTACGCAAAAAAACATAAAATCCGAATCAAAACACCCGAACAGATTGAAGGTATACGGCGTGCCGGTCGGCTTGTCATGGATACCCTGGAGCTGGTGGCACCTCACATCCGGTCGGGCATGACCACCGATGAAATCAACACCATGGTTCACGATTTTACCATCCAACATGGTGCGATTCCTGCGCCACTGAATTATCGGGGCTTTCCCAAAAGTGTGTGTGTGAGCATCAACGAAGTCATCTGCCATGGGATCCCCGGAAATCGCTCGTTCAAGGACGGTGACATCGTCAATGTGGACGTCACATCCATCCTGAACAGCTATTATGCTGATGCCAGCAAAACTTTTTTGGTTGGCAACCCCGGAGCAGACGCCCTCAAAATAGTCAACGTATGCCAACAATGTCTGTCCGAAGGCATGGCGGTGGTAAAGCCGGGCAATACCGTCGGTGATATCGGGTATGCAATCCAATCTTACGCCGAGAGCCAGGGCTGTTCGGTGGTACGTGAGTTTGTGGGACATGGTGTGGGCATCGATTTCCACGAGGCTCCCCAGATCCCCCATTATGGCAGATCCGGATCCGGCGTGCGGTTGGTGCCGGGCATGGTGTTCACCATCGAACCCATGATAAATCTGGGTAAAAAAGAATTGGTCATCCTCGACGACGGATGGACGGCGGTTACCAAAGACGGCTCTCTCTCGGCCCAGTTTGAACAGACGTTGCTGGTCACCGAAACCGGCGTTGAAAGCCTCACCTCCTACTCGCTAAAGCCCTGATATGCGCATGCGCCGTCGTTCGGGGATCCGTGGAAATTACACCAAAATGCCTTGTATCCAGGACAGCAGGAGTACGGATCCGGCGATGGTGCCGCACAGGACCTGATTCTTTCTTCCCAACGGGTGTTCCATCCACAACCGGTAGGCGCCGCCCAGCAGTACACCGGATAAAAAACCGAACAGGTGAGCGCCCACGTCGCTGCGGGCACTGGTTCCCAGAAAGGCCAGCAGCGCCACACCCCCACCAAAGGCCAGAAACATTCCTTTCCAACCTTTCCCGGTCCTTACGGCGTTGACTGCCTGAAGCGCGCACAGGATCCCCACTGCAGCGAAGACGGCTGTGGAGGCGCCCACAGATAGATGCCCGGTTTCATATGCAAATGCGTTGCTCAGATTGCCGATGATACCACAAGCCAGTATCATCAGCCAGCCGACACCGGAACCGGTGACCGTACACACGGCACCGCCGAAAAGCACCATACCAACCATGTTCCCGGCAATATGGGCCGCATCGGCATGCAGCACGAGGGCGGTGGTGCACCGGTAAACCTCACCGTCCAAAATCCGGTGTGCATCGGCGCCAAAAACGGTGATATAATCCTCCGGAGCGGCACTGGCAAATACGGCCATGTGAACCGAAAGCAGCAACAGGGCGACGACAACACCGGAAAGGTTCTTGGGTGTCGGGCGTTGGTGGCGGCCCGACACCACTTCTTCGGTGGTCGGATTTTCGGTTTGATAACGATAGATGGCATTTCGGGCCCCATCGACGTATGATTTCGGCACCTCAATGCGAAACCCATCGTTAGCGCCGATCACGCGATTGCCGATACCGGACGAATTCAGAACCAGACTGAAGGTACTCGCCTGTTCCTGATTGAGGTGATGAAATATGGCAACCATCTGCTATCTGTAAAAAATGTCGCATTTTTGAAGGTAATCGTTGGGCAACCGCTGCAGGAAAAGCCGCCGCACGTCGGCGAGTATCATACCGGAGTAGGAAAAATGATTTAAGAAAAGAAGAAACTGATGGCCGGCGTGGCCTTGTACCGCTTTTAAGCACGCCATCGTCGGGCTCACGGATCAGTATTCCTTGATAGCATCATCGACATCATCGACATCAT
>DEIP01000082.1:0-16160 GCA_002352605.1 Desulfobacteraceae bacterium UBA2771 | reverse complement strand
CGACATCATCGACATCATCGACATTATCGACATTATCGACATTAACCACATCATCGACATTAACCACATCATCGACACCGGATTCCGCACCTGTGGCGGCCAAGCGTGCTTCGGCAGCTCGGATGAGCGCGTCCTCCCGGGCTTTTTTCCTTCTTTGGGCCACTTCCAGTTCAAGGGTTTGCTTGGCGGCTTCAACCGCCTGCCGCGCCAGCTTTTCCCCCCCCAGTTGCAGATAAGCCACAACGGTCTGAATGAGCGCTTCATCTTTCCCCAAAGCCACAGGGATCCGCCTCGCAACACGCTTGAAAGAGCCTGTCAGGTCTTTGGGAACTTCAGCATTAAGGATCATGAATCTCTCCTTGCATCAATCGTAAATGGGCGCATTATAAGCTCCTTTGAAAAAAAGTAAAGCACTTCGACAACAAGTTTCATTTTTCAAATGGAAACCGTTGACACGGCAGGGTGCCTTGTTTAATTATCCATCAAATGATGTAAATCCACATTGGATTGATTGGTTGGCGTCTTCCAAACGTCCAGGAGACCGATAACCGAATGCCATCCCCCCTCGATAAAACCAGAAAGCGCCACAATTCCAACAAGGCCGGGATGTTGGCCGCCGCCCGCCGGCTGTTCGGTGAATACAGATTTCAGGACACCACCACCCGCATGATCGCCAAGGAGGAACCATCATGGCGCTAAACACGAATGCCGTCGGTAAACCCATCGGCCCCTTAAAACGGGACTACACCTGGAAGGATGTGGTCCTATATGCGCTGGGGGTCGGTGCGGGATTTTCCGAATTGAACTACTGCTATGAAAAGGACCTGAAAGTCATTCCCAGCTTTTCCATTGCAATGATCTTTGACCTATTCTTCCAGGTGGCCGTCGCTTCCAGCATAAACCTGGCGGGCGTCCTGCACGGGGAACAGGAATTGATCTTCCACAACCCCATCCCGACCGAAGGCACCTTGGTCACCATGGGCAAGATCGTAGACCACTACGACAAGGGCAAAGACAAGGGGGCATTGATCGTAGCGGAAAGTGATACCGTCCACGCCAATGGGCAAAAACTCTTCACCAGCATCATCACCATTTTCGGGCGCCTGGACGGAGGTTTCGGCGGCAAGAACCTCAAAAAGGCACCCGTGAAATTTCCGAACCGGGAGCCCGATTGCGTGGTGGAAGCGTTCCCCTCTCCGGATCAGCCCCTGCTCTATAGGCTTTCCGGCGACATCTTCCAGCTTCACGTGGACCGGAAATTTGCCAGGCTGGCCGGATTCGACATGCCCATCATGCACGGGCTGTGCACCCACGGGTTTGCCTGCCGGGCCCTGGTCGCCTCCCTGGTGCCGGGGCGCCCCGAAAGGGTGCGCCGGCTGGCCTGCCGTTTTTCCAAGACGCTCTATCCGGGTGTTCCCATCAAGACCCTGATCTGGCGAACTGCCCAGGGCAAAGCGATATGGCGCACCGTCAATGCCGAAAACGACCAGGTGGTCATCGACAACGGCGTATTTGAATACGGTGACACTCCCTGAAGAGGGACTTCCGGAGCGTTAGCCGGCGCTGTTAAAAAAGGCGGAAAAACAAGTGGCGCCCGCCATCCTAAGGCATACGATACACCATGGCATTGATGTTCATCCCCGCCCCCACGGAGGCGAATATGGCGATATCCCCGGAGGATAGCCGATGGCCGCGCAGTTGCGCTTTCAGCAGCAGATCCAGCATGGTCGGAATGGTGGCCACGGAGCTATTGCCGGCCCAATGGATAATCATGGGCATGATGCCTTCCGGGATCGTCTCGACACCATAAAGCCGGAACAGACGCTTTAAGATGGCATCGTCCATCTTGGCGTTGGCCTGGTGCATCAGGATCTTCTGCACGTCGCCAAGCCCGAGGCCGGCTTTGTCAAGTGCCTGTTTGACCACCAAAGGAACGGTTTTCAGGGCATATCTGTATATATCGTGACCATCCATCTTGATGTAAAGTTCATCGCCCACCCGATCCGGATGGTATGATTTCTCCATCCGCAGCATCCAGACATTTTTCACGGCGTCCGTCCGGGTGACATGGGACAGGATGCCACCGTCGTCATCATCAAAGGCCTCAAGCAGGGTGGCACCGGCACCATCCGAATAAATCATGGCGTCGACATCGTGGGGGTCCGCGACCCGCGAGAGGATTTCGGCTCCGATTACCAGCACCCGCTTCGCATCTCCCGAACGAAGGTAGTAGTCGGCCATGATCATCCCTTGCAGCCAGCCGGGACAGCCGAAGGGGATGTCATAGGCCACCGTGTAAGGATTTTGGATTTTTAGCCGGTGTTTGACCCGCGAGGCGATCGTGGGCACCATGTCCGTCCGCAGGTTCCCGCTTTGAACGTCACCGAAGTTCTGGGCCACAATTATGTAGTCCAGGCTCTCCCTGTCGATGCCGTCCAGGGCCTGGACCGCTGCCTCGTAGGCGATGTCGGTGGTGGTCAGCGCATCGCTGGCATAGCGCCGTTCTCGCACACCGGTAATCTTGAAAAGTGTCTCGATGATCTCCGGATTGGGCTTTTCTATGCGCACACCATCCGCAGAATAAAACTCGTGTTCAAGAAAATGGGCATTGGTAATGATCTCGGATGGGATACAGCATCCGGTGGATATAATTTTCGAATTGGGCATTCCCTCTCCCGTCTCATCTCTTATTAGACCATTTCAACTATGACATAATTAATCAATTTTCAAGCACTGTTTGCCCGACAGGTGGTAAAAGGGCCATCATCAACCTGATTATGCTCTTTTCGGAAGTGGGGATTGCCAAGGCTTCGTCCGCTTAAGGGCTCGCCCTTGTTTAAAAATGATGCACGAAGCGCAACACCGATCGCGTGCCTTCCGGTCGGTTCTGCGCATCACTTTCAAAATAAAGGTTAAAAAACAGGTGGCTGTCTTGTGAGAAACTGAACAGCGCCCCGGGACCAATTCCCAGGATTTTTTCCTTTCGACCGGACACGCTGTTGCCGTTGATTTTCGTATCGCTGATCTGTTTGAGATAATAGCCGTTGACACCGACGCGCAACATCTTTGGAATCACTTCATAGGAGGAAGCAAAGTTGGCATGGATGGCCTGGCCGGCCTGTGAATCCGTAGCACCGTACAGCCCCACCAACTGTCTGTTCGGATCGTCGTTTTCGGCGTTCCACAGGTAGTGAATCCGGGTGGTAACCGTCCATCGAGGGGTGATAAACAGGGTACCCGCCCAATAAGGGTTAAACGAGAAAAAATTACTGCCTGGGTTCAACTCCTTGTTTGCATCATATTTTCCGGTGGGCAAAAGCATCGACAGTGCGATGCGATGCATGAACACCGGCCCGTTTTTACCCATTATCGGGTCCCATTGCAGGTAGGGAACCAGCAGGATGTCACCCAACCCGGCACCGTTGGCCTCCGGTCCGGCGATACCGGAATCATAAGATGTGTTGACAGACACATAGGGAATAATCGCATCAAGTCCCCACTTGCCGCCCAACAGCAGCTCCATGTCCGATTGGTACAAAAATTGGGTAAAGCTGATCCAGGCATCCACATCCGTGCCGGGAATATTCAAATCATTGCCATCATTGTCGTTGAGCTGGTCCGCGGAATAATACTGAACGTATTGGGTGATATAGACCCCGGGACCGGACGGTAGGCCGCCATCGAGAAAGCTGGTGAGGCCCAGATTCACCGATGGCAGATCATAGGCAACGGCGCTTGTGGTGACGACAAAAAACGAAAGTACGGCGAACAGCAAGAGAGTGCGGGAACGGAGCCTGGGCATGGTATCTTCCTTTCTATACAGAGATCCAAGATTAGCGGGCTAACATACCGTTTCGGTGAAAAATAGCAAGATTTATTTCGCATGGAATGGCAGCTGGTTGATTCCCTCTCCTGGTTGTCGACACCGTCTCCCTTTACACCCTGATAAAAAGCCTGACATCCTAACACACCGGTTGTATTTTTCGCCCCCCTTATTTTTTTTATAACCGTCTGTTATATCAGTTATTCATATGCCCTCTACGGCCAGTTCGAAAATGGCATGCCCGTTGCTCAATGGTTTTCCAAGGTGGGAAAACATCATTTAAAAAATCCATAAGGACTCAGAAAGGAGCAACCCATGACACATGCGATGAAAATCATGACGGCAGTGGATCTTTCCGAATATTCGGCGGCAGCTGTCCGCTATAGCGTATGGCTGGCCATGAAGATCGACGCCGAACTGGTGCTGACCAACGTGATCAATCAGCGTGATGTGGATCTGGTCCAACGTTCCATGGCCGGTTATGAAACGTTTTCTTTTCAAAACTACCTCTCCGACCAAGAGAAGGAGCGGAAAACGAAGATGAAAGACCTATTTGAAGCAGTTTCCCCCGGTACGGTCAAATGCCGCTATCTTGTTCAAACCGGCGTGCCCTACCGGAAACTGCTATCAGCCATTGAAAGTGAAAAGCCGATCCTGATGGTTGTGAGCACAAAGGGCCGAAGTGATCTGGCCGACGCGGTGGTCGGTTCCACGGCACGAAAGATATACCGCCGGTCACCCATACCGCTGCTCACGATACCGGCGGGCTTCAACGAACTGCCCTGAGGCCCGGTTTACTTAGCTGGACGCCGACCGGGAGATTGGCCTGGTGGCCATCTATAAATGGGGTCATCGGAAAAGATGCCGGGGGCGGCTCGCGCTATCCTGCAATCCAGCCTGAAAGATGCGGAATTCACCGTACCGATTGACGCCCCCCGGCATGGTAAAAACATTGCGGGAGGATAGTGGCCGCACCGTGGAAAAGCCACCCACCATCATCATTGCCGACAGAAACACCCACATCAGGCAATTTCTACAGCGGGAGATCGCCGCTGCCGGCTATGTCGTTATCCCGGCAGACACCGCTGATCAGCTGATCGCCCTGGCCTATGGCAAAGATCCGGTGGACCTTGTTATTCTGGATCCGGATTTGCCTGATGTCGATTTTCCTGCACTCTTCCGCAAGATTTGCAACAGAATCCCCCAACTGCCCGTGGTCTTTCACTCATATGACCGTTCTGAAACCGGCGACCTGCTTCTCGACAGCCCATCCTTTTTTGTCCAAAAAAAAGGCGACAGCCTGGAGGGGTTGATGAAGATGGTCCATCAAATTTTGGGTCCCGGCCAACGCAAAGACGACAAACGTCGCGAAAGTGGCAAGAAGGGCAAAAAAGCCGCGACTATTGCAAAGCGCAATGAAGCATCAATGATGATGTTCATCGCGCTGTTCTATCGAGGTTGATGTTAAAATCGATAGTTCAGGGTATAGTGTAAACGCTTTAATGAATGGTCACTGGATATTGTGGAGAGAAGGGATAAAATTATCCTCTCTCTCCACCATTGGGGCCGCCCAAAATTCGTAAACATGGGGGACAGAAACGTTTACACCGTGTAAAAAACACCGACAGCCCCATCGCCTTTCAGCCATAGCGTCACTCATCCAGTATAATTCGTAACATATTGTAATAAAAATTTATCTCTCGATATCCCGCGTCATACGAATATGGCATCCCTCTTGCCATTCATCTTTCCAATCCGTTACCTACGTCGCCAGTTTTTTTATGGAGTTAATACCCTCATGGAAAAAAACCACTACACCGACATCAGACGATTTATCCTGATCAACATGATTCTCGTGCCGTCCATACCGTTTCTGATCGTCATTGGCATCGGCTATCATCAACTTTCCCGTTCCATTGAAAGCAGCACCATCGCATCCATGGAACGTATCGTTGGCGATCATCGGCACATGATCTCCTCCTTCCTGGATGAGCGGAAAAACGACCTCGAGCTGATCGTCAACACGGTCCGATTTGACGAACTGATCCGGCCGGAACGCCTATCAAGCGTGTTCACCCAGCTGCAGCTCACCTCAAGCGCGTTTTCGGATCTCGGCATCTTCGATGAAAACGGCGTCCATGTGGCCTACCACGGCCCGTTCAACCTCACCGGCAAAATTTACCGGGAGGAACCCTGGTTTCAGGAGACAATCAAAAACGGGGTGTATATCAGCGATGTCTTCCTGGGATTTCGCAATTTCCCCCATTTTATCATTGCCGTTGCCGGCATGGGAAACGACCGGCCCTGGATCATCCGTGCCACGGTGGACTCCCAGCGGTTCACCACCCTGGTGCGCCAAGTTAGAATAGGGAAAACCGGAGAGGCCTACCTGCTCAACAGCCAGGGTGTACTTCAGACGAATCGGCGAAGCGGCGGTGAATTGATGGAAAAGCCCTTGGACACCATTCCGACGCCTCCGAAAGGTGACGACATCCATACCCTGATTCACAGCCGGGAGGGGGAGGAGACATTCCTTTACGCCGGGGCCTGGCTCAAGGACCAGCAATGGCTGCTGGTGGTGCGCCAGGAGAAATCGGATGCCTTTCACGCCCTGTACGACTCGTGGCTCCCGGTGGGGCTGATATCGCTGATCGGTGGGGCATGCATTGTATGGGCGGCCTTCACGCTTACCAGTGCCATTGTTCGGAAAATGGAAAAAACCGACACTGAAAAAGCGTTGTTGAGCCAGCAGCTCATCGGCGCCTCCCGCCTGGCGGAACTGGGGGAGATGGCCGCCGGCTTTGCCCACGAAATCAACAACCCTTTGCAGGTGATCAATACCGAACTGTCCCTGATCCGCGTGCTTAAGGACGAAATGGTAGAAGCGGGCCACCTCCAGAAGGGGGAATCCTACGAAGAGATCGTCGACAGCATGGACCAGATCAAGATACAGATCGATCGCTGCTCCAAGATCACGCGCGCTATTTTAAAGTTCGGCCGGCAGGAAGATGGCCATTTCGAGTCATTGGCGTTGGACAAGATCGTGCCCGAAATCATCGATATGGTACAAAAGAAAGCGGAGATTAACGGCATCCGGATAGAACGTCGACTGCCCGATACGACAATCAGGGTTCAGGCAGATTCGGCAAGGCTTCAACAGGTATTTCTGAACCTGCTCAACAACGCCATGGACGCCATCATTGAAAAAAGCGGAAGCACCGGGGGATCCATTCGGGTATCCGTACGCGATGGTTCAAATGGAATGGCGGCCGTTAACGTGAGTGACAGCGGTGCCGGGATCGCACCCGAAAATATGGCAAAGATTTTCTCACCCTTCTTTACGACCAAGCCGGTGGGCAAGGGCACGGGGCTTGGGTTGTCCGTTTGCCATGGCATCATCGAGCAGATGGGCGGAAAAATGGTGGTTTCCAGCAAGGTGGGAGTCGGCACCAAATTTACCGTGGAACTGCCTGCTGCGCAACTGAAGATATGAGGAAACTGAGCCGACCGCACCTATGCGCCGGCCGGGTTGCCAAACCGGGCTGCCAAACCGGNNCTGCCAAAATAGATAAAAAGGAGATTATGGGATGGAAAAACTCAAATTGATGATCGTGGATGACGAGGAGCGCTTTCTGACGACAACGGAAAAGCTGCTGAAAAAAATGGGGGTCGATGTGGTGACCGCGTCCAGCGGGGGCGAAGCGCTGGAGAAGTTACGGGCCCATACCGTTCACGTGGTGATCCTCGACGTGAAAATGCCGGGCATGGACGGTGTGGCCACGCTCAAGCAGATCAAGCGGCAGTTTCCCATGATAGAAGTGATCATGCTTACCGGCCACGGCACGCTGGAATCGGCGGTGGAGGGACTCAAAACCGGTGCGGTGGATTACCTGACAAAACCGGCGGACCTGGACCAGATTCTTGAAAAAGCCAACGACGCATTCAGCCGGCGGAAGAGCATTGAGGAGAGAATCCGGGTGGCTCGTATGCGGGGGTTGATGAAATCACCGCGCGAGATACTGAAAAACACATGATGCCCGATCCTTGATGATGGTCCATCCTTTGGGCCATTCACTTCGGCGGATCCGGAAAGATGGCGCCCTAAACAGACCGTTCCACCAGAAGGAACGATGCGCTTAAGGTTGAGGAAACGAATATGACAAAACAGGAAAAAAAGGTTACCGGATACGATAAGTATGTAGACTGGAAAATGTTCAGCATCCCCGTGGTGCTGCTTTTTGTGCTCCTTCTCATACCCACGCCTTATGGCATGAAAGACGTGGGGACCGAATACCGCATCGGCCCCAAAGCGGTTATCGAGCACATCACCCAGAGGCTGTTCGACACCCATCGGATCGACGCCCGGCAGTGGCAACTACTGGCCGCCCAGATCATGGAACAGAACATGAGAATGGGTGCGCTCCCCCGGGAGCGCTACCTCAAACGCGATCACACATGGTGCAAGCGCTATAAAATTCATGTGGATCAGGCCAATTTCGACAAGGCACATACCTTCATCGACACCCAGGTGTCTGATGAAGCGTTCCTGCAGTTGATGAAAAACGCCTTGACCCTTCGGAAGGAGGGTCTGAAATACGAATCGCTCTCCGACAGGGATAGAAAGGAGGCGGACAAAGGGGCCTGGCATATCAAGGTGGCCATCGCCATGACCGTATTCGTGGTGCTGTGCTTTCTCACCGAATGCATCCCCCTGCCCGGCGTTGCCTTCTGTATCGGCTTGATTCTGGTGTTTACCGGGGTGACCACACGCAAACAGGTGGCCATGCTCTACTGGAGTGACGCCTGCTGGTTCATCATGGGCAGCCTCATGTTCGCCGCCGCTTTCGTCAAGACCGGCGTGGACAAACGGGTATGCCTGATGATGTTCCGCAAACTGGCGGTGCCCAATGTGCGCTGGATCACCCTCATTTTCTTCGTGATCATTGCCCCTCTGGCCGCCTTCATCTCCGACCACGCCCTGGCCGCCATGTTCCTGCCCATCGGCATGCTGCTCTACCAGAACAGCCTGACCAAAGAGGTCCCCAGCGATCCGGAGCTGGCCAAAATGCTGATGATCGCCATCGCCATGGCCTGCAACATCGGCGGCCCGGGTGCACCCTCCGGCGGCGCCCGCAACGTCATCATGATGACCTACCTGGCGGACATGTTCGGCATGGACATCGGCTATTTCCAATGGATCACCTACTGCTTTCCATTCCTGCTGTTCATGATCCCGCTCTCCTGGCTGGTGGTCAACTGGCGTTTCAAGCCGACGATCACCTCCCTGAAACCGGCCATGGCTCATCTGCAAAATGAAATCGGCCGCATGGGCGGATGGAACCGGAAGCAGATCATCGCCCTGATCATATTCGTCATCATGGTTTTCGGCTGGTTCACGGAAAAGGCATTCTACAACATGGGCATCTACCCGATTCGTCTGGGCATCGGCGTCATTGCCGTGGCCGGCGCCGTGGCCTACCTGCTGTCCGGTGTGGTCAACTGGCGGGACTACCAGGAAAAAGTAGACTGGGGGGTGGTCTGGCTCTATGCCGGTGCCATCATCTTCGGACGCACCCTGGACAGCACCGGTGCCGCATACTGGCTGGCCCGCAGCTCCCTGGATGCACTGGCGCCATTGGGAATAGATGCGGGGCTGCCGCTGATGGCCATCAGCAACGGGCTAACCGCCATCCTCACCAACCTGATGGCCGACGGCCCGGCCGCCGCCGCAGTCGGCCCCATTGCCCTGAACATGGCCGGCCTGGTGCACCCGGGCAGCACCTATCTGCCCTTCATGACCATGACCACGGCCATGGCCTCGTCCTTTGCCTACTGCCTGATCATCGGCACCCCCCCCAACGCCATCGTGTACGCCAGCGGCTATCTGGAGCCTAAGGACTACCTGCGGGTCGGCCTGCCCATGTGGGTGATCGCCAATATCGTACTGCTTGCGCTGTCGGGCCTTTACTGGAACTTCAGGGGATTCAGCGGATTACCCGTATTCTAAAAAGGATTGAGTGAGGAGATGAGCCCCATGAAACAGATTGAAAACGATCACCATTCAAACAGTTCCCCGGTGTGTTTTCGCCGGGGAAGAATCTGGTACACCAAGGAGACCGAGCGGCGGGTATGCTTTGCCCTGACCCTGATCATGCTGGTTGCCGGCATCCTTTATAAAACAGGGGTGTGGTAATATGATGGCACCTGCTTCCGGCAAAACCGGTTCATTCTTCAAAATGGGCTTCATGGGTGCATTGTCAGGCTTGATTATGTATCCCGGACGCTGGTTTTCCGAAGTCTTTCCCCGGACCACCCCAAAAGAGGCGGGCGGTATGCTTTTCCTGTGCAGCCTGTTTTATGCTGCCGCCGGTGCTCTGCCTGTTTCTGGCGCCGGCGCCCTTGTGCGTGCTGCGATTCTGATGGTGAACGCCCTGGGAATGACCGTGCTGTGTGCCGCTATCGCCTGGCTCGTCGGTGCAATAGGCACAGGGCCACGCATCCGGTTTTCAAGCATCTGGAGGGTCTTTGCCATCGGAACCAGCCCCACCCTGCTGATCGCATGGGTTCCCTTCTCCTTTTTTTTCACCGAACCCTGGAAATGGGTGCTGGTTGCCCTGGGGATGATCTACGGCCTGGGCATGGGCAAAGGACGGACCGTCTGGGTTCTGCTGATCACCGCTTCGCTGACGGCCATGCTCTTTTTGGCCATCCTTCGCCTGTTGGTGGCGCCACCCACGCCACCGGCCTTTTAACGAATTTCGGGACAATCCCGATCAAAATAACATGATCTGACGGCTGGCCAAAATGGAGATGATGAGATGGACAAAAAAATAAAAGTGTTGATGGTTGACGATGAAGTGCAATTTCGTAAAACCACAAAGAAAATACTTACCAAAAAAGGTTTTGACACCCTGATGGCCGCCAATGGACAGGAGGCATTGGCTCAGCTGGCCAATGATCCGGATGTGGTGGTCCTGGACATCCGCATGCCGGGAATGGACGGCAACGAGACCCTGGCGGAGATCAAGCGCCAAAAACCGGAAATCCCGGTGATCATGCTTACCGGTCACGGTGAGGGGGAGGCCGCCAAGAGGGCCCTGGCGCAAGGTGCCTTCGATTTTCTGTCCAAACCCTGTGATATCGACACACTGGCATTGCGAATCCTGGATGCCTGCCGACAGCCGGCGGCCGACGAAACCGGAGAGACCGAACGCAGAGTGCAAGATGTCATGATACCGATGGAAGAATATACCACACTCCTGGAGAGTCAGACCGTGGCAGAGGGCATAAAGGAACTCAAGCGATCGTTCTCGCCGCAACTGCACACCAGCAGCATCATGGAAACCGGCCACCGCAGCCTGCTGGTGTTCGACGCCGGCGGCAACCTCACGGGCATTTTGGCCATCATGGACCTGCTCAAGGCCGTCATGCCAAGCTATCTGTCCGCCCCCAAACCATCCACGGCGGACAGCATCCAGTATTCCCCCATGTTCTGGACCGGCATGTTCAAGCGCGAGGTGGGTCAGTTGGCGTCCACACCGGTGGGACAGTTGATGTCACCGACCCCACCATCCATCGATGCCGACGCCAACCTGATGGAAGCGGCTTACCTGATGGTCACCAATCAATGCCGCCGAATGGTGGTCCTGGAGCAAGACCGGATTGCCGGCGTCATTCGCGAGCAAGATCTGTTCTTTGAAATGGAGCGGGTATTGCGGTAATCTGAATTTTTTTGATTTGCTAAGGAGGTTACATGTCGAATCACACCACTACCGATCACGAATATGACCCGCTTCTCGCACCCGACTTAGAGGATCGCACCTGGTCATGGAAAAGCAAGCCCGGATACAAACCGATCCTGTTCGTCATCGCGGCCCTGGTTTTTACCTTTATGGTCCTGATGCCGCCGCCCCGGAGTATGCTGGAGATGGTGAAAACGGAGAAGCCGGCCGGATACAGTATACCGCACTCGTGCACCACCATTACCGATGCCGTCAATAAAAAGCTGCGGCCCGAGGCGTTTAACGCCCAACAAAGCGGCACCGAAACAGCGAAAAAACACGGGCACGAGGCCAAACCCCTGCTCACCGCCTACCAGGTGGCCCAGATGGCCAAGGTGACCGTGGCCATCCTGTTTCTGGCCGCTTTTCTATGGGGTACCGAAGCGCTTCCCCTGGGTGCGACGGATATCATGGTGGGGGTCATGATTTACCTGTTCGCCATCCTTCCCATCAATGAAATTTCACAAGCCTATATGAAAGATGCGGTGTTCTTCATCTTCGGCATCCTGGCCGTGGCCGTGGGGGTGGCCAAAACCGGCCTGGACAAGCGCATCGGCCTGATCCTGCTCAGCCGTATCAAAAGCGCCAAGGCCTTCGCGTTCATCTTCTTGCCCCTTCTGGCCGTGTCGGCGGGTTTTTTATCCGAGCACGCCCTGGTGGCTCTGCTCATTCCGGTGCTCATGGGTATTTACAAGGTCACCTGCAAGATGCATGGGGTAAAAAAGGATCGGGCCCTGGCCATCTTCCTGTTGCTGGGCGTGTGCTTTGCCGCCAACCACGGCGGCCCCGGATCGCCTGCCGCCGGCGGCAGGAACGCCATCATGGTGGGGTACCTGGCCGAGTACGGCATGCCTATCACCTTCCTGGAGTGGATGAAAATCGGCATGCCCTTCGTGCCCGTAATGTCCTGGGTGATCGGCCTGGTCATGTACCTGCGCCTCAAACCCAAATTCCTGGTCAGCGATGTCAACCCCAGCGAAGTGGTGAAGCGGGAAGTGCGGGATATGCCCAAGTTCGGCGGTCAGGAGGCCATCATGGCGGTCATTCTGGTGCTGCTGGTCGCAGCGTGGATCCTCATCGGGGAACATGCCGGCCTGGGCGGCCCCACCCTTTACGCGGTGATGGCCATGTTCCTGTGCCGGATTCTTCGCTGGGACGACATCCAGGACGGCGTGGCCTTTGACGTGGTGGGCCTGTATGCCGCCGCCTGCGCCATGGGCGTGGCCCTGAAATTCACCGGCGGCGCCCTGTGGCTGGCCGGCACTTTTGTCAATCTGCTTCCCGATGTTCTCACCAAGGGAGACGGCCTCGTGATCGGTATCAGCCTGCTCACCGGCATCATGACCAACTTCATGAGTGACGGGGCCACGGTGGCCGCCCTGGGTCCCATCGTCCTTCCCATGGCCACCCTGGCCGACGTGAGTGTGTGGAAGGTGGGGCTGATCACCTCGTTCTCATCCTCCTTTGCCAATTTTCTGGTGGTGGGCACGCCCAACAACGCCATCTGCTTCGGCATGGGCAAAGACCCGGAAACCGGTGAGCGGCTGCTGGATGTCATGGATTTCGTCAAATACGGCCTGCCCATCACCATCCTAGCCTGGCTGGTACTCTGGTTATGGGCCGTATTCGGCTACTGGCGTTTTCTGTCCTGGTAACCAACCGGATCTTTGGAGATTTAACCGGAGGATCGATGAAACATGCCCTGTACCAGAAGCTGCGGGTGAAGCTGATCAGCATCACCGTGGTGGTATCCATCGGACCGCTGCTCCTGCTGGGCGTGGCGCTCTACTACCACTTCAGTAAGCTCTACACAGAACGCATCGAGGACCAGATCCGTCACCTGGCCCGATCCCAGAGCAGTGCCGTGGACGTTTTTTTAAGGGAGCGCACCTCCATTTTGGGCATGCTCGTGGAGACCCAGTCCTTTGAGGACCTCAGCCAACAGGAGAACCTCAGCCGCCTGTTCTGGCAGATCAACCGGCGGGCCGAAGGACTCGGGCTGGTGGACCTGGGAATCATCGACAGGGATGGTAATCAGCTGGCATACGCCGGCCCCTACAACCTGAAAGGGCTCAACTACTACCAACAGCCGTGGTTCGACGAGGTGCTGCGCCGGGGAAAGTATATCAGCGACGTGTTCATGGGTTTCCGGCAAGTACCCCATGTCATTATCGCCGTCAAGGGTGCATGCGATACGGACTGCTGGATCCTGCGGGCGACCATCGATTCTGAAATTTTCAACCGCCTGGTGAGAAGCGCACAGGTGGGTACCGCAGGCGATGCTTACATCGTGAACCGCGACGGCATTTTCCAGACCAATCCCCGGTTTGATGGGGTCATACTCGGACCCTCGGATATCACCCCCCAGCAATTCGGCGAAGGCAGTATGGTTCTTGAAAGAAAGCAAGTGGGCGGCGATCCTCGCTATGTGGGAGGGGCATGGCTCAAGGATGGGGAGTGGCTGCTGGTGATCAGCCAGATTGCCGGACAGGAAACCGGCTGGCTTACCCGGGTGCGCAACACGGAAATATTGATCATTGTCACCGGCTGCCTGCTCATTGTTATTGCCATCGTTCTGATCTCCCACACCCTGGTCAACCACCTGGAGCAGACCGACCGACAGATGAGCGAACTCAACGCCCAGCTCATCCAGCAGGACAAACTCGCCGCACTGGGAAAAATGGCAACCGGCATCGCCCACGAAATCAACAACCCGTTGGCGGTGATCGGCGAGAAAGCCGGGTGGATGGAAGACCTATTGTCCGAAGAGGAGTTCAAAACCAGCGAGAACTACAAGGAGTTTTCCACCTCCATTGCCAAAATCGAGGAACACGTGGACCGGGCACGCAAGATCACCCACAATATGCTGGGATTCGCCCGCCGCATGGAACCCCGCCTGGACGACGTAGATGTCAACCGGGTGCTGGAACAGACGATCGATATCTTATCCAATCATGCCCGCATCAACGATATCGATATCCGAAAACAGTTTTCCCAATCACTGCCGGTTATCGCCAGTGATCAATCTCAGCTTCAGCAGGTGTTCATGAACCTGATCAACAATTCCATTGACGCCATCGGCTCAGACGGTATGATCGAAATCGAGACGTCATTGGACGACGGCCATATCACCATCCGCATTCAAGACGATGGACCGGGGATCCCGGAGTCGATCAAAAAGAAAATCTTCGACCCGTTTTTTACCACCAAGGACACCGGCAAGGGGACCGGTCTGGGGCTGAGCATCAGCTATAGCATCATAGAAAAATTGGGCGGACACATCACCGTGGAAAACAGCCGGATGAATGGGACGGCTTTCGTCGTGTCGCTGCCGGCGGTTCTACCGGAAAAAAAATAGGGAGAAAATAGAATGCATAATTTCAGAGTACTGGTTGTGGATGACGAGACGGATTTTCTGGAAACCATTGTCAAACGCCTCAACAAGCGCATGCTGGACGCCACGGGGGTGGAAAGCGGAGAAGCCGCCTTGGATCTTTTAAAACATGAAATCTTCGACGTCGTGCTGCTGGACATTAAGATGCCCGGCGGCATGGACGGTATCGAGACCCTGCGGGAGATCAAGCACATTCAACCCCTGGCCGAAGTACTTCTTCTCACCGGCCACGCCTCGGTGGAGACCAGTATCGAGGGGATGAAGCTGGGGGCCTTCGACTATCTGCTCAAACCCATGAAATTCGATGACCTGCTTATAAAGCTGGCCCATGCCTTTGAAAAAAAGGCGGCCCATGACAAGAAGATCCGGGACGCAAAAATTCATGAGCTGACCCGCTACCCCAGTCGGGTGTTTGATGACAAATAAAGCAAATCAATACCGCATTCCTTGAGAAAGGGAGAGAGATGAAAATCATAAAAGTTACGGAGTTGATGGTGCCCTTATCTGAATATGCCAAAGTACCGGTGTCCGCAACCGTGGCCGAAACCGTTGAGGCGCTTGTTCTGGCTCAGAAGGGTTTCAACCCGTCGAGATATAAACATCGCGCTGTATTGGTTGTAGATGAAAAAGATAATTTTCTGGGAAAAATAAACCAGACCAATATTTTAAAGGCGTTAGAGCCCAAATACTTCGAAAAATTGGGCATAGACAGCGATATGGGCATACATCGACTCAGCAACTATTTTCTGAAATCAATGGTTGATAAGTATGATTTATTCAAAGAACCCTTTGATGTGGCTTGCAAAAGAGCGGCACAACTATCGATAGAAAAAATCATGTATGTGCCTAAGGCGGGTGAATTCATAGATAAAAATGACACCCTGGGCGAAGCTATTCATCGATTGGTTTTAGGCTCTCATCAGTCCCTGCTGGTTCGAGATGAAAACAAGGTGATCGGCATTTTGAGACTGACCGATGTTTTTTCTGCCGTAGGCGCCGTAATGCATCCCACAAAAGCTACAATCCGGTGAACTCAGATTCTTTATTCATCAAGAAGTTCATGATCCCAAGCTTTCAGGAAGTATAAGCATGAGAGCGTGACCCACTCGCATGTGGTTGTCACGCCGGTGATCGTGGTGCCGAGAAACATTTACCGCATCGA
>DEIP01000049.1:2486-4566 GCA_002352605.1 Desulfobacteraceae bacterium UBA2771 | reverse complement strand
CCAAGGGCCGTGGGATCGTCGGTGTAGGCCACGCCGGCGGCGGCTATCTCTTCGGCGGAAACCTCCAGGGTGCGGTCCTTTCCGGACACAAGCTCGGCGATTCGATTGGATTTGAAATCGTAGCCCACCACATCAAAATGCCGGGAGAGGTGAACGGCCAGGGGCAGCCCGACATAGCCCAGACCCACCACGGCAATTTTTTCTTTTTTTGACGACAGGGCATCGAAAGTCAACATCAGCATTACTCCTTAATTTCAATGAAATTGGATACACCGGCCATCGTCTGCGCACCCGTCACAGCCTGCTTCCACTAGTTAACATACACCACATATAGCCAAGATAAAAGAACAATCACGTTATCTACCGGCAGTGGCGCATCCGAGGCACCCCACCCGATTCTATTGACGACCGATAAAAAACGGCCTGAAATCCGTTTCCGGCCGTTTCAGAGCATTATCAAGCTGCGCTAACAGGCGGTGGCGGCACCCGGGCAGACGGCCATCAAGATTGATGTAGTTGGTGTAGTGATCGGAGATGAGCTGCGAGGGCGCATCCAGAAGCCGGATCATCGCAGCCGTCTCTTCGAGTACCCCGTGGGGCCCCAGCATCTCAAAAGCGCCGTTCTCCACCATCTTGAGCAGGGGCGTATGAATTTTGGGCACAAAGGTACGCAGACGGATGAAATCCGGCGCGATGCGGTTGAGCGCATCGGCCGTTAGGATGGCATGGGCCAGGGTTCTGGCCACACCGCCGATACCTAATACAACATACTGGCTCAGCTGGATGCCGGCGGCCATGGTCCATCGTCCGGCCTCGATTTGCTGGCTGGCCGTGGTTCCTTTTTTGATCCTGCTCAGGATCACGTCGTCGCCGGACTCCAGCCCCACATGAATACGGCCTAGCCCTGCATCGGCCAGTCGTTTCAGATCGTCAGGGCCCTTTTTATGGATGTACTGGCTGGAACCGTAGACCGTAATCCGTTCCAGGTGCGGAAAAACCCGATGGGCATGCGCACAGATGCGGCACAGGTCATCGGTTGGCATGGCGATGGTGTTTCCCGCCGGAAAAAAGAGCGTGCGCACGCCACTGCCGTGGAGCATCCGGGCTTCATCCAGATCGACAACGATCTCCGCCACCGGTCGCACCCGGTATCGGGGACCGTTTTTGTAAACCATGCAAAAGGTGCAGCGGTTGTGGGGACAACCGACGGTGGCCTGGATCAGCAGCGCCTTGGCTTCACTGGGGGGACGATAGATGGGGCCTTCATAATACATGGGCGGTGCCTTAGGTCAACCGAAGCCTTTTTAACAGTTGCCGGGTTTCCCCCGGGCTCAAATACCGCCAGGATCCTTGGGTCAGGCCGCCCAGCTTTAATTGCGCCACACGGATTCGGTTCAGGTGAAGCACACGGTTGCCCACGGACTTCACCATCCTGCGAACCTGCCGGTTCTTGCCCTCCATCAGAACGATCCGGAATCGACGACCGGAAACGCGACGAACGCGTGCCGGTCTGGTCATGGCGCCGGCCAGCGACATGCCACGTTCCATGGCCCCAAGGGCCGGGTCATCAATGGGCCACCGCACCGTCACATCATACTCCTTTTCGTGATCGAAGGAGGGGTGGGAGAGACGGTGGTGGATGCGGCCATCGTTGGTCAGCAGCAGCAGACCGGTGGAATCCTTGTCCAGCCGCCCCACCGGAAAAAGCCGCTGGGGCAGGTCCACCAGGTCCGTCACCACCGGTTCACCCCGGTGCTCGCAGCTGGTCACGACCCCTGCGGGCTTGTTGAGCATCACATAAACGTGCCGATCCGGCCTGCCCACCGGCACGTCGTTGAGCCGCACCGTATCTGTTTCGGGGTCCACCTTGGTGCCCAGGGTGACCACCACCTTGCCGTTGACGGTCACGTCACCGGCAAGGATGTGGGCCTCCCCTTTGCGCCGGGAGCACATGCCGGCCTGAGAGAGAAATTTTTGTAGGCGCACCAATTCCATGGCTATTTTTTCTTTATGTCTATTCTCACTTTGGTGTTGCGTTAATTTGAACCATCATCATTGATGAAGTCGTAAAAAGTCCCGT
>DEIP01000049.1:204-2384 GCA_002352605.1 Desulfobacteraceae bacterium UBA2771 | reverse complement strand
ATAACATAGAACACCGGCACCAGGATCAGGGTCAGGACTGTTGCAAAGGAGAGTCCGCCCATTACAGTCACCGCCAGACCCTGGAAGAAGGGATCAATGACCAGGGGCATCATGCCCAATACCGTTGTAATTGCTGCCATACACACCGGGCGCATACGACTTACCGAGGCATCCATAACGGCTGTTAACGGTTCTTTTCCCTCGGCCAGTTCAAGATTAATCTGATCGATGAGAACAATGGCATTCTTGATCAGCATGCCCGTCAAACTTAACATTCCCAGCAGCGCCATAAAACCAAAGGGAACACCCGCACCAAGCAGCCCCACGGTTACCCCGATAAGTGCAAAGGGCACCAGCAATAAAATGATGGCCGGCTGCCGCAGGTTGTTAAAAAGCATAATAATGATCAGAATCATAGCGATGGTCGGAACCGTCATATTGGCCTTGATACCAGCCTGAGCCTTGGCCGAATTTTCCTTTTCTGCGCCCCAGCGCATAATATAGCCCGGCGGCAGTTCAATCGCTTCAATTTTTTTCTCAACGGCATTTTGCATGGCGCTTGGCAGCAAACCAAATTTTATATTGCCCCGGGTGTTGATGGTCAACAACCGGTTATAGCGCATCCGAAAGGCATCTTCCGAAATGGTTTCAAAACCTGAGACAACCTGGCTGATGGGAACCGATTTTTTAAGCGCCGGACTATAAACTTGAATATCCCGCAGATTTTCAACCGCAAGTCGTTCAGCATCGGGCAATCGGGAGATGATGGGTATCAGGTCATCTCCTTCACGGTAGAGACCGACCTGGGTCCCGGTAACAGCGGTCTCAAGCGCCTGGGTCAGCATCGACCGGCTGATACCTGCCTGTTTGGCTTTAACTTCATCAAAAAGAGGAACTATTTTTTTCACCGGAGGACGCCAATTATCCCAAACCCGGGCACTGTCGGGATAATCTCGCATAATTGCCTTGGCCTTTTCGGAAAGCCGGCGAAGCACCTTGCCGTCCGGCCCTGAAAATCGTGCTTCAAGGTCGTAGTCATCTCCCGGCCCCATGGAAAATTTTCTCAGAACCGGAACCGCATCGGGATAATTGTCTGTAATATAATTCTCTATTTCAGGAATCAGAGCCGTAAGATCTTTGTAATCATGAACCGAAACCAACATCAATCCATAGCCATCGTCACCGGTCTCCTCAGGCTTAAAAGTCAGGATAAAACGAGTGGCCCCCGCACCTATATAGGAGGCCACCGAAACAACGCGTTTATCTTCAAGGATATGTTTTTCAATTTTACTGATATCTTTTGTTGTTTTCCGGATATCCGAACCCGACGGCAACCAGTAACTCACCATCACCATCCCTTTTGTCGAAGGTGGAAAAAAACTGACTGAGAGGAGCCCAAAACCATAGATAGCAGCGGCCAGCATACCCATCGCAATCAACACCGTAAACCAGCGCAAGCGGATGCAGAAAGAGAGCATTTTTTTGTAGGTTACAAAGATAAAACCTTTATACGGATCCGCCGGCTCACCGGTAACTGAGCCTCCCTTTAAAAACATTTTGCAAAACAGCGGGGTAATCGTGATAGCGATAATCCAGCTCATCATCAGGGAAATTAACATGACCTGAAAGAGTGAGCGGCAGAACTCTCCGGTATTATCCTGGGACATACCAATCCCCCAGAAAGCCAGGACAGCTATGATTGTGGCTCCCAGAAGCGGCATTTGGGTTTGACTGACGACTTCACCGGCGGCTTTAAGCCTGTTCATCCCGGCTTCGATACGAATCAGCATCCCCTCAGTCACAACAATGGCATTATCAACCAGCATCCCCAGGGCAATAATCAGGGCGCCTAAAGAAATTCTCTCCAGGCTGATGCCCCACATTTTCATTACAATAATGGTTCCAAGTACGGTAACAGCAAGGATTGCACCGATGAGCAAACCGCTTCGCACGCCCATAAACAGTAAAAGTACAATCACGACAATGCCGATTGCTTCAAGAAAATTGATGACAAAGGACTTGATGGATGTGGTTACGTCAGTGGCCTGAAAATTAATAACATCAATCTCCATTCCCACCGGCAGCATTTCCATGAGTTCGTCAAGCCGCTTATTAACCGCTTCACCCAGTTTGACGACATTTCCCCCTGAAGCAATGGAGATACCCATTGAAATGGCAGG
>DEIP01000049.1:0-176 GCA_002352605.1 Desulfobacteraceae bacterium UBA2771 | reverse complement strand
GGGGGGCTCAACATAATCGCGAACCACATTAGCAATATCTTTAAGATAAATAAGTTTGTCCGATTTCGGATCACGGATCTGAAGATTTTTTATGCTCTCAATCGTGTCATAGTTTCCCGTGGGACTGATTCTGATATATTCAGGTCCCACTTTAATGGAACCTGCGGGAATGACCA
>DEIP01000003.1:10619-13807 GCA_002352605.1 Desulfobacteraceae bacterium UBA2771 | reverse complement strand
TGGGCGCCAATTCTGCGAAGTTATTTTTTCGCGAACCCTAAGCATCGGGATGCCTATATTATTTTTTCTTTTTTCAAATGATCGATTTTTTCTCTCGTATAGTTTAAGAGATTTGAAAAAACTTCTTCGTTATGCTGTCCAAGGGAGGGGCCCGCGGATCTAACGGTTCCGGGCGTTTTGGACAGTTTGGGCACGGCTCCCATCATTTTCATTTTTCCAACAACAGGATGTTCTACATCAACGATCATTTCTCTTTCTTTAAATTGAGGATCTTCCATGAGTTCATCAATACCAAGGACAGGGGCACAGGCTACCCCTGCTTCATTCAGTATCTCAAGGGCTTCTTTCTTCGTTTTGTCTTCTAGAAAAATTTCGAGAGCGTTACCTAATTCACCTTCAAATAATTTATAAGTATTTAAAAAAGCTTTATCTTCATCCCCATTGATTAGATCTTCTCTGCCGACAATTTTTGCAAGTTTTGCAGCGCCCCCCTCGGATGCAGCCCTGAATGTTAAATATCCATCCCTCGTTTTATAGCATCCAGCCCTACCCATCCCTGGATAGCGATTTCCGACCTGTGAAATGAGGTCGGAAGTATCGCCGAATTGGGCGTATCTGACGAACCTGTCTCCAAGGGTAATAAGCGTGCTCTCCAGGAGTGAAGCATCAACCCATTGGCCTTGGCCCGATTTATTTCTCCAGTGAAGCGCGATTAATGCACCGACAAAACCAAAAAGGCCACCAAGATGATCAGCAATGGCAGCCCCACATCGAACAGGGGGCTGGTCAGGAAACCCGGTAACACTCATCATTCCACTTATTGCCTGTATCACCAGATCAAATGCCGCTTGTTCCCGATAGGGTCCTGTTTGCCCAAAACCTGAAACTGAAACCATAATAAGCGCAGGATTGATCCCACTCAAGACATCATATCCCAGTCCCCACTTGTCAAAAGTACCCGGGACAAAATTTTCGATTACGATATCGGCTTTTGCCACCATCGATTTAAAAATGTCCTGCCCTTTTTTTGATCTCAAATCCAGAGTGATCCCTTTTTTATTTCGGTTCAGAAATAAAAAGACCAAATTTTCATCCTCTACACAGGGGCCATGTGCAAGAGGAGATCGTTGCAGATCACCCAGTCCAGGCCTTTCGATTTTGATTACCTCTGCACCCATATCGGCAAAATACATGCCTGTGAGGGGGCCTGCCCAAGCATGGGCAACTTCAATAACAATCAAATCACCTAACGCCTTTTCCATAATACCCTCCTGTCCATTCCGATGGATTGAATCAGCTTTCCGTGGTGCAATAAAAAGGGGGGGCCAAAGCCCCCCCTTTTTATTGCACCACATGTGCTAAGACGTGAACTATTTACGCCCGCTGTACTCCTGGTATGCCATGGCCGTCGTGCGGTAGACGATGTGTGCCAGTTTGGAAAACGGCGTATAGGCGAACAGGCTCCAGACGGAGATCAAGTGCAGAAAGTAGACAATGGCCGACAGGCCGTACATCCCACCCAAGCGGAGCATCTCGGTCAGCATACCCGTTACGCCCAACGCCAGCACCAGGCCCACCAGGTACCAATCCCAGTAGCTGGAAATTTGGTCTTTTTGGGCCAGCCGATTCTTCAGCAGCAGAATCCCGCCGATAACCAATGCGATACCACTGATGTTACCCAGCCATTTAATCGGGTTGATCTGTTGATAGGGGCCATCGATGTGGAAAACCCACTCGGCGGCGAAAAAACAGTTGGTGACGATGAATAGTCCGATGAAGCTGAAAAGCACCATCATGTGGGCCGTCGAACGTGCATTGTTTTCGCTGCATTCGTTGAACTTCCGGTGCGTCATGATCGTGGGTACCGTTTTGATCAGCGCCTGGACGAATCCGGCCGGATCGATCTTTTCTTTATCGGTCTTACCTTCCTTGACGGCATTGGCGTGCATGTCGGTCAGAAAGCGTTTCAGGCCCAGGGCAAAAACAGCCACGGCACCGAAAAAAGTGGGAATCATGATGATGTCCACCAGGTAGTTACCGATGAAATCGGCCTGCCACAGGTGGTCGCCGGTGGGGGCAAAGTTAAGCCAGTCCAAACCGACCATCTTGAACAGCAGTCCCACCACCAGAAAAATCACCGCCGGAATGGCCATCAGGATAGGCAGTTTTTTTGGGTCGCTGACCATTTTGGCCACAGCCTTGGGTGTGGCATACTCGATCACCGTGGCCGCGCGCACCGCCGCCAGCACGTCACCTGGATGGGCACCGCGGGGGCACAGAGTGGAACAGTCGCCGCAGTTGTGGCACAGCCAGACATCACCGTTGCCGATCAAGCGGTCTTTCAATCCCCAGGATGCGGCAATCATTTCCTTTCTGGGAAACGGTTTGGTATCCGGGGAGATGGGGCAGGCCACCGCGCAGGTGGCGCACTGGAAGCACTTTTTAACATCGGCACCTCCCAGTCGCCCCAATTCTTCAATAAAACTCACATCAGGGTCAACCAGATATGAATCCGCCATTGCTAACCTCCTCATTTGAACAAAATGGGTGGGAGAGGCGCTGCTTGGCACCTCTCCATGGGATCAATAATATTAGAAGCCCTTGAACGGGTTGGGACCAAGTGCCTCGATGGACGCCACGAAATCATCGATGATCTGTGGAACCTTGTCGTAGTCGTCGATGGCCACTTCAAACTGGGCCACCCGCTCGGTTTCAAGGGCCAGACTGGTCAGGGCCTCGCCGATCTTTTTCATGCGGATGTCGGCCAGCTCGGAGCCTTTGACAAAGTGACACTGGTAGTCGTCACCGTGTTTGCAGCCCAGCAGGAACACGCCGTCCATACCTTGGGACAGGGCATCCTTGATCCAGATGACGTTCATGGAGCCTAAACAGCGGATCGGAATCAGGCGCACGTCCGCCGAGTAGGAGAGCCGATTGAGACCGGCCATGTCCAGTGCCGGGTAAGCGTCGTTTTCGCAGACCAGACCAAGAATACGGTACGGTGGTTCGGTGTAGTCGTCTTCGGATGGAACGCCCACGGCCTTGACCATGGAGCCGATGCTGTCGATGTTATAGTCGGCGAAGCCGATGATGCGCTCGGGGCAGGCTCCCATACAGGTGCCGCAACGGCGGCAGCGCGTGGGATTGGGCTTCGGGGTGCCTTTTTCATCATCGTCCAGGGCCCCGAA
>DEIP01000003.1:789-10597 GCA_002352605.1 Desulfobacteraceae bacterium UBA2771 | reverse complement strand
GGGCACTCTTCCGTACAGCGTTTGCACTGGGTGCAGCGCTGGAAGAAGAAGTCCGGGAAGGTCATGTCGCCGGAGCGAGGATGAACGGAAACACCGCGATTGACCGACTCCAGGCACTGGATCGCCTTGAGGGCCGCACCGGAGGCATCTTCGATAGCCTCTTCCATGGTCATGGATCGGCGGACGGCACCGGCGGCATAGATTCCGGTGCGCTGGGTTTCATAGGGAAAGCAGATGAAGTTGGAGTCCACGTAACCATTGAACAGATCGATGTCCCTGAAACCCGGGCCCTGGCGGTAGGCCAGGTTGACCACCGGGTCGTCCTTGGTCACGGGAACCATACCGGTCCCCAGGACCACCAAATCCGCCTTGACCTGAAGTTTTTCACCCAGCAGGGTGTTCTCGGCGTCAACAATCATGCCGTCGCCGTTTTTGGCCACACCCATCACGGCACCCTTGGTCATAAAAATTCCCGGATCCTGCTGGAGCCCCTTGTAGAACAACTCGGAAAATCCGGGGGTGCGCATGTGCTGGTAGAAAATAAAGGCCTTGCCATCGTTGTAGTCCTCCCGCACATACTTTGCCTGTTTCAGCGCTACCATGCTGGTGACCGAACCGGCATAGGCAAAATCACCGTCCGCGTCATCTTTGCCCGGGCTCTGTACGAAAACCACGGACTTGGCCGGTTTGCCGTCGGAGGGGCGCACAACCTTGCCTGCCTTGGCAATCGCTTCGAACTGATGGTTGGTAACCACGTCAGGAAGTTTGCCGTAGCCAAGATGCGCGTATTCATCACCGATGGGGTCATCCGGTCGCCATCCGGCGGCCAGAATCACGGCACCAAACATCTCACCATCCGGATCTACTTCCAGAATGTCATTTTTACCCTCGTTGAACGACAGGTAGGCTTCGCGTTGTTTTTCAACATCCAATTCCTTGCCGTTTTCATCCAGCTTCATCTCCTCGGGCAGCGGAAAAGGCACGTCGAAGGGAATCTTCTCTCCGGGTTTTTTAAGCGTGACGGTGAACTCGCCGGGCTGGCCGGCAATCCGGGCGACCTCAGTCCCGGTTTTAACGGTGATATTGGAAAGGGCTTCCACTTCCTTGATTTTGGCTTCCACCACCGGGGGAATCAGTGCATCGTAGGGCGCGGAGACCGGGATCTGTTTTCTCACCTTGGCCGCATAGCCGCCCAGGGAGTCCGTCTTCTCCACGATGGTGACGTCGAAACCGGTTTTGGCCGCGTCGAGGGCTGCGGACATACCCGTGATACCGCCGCCCAGAACCAGAATCTTTCTGGAAAGGTTCTCCAATAGGTAAGGCTCGGGCAGTGTAACCTTCTCCACGCGGATCATGCTCATCTTGATGTAGTCTTCGGCCATCATCTGAACCCGGTCGAAGTTGTCCTCGTCTTCCTTCTCTTTTTCGGTCAACGCAGGGAACGCGTCGCGCGGATGAGACCAGACCACCCCTTCACGAAGGTTGACCCGGTCAACGATGCAACCGTCGAAGCGGAAAATGTCAAAGTTCACCCGACGGGAGCAGGCCGCAAGGACCAGGGTGTTGGTGCCGCCGGCAATCTCTTTGTTAAGAAATTCAACCCCTTCCTTTCCGCACAGGAAAGGATGGGTTTTTACAGGCACACCCTCTTCCTCCGGGACCCCGCACAGGGCCTTCACATCGAGGGACTCCCCGATGCCACAACCTTCGCAGATATATACGCCATACTTTTTATCCATGGGTTACCTCCTACCTTTTCACCAGGGTTTGAATGGCTTTCAGGGCCATACCGGTCGCATTCTGGTTGGATGAGATCACGTCGGCCGGCTTGTTGGCACAGCCGGCGGCAAACATGCCGCCCCTTTCAAAGTCATTGATGATAAAGCCATCATCGTTGACGTTGAGATCGGCAGGCAGTTTTGCATTGGCGACTGTGGGCTGCATGCCCGTGGCCAGGACGGCCATCTCCACCGTCTGGTGAATCTTCTCCCCGGTGACCGCATTTTCGGCAACCACGGTGATATTCCTGGTGGCCGGATCCTCGCTGACCTCAGCGACTTTACCCTTGATCAGGATGACGTTCTCGTCTTCTTTAATCTTGTTGTAGAACTTTTCGTACCGATCGCCGGGTGAGCGGATATCGATATAGAAAATGTAGACCTTGGTGTCCGGATACTGCTCGCGGATGTAAGTGGCGTGCTTCAGGGATGCCATGCAGCAAATGTAGGAGCAGTAGGGCAGGTGATTTTCATCACGGGAGCCGGCGCACTGCACGAAAGCCACACTTTTCGGGGCCTTGTCGTCGGATGGGCGCACGATCTTGCCCTGGGTGGGGCCGGAGTTGGAAGAAAGACGCTCCAGCATCATGTTGGTGATGATGTTGTCGTATTGGCCGAAACCCAGGTTGTCGATACGGTTGGCGTCGTAAGGTTC
The DNA here is from genome assembly GCA_002352605.1 of Desulfobacteraceae bacterium UBA2771. GTDB lineage: Bacteria > Desulfobacterota > Desulfobacteria > Desulfobacterales > Desulfosarcinaceae > Desulfosarcina. The sequence goes on along the minus strand of DEIP01000003.1, from coordinate 8,164 downwards.
CCAGCCGGTGGCCCAGACAATGGCGCCCACGGGCAGGTCGACGGTTTTGGCCTGCATCTCCAGATCCACCGCATCGTATTTGCAGGCCTCTTTTACCCGGGTGGCGTCGTCGGTGCCGATAATCTGCGGGGAAATAACGAATTTGGCCGGGAAGGCCATCTCAAAAGGCAGATAGGCACCCTTGGTTTTGCACATGCCCAAGTTGAAGGCATCAGGCACCTCGGTCTGACAGGCTTCGGCGCAAGCGCCGCAGCAGGTGCAATTTTCGTTTACGTAGCGGGGGTTCATTTTCAGGCTGACATTGTAGTTGCCTGGCGTGCCGTCCACCTTTTCCACCTCCGCCAGAGTGAACACCTTAATTCTCGGGTTATCCTTGATCCGCCTGAAGTTTATCTCCAGTCCGCAGGTGGGAGGGCATAGCTTGGGAAAATACTGTTTAAGCTGTGCAACTCTTCCGCCCAGATAAGGATTTTTTTCGACCAGGAATACTTCATACCCCACTTCAGCGGCTTCGATGGCCGTGGTCAGACCGGCGATACCACCGCCGACCACCATAATGCTTCCACTCGCAGGGGCTGCTTTGTCGTTTGTCATGCTATCCCTCCGTGCATCAACGTTTCTAAAAATTCATGAAAACAAGTTGTGAGGGCCGCGGCAAGAATAAAATAAACAATCTTACTTGTCTTTTTGCTCGTGTTCTGCGTTGCCTCAAAGAGTACAACCAACAAGGTTGCGCCCTCTGACGCGCCTTGAACACGAACAAAAATCCGGCGTCATCTCTGTGTATTTTATTCTTGCCGAGGCCCTTAATAAAACCGCCATTGGTTTCGGGCAATACCCTTTTATTGAAACTGGAAACGGGGAGCTGGAAACCTCGTTACCGATACGCCCGGGCCTCCAAATGCCGGTTTCACGCTCCAATATAAGCAACGGGCCTTATTGGAACCACATGTCGCTCGACATGGTACTGTCCCAGATGGGTACTACCCGAAAAACAGGAAAGAACACGATCGGTTCGGTAATAAAAACCTCCAGGCGCCGCAAAGGCACCTGGAGGCGTGTTGCTATTCGACTAGAACAATCGTCGACATTCGATTAGTCCGGGATAATCTTGATATAGTCTTTCTTGAAGACATCCCACTCCTTCTTTTCCGGATCGAACTTGGAGTTGACGAAGCAGAACCAGTTCTCGTCATCCTGTCCCGGATAATCCGCTTGATAGTAGAAGCCCGGGTAGCGGGTCTCTTTGCGGTATTGAATGTGGCGCAGGTGAGCTTCCACCGTCCAGATGCGGTGTTCAATTTCCCAACATCTCATCAGCTCGTGCAGGTCACCGGCAGCCATCTTCTCGCAGTCTTCGCGCATGGTGGCAAGCAGGTTCATGACGATTTCCAGAGACTTGGTGGTGGTCTGGTAGTAGGTGGCCGTACCAGCACCGTACTCATGGGTGGCCTTCATCAGGCGATACATCATGCCATTGGGCTTCATGTAGTTGGGGTTAATGTCAATGGCCGTGGTGTATTCGCAGTGATCAAGGAAGGTACGCACCGGTTTGTAAATCATGTCGACCAGTTCTTCCTTGGACTGACTCAGGGTCGGCGTGAAATCGGCAAAGTCTGCGGCGTAGCGCACCATCTGTTTGGCAGTGATACGGCCTTCGGCATGGGAACCGGAAGAGAACTTGTGACCGGAGCCGCCCACGCCGTCACCGGCGGTGAACAGACCATTGACGGTCGTCATTCGGTTGTAGACCTTACCGTTTGCAGCTTTGATCTTGAAGCTATCCGGCACCCAATCCAGATCCGGACCGGAAGTCCACAGACCGCAGCAGCCGGAGTGGGAACCCAGCAGATAAGGCTCGGTGGGCATGACCTCGGAGTTTTTCTTCTCCGGTTCACAGTCCTGAGCACACCACAGATTGGCCTGGCCACAGGTCATGTCCAAAAAGTCTTCCCACGCTTCGGACTCGAGGTGTTTGAGCTCCTTTTTGTCCATGGTCTTACCCATATCGGACAGAGCGGTCACGGTATCCATCATGATGGGACCGCGGCCCTCTTTCATCTCGAACAGCATCAGGTGGTTACGCAGACAGGTCGGGGTGATGGCGGCGGTGCCGTAAGGCGCGAATCTTTCCAACTCAGCCTTGGCGGCGTCACTGGCGGCAAAATTTTCTCCCAGACCGTTGAGGGCTTTGGCCTTGAACAGCAGGAACCAGGCGCCAACCGGGCCGTATCCGTCTTTAAACCGGGCCGGGGTGAAACGGTTTTCCATCATGGTCAGTTCGGCGCCGACCTTCATGCACATGGTGTAGGTGGAACCGGCGTTCCATACGGGATACCAGGCGCGGCCTTTACCTTCACCGACCGAACGGGGCTGATAGATGTTCACCGCACCACCGCAGGCAACCATCATGGTTTTGCATTTGATGATGTAAACGATGTTCTCGCGAACGGAGAAACCCACTGCGCCGGCAATCTGATTATCGACCTTGGCGTCCCGGAGCAGTTCGACGATGAAGCAGCGCTCGATGATATTGTCATCGCCTATGGCCATTTTGGCGGCTTCGGCGACGATACGCTTGTAGGACTCACCGTTGATCATGATCTGCCATTTACCGGTGCGGACCGGTTGGGCGCCGGACTTCAGGGTTCCCATTTTCTGACCCTTCTTGCCGTCCAGGTTCTTGCCATCATCGGTTAACTTCCAGACGGGCAGGCCCCACTCTTCGAACAGGTGCACGGAGTCGTCAACATAACAGCCCAGGTCGAAGATCAAGTCTTCGCGAACCAGACCCATCAGGTCGTTACGCACCATGCGAACGTAGTCTTCGGGAGCGTTGTCACCAATATAGGTATTGATGGCGGACAGGCCCTGAGCAACGGCGCCGGATCTTTCCATGGCAGCCTTGTCGCACAACAGGACGCTCTGGCCGTCTTTAAGCCATTTTTTTATTTCAAATGCGGTGCCGCAGGCAGCCATGCCACCGCCGACGATGAGAATGTCAACCTCTTTTTCGACGACTTCGGGATCCCGCACAGCCTTGAGTTCACCCACAGGTTTATTCGGTAATGCCATATCTTATCCTCCTGTAGAAATTCGAATTCTTAAAGTTTTATCACAAGCAAACACTGGACCGATTTAGACCGCCGGGGTCGGAAGAGTGACGCCGTCAGCCTCTTGGGTGGAGAGCAGGGGACTTTCGAGATCTTTTCCCTTGAGGTCGGCATAGGCGTTGGCCTGGCCCTCGGGGGTGGTCCGGATGGGAAACTTGAAGCGTTTGATCAGGCCGTTTCTGAACTTACAGGTCCACATGACGTCCTCGGTACCCATCATGGGCATGATGGAACTTCCCAGCGGCACGAAATCGGCATAGCCGCGCACTTCGATGGCCTGGGTGGGGCAGATTTTGACGCAGGAAAAGCACTCCCAGCACTGATCCGGTTCCTGATTGTAAGCTTTCATGGCGTTTGGTTCCAACACCATCAGGTCATTGGGACAAATGTACATGCAAGCGGTCTTGTCGCCGCCCTTACAGCCGTCACATTTTTCCGAAATTACAAAACTTGGCATTTAGTATACCTCCTACGGTTAGTTAAAAAATTTCACTCAACCCACTTCCGAAATCAAGAATAAACCTCCTGTTCGTCGCACCTCCCTTCCATCGATAAGGCGTCCGAATGGTTTCGACCCGGACAGTTACTATATGTTTTTAACATAAAACATCATACCCCACGTTTTAGCAAAACACGTAATGCAGTCATGAATTCAATACGCTGTTGCATGACTCTGTCAATTGAATATATCGTATAAATTCAGGAAGATAGTCATAGCGTAACACAAGATAAGATCTTTACCATTCAGCATATTCATTGTCAAGAAATTTCGACGGCATGAAAGCCCCAAAGATGCAGTCACTTACATTCAAACCCGTGATGGCCTACATGTCGTTGGGCCTTCAGATATTAGGTACAATATATGGTGGAGAGTCCTGATTGAAGCGCCCTCTGGTCGACGGCAAAAAATTGATCTCCTGTTTGTCTGAATCGGGAAAAGCAATCAAGATTGCGGTTGACATGCTTGCTCAGCATGCTACCAATGCGCCTCACGACCCGGGGTCATTATCGGAGCCAGGCCATGAAAAATCCAGTTTCACCATTGGACAGCCATCAGACCTTCCGTTTCACCTGTTCTCCGCAGGTGACCTGCTTCAATGCCTGCTGCCGGGATCTAAACCAGGTCTTAACCCCCTATGACGTGCTTTGTCTCAAACAGTTTCTGAACATATCGTCCAACGATTTTCTGGATACATACACCGAAGACAACACCGGTCCCGGAAGCGGGCTGCCGGTGGTTTCCCTGCGTTTCAGCGATGCCGAGGACCTGACCTGTCCCTTTGTCACCGACGCGGGCTGCCGCGTTTACCCGGCCCGGCCCGCCTCTTGTCGCACCTATCCACTGGCCCGGCGCGTCTCCCGCCACCGGGAAACCGGACGTTTAACCGAACATTGGGCGCTGATTCGCGAGCCCCATTGTCTGGGCTTTAATAAAGGACAAATGCAGACCGTCGACGAATGGGTGAACGACCAACAGATTGCCACCCACAACCGCATGAACGACATGCTCCTGGAACTGATCAGCTTCAAAAACCGCTTCCGGCCGGGTCCGTTGATGCCCTCCGAAAAGAATCGGGTATATACGGCCCTGTACGACCTGGACGCCTTTCGCGATGCGTGGTTCAAGGAAGACAGTCCCTTGGCGATCAACACGAACATTCAGACCCTTGACCGGTCAAAAACCAGCGATCCGGACCTGTTGATTGTCGCCATGGACTGGATCAGGGAGACCGTGTTCACCCCCAATCCGGCAAAAACGTGACGATGGAACCCAATGGAAAAGTGGCCCTGGTGCTTGGCGGCATTAAGGGAATCGGAAAGGCCATCGGTTTGGACCTGCTGAATGGCGGCACCCGGGTGGCGGTCATTTGGTATGACTGGCCGGAAAGCCTGACTGCCATGCAGGCCGATTTTGCCGGTACGGAAACGGACCATATGATCCAACGTATCGACCTGTTGAATACCGATGCCATCTCGGGTCTGGTGGAACGGATCATCGCCCGTTTCGGCCGGCTGGACATCCTGATCAATAACATCGAACGGGGAGGGTGGCCGGTGGTTCACGGCCGATACACCCGGGAGCAATGGGACTTGGAGATGGCCACGACCCTGCGGGCCAAGCAGTGGGTGTTCGATGCGGCCCTGCCCCACCTGCGGGCATCCGGGGACGGCGCCGTGGTCAACATCTCATCCATGGCCGGCATCGTCGGTCGAAGCGGACCGGCCAGTTATCTTTACAACGAAGGGTATTCAGCAGCCAACCGCGGTATTTCCCTGCTAACGGAAACCTGGGCCCGTTTGGGCGCTCCCCATGTGCGCGTGAACGAGCTCATGCTGGGCGTTGTTGAAACCCGCCATGGGCCGCGTACAAGGGGTTGGGGGCTTCTGACCGACCGCCAGCGGCAGGCCATTGTGGATCACACCCTGATGGCCAGAGTCGGCCGGGTGGATGACGTGGTCCGGGCCGTCCGCTTTCTATTGGATGATGCCCCGTTCATGACCGGCGGTGTAATACGGCTGGACGGCGGATATCCCCTGGGTGGGGAACGGGTCGCGCCCATGCCCGAAGGGGTCGTATAGTACCAGCCATGCCTGGGTTATCCTTCCCGTTTATGGCGGTCGACCGCTCCGCCGTTTGGGCGTGGACCGTTTGGTCCGAAATCACGCTCACGGCCTTTTTGGGGTCATGGATTTGGTTCAAACCTCAAGCCCGATTCGCAGCCCTGCGTCCATCGGCCACTGGCTATTGCGGTTCAACAGGATTGTTGATATATGAATTACTTTGGGTCTCAATGCCGACCCATGATTCAAATGCCCTGATTATCAACTGCTTAACCGACAGGATTGCCCGACCACGGCAATAGGCTCCCCATACGATCAGAGGAACAGACCCGATGAGAGTGGTTACCAGGCCCGATTTCGACGGTGTGGTATGTGCCGTTTTGCTGATGGATGCACTGCAGGTTGCCCCGCCGGTGCTATGGGTTCAGCCCAGTGATATGCAGCACCGACGGGTCGATATTCAAAACGGCGATATCATCGCCAATCTGCCCTTTCACGAAGGCTGCAGCCTGTGGTTCGACCACCACTATTCCAATCAGCCGGAAATACCCGTGGACGGGGTCTTTAAAATTGCACCGTCGGCCGCTGGAATTATCTATGAATACTACCGCGAACGCCTGGATCGGGACTATGCCGAACTGGTTCGTCAGACCGACCGCATCGATTCGGCGGATCTGAAATTGGACGAAATCCTTCACCCGGAGAACTATCCCTACATCCTGCTGTCGATGTCCATCAGCAATCACGACCCCGCCGAAGCGTGCTACTGGGAGCACCTGGTGGACCTGCTGCGGACCCGATCCATGGCTCAGGTGATGGATGATCCCGAGGTGAAACGGCGATGCCGACGGGTAGCGGCGACCAACATCGCCTACGAGTCGGCTCTCAAGGCACACACCACGTTGGTGGATCATGTCTCCATCACCGATTTCCGGGGCACTGATCCGGTGCCCGACGGTAACCGCTTTTTGGTCTACTCCCTGTTTTCCGACTGCACGGTGAATGTCAAAATCAACTACAATGAAGAGACCCTGGCCAGCATCAAGGTGGGTCACAGCATCCTGAACCGGGGCTGTAACGTGAATGTGGGAAAGATGCTCTCCGCCTTCGAAGGAGGCGGTCATCCCGGTGCCGGTGCCTGCCGCTTTGCCCGCAAAAAGGCGCCGGACTACCTGAAGCGAATCGTGAAAATCCTGCAAGCCAACGCTCCTGTGACAAATAGCTGACTTTTAGGTGTCATATTGAAAGACCGAATTATCGCCATCGCCGTTCTCTGTTTTTTAGCGCTGGGCTGTGCAACCATCTCGGAGCAGGGGAAAATGGAAGAATACGAACGAACCATGGACGCCTATGATACCGCCATGCACCTGTCGGATTTCAACGCCGTCTGCAAATATGTCGATCCGTCTGAAATGGCGCAGGAAGATTGCTTGAAGCGCTTTGATAACCTGAAGATCGTCAGTTATGATCTGCTCACCTTAAACGTGGCGGGAAACAAGCAGGAAGTGAGCCAGAAAATTGAAGTGGAATACTATTTTCTCGACCGCTATGTCGTCAGGAAGATCCGGTATGAACAATCATGGCAGTATCGGCAAGACAGCAAAACCTGGATTTTACAGACCGCGCCGCCGATTTTCAAATAAGGGCCTTGGATCGAGCCACTAATGGTCGCCATACCCCCGGGCTTGCAAGATGCCGTC
>DEIP01000003.1:0-675 GCA_002352605.1 Desulfobacteraceae bacterium UBA2771 | reverse complement strand
GCCAGATCCGCAGCGGCATCAAGTGCGCGGTCCCATGCGTCGGCTTCTTTTTTGGATATAACGGCCATGGGGAGAGGTTATTTACCCTTGGGTTTCGCCTTGGCCGCCGGGGTTTTCTTTTTTGCGGTGACTGCCGGGGCGTCGTTCTTTTTTTCCTTCTCCGGGGTATGGGCGGGCGGTGCAACGGGCTTCAAACCTTTGAGAATTCGGGTCACCTCGGGACCGTTGTTGGCCAGAAAGATGGAAATCGCATCGATGGTCCGGCCGTCAAGGTCGATCTCCAGCCCGGCATCCTTGATGTAGACAGCCAGGTTCTCGGCGGCGTCCAGCATCTTGTCGTAGGCCTCGGCGTCTTTTTTGATCGGAAATTCCTTGTCTATTTCTACGCCATTTCGGACCACCACATACTTGGTAATAACGGCCATAATAAATACTCCTTATCAGTAGCGAAATGCTCTTCATCGTGACTATTAAAAGTTTCCGGGTGATGTGTGTGCAAAGGGTTTGCGGCAATTGACGGAAAACGACCAAGGAGCCTTACTTCCGGCGCTGGAGATACCAGCGCTGCAGGCCATAGATCACCTGGGTAAGCTTTTTGCGCTCATCCTTTTCCAATTCCTTGAATTCGAATACGTAGCGGTAAAAACCGTTGTCCTTGTCGTGGTCGACCCGCTT
>DEIP01000065.1:1646-4268 GCA_002352605.1 Desulfobacteraceae bacterium UBA2771 | reverse complement strand
AGGTTTAATTTACTGCAATTACGGCTACGACCCGTCACCGGCATGTTTATCACGGCTCCTTACGGCGACCCTTAAACAGGCGGCAAAATAATTGTTCCTTGAGACGTACACCCGTCCGGCGCCACTCTTCAAAGCTTCGTTTATGGTCGAATCCCTTGCCGTATGGCCCATAAAGCCGCTTTGCATCATTGAATTGGTTCAATACGAAACCGGCGACTTTTTCTTGGGGAAGCATCTCCAACGCCTTTTCCAGATCCTGCTGTCGGGTCTGCCCGGCACCGACCACCAGGATGATGCGGTCCACAAGGGGGGCAAACGCCAGCGTATCCGCACAGCCCATTACCGGCGGCACATCGAAGATGACGTGGCGGTCATCGTAGCGGTCCTTCAGCTCGGCAACCAGTTCACGCATTCGGGGCGACCCCATCAACTCGGCGCTGTCTGCGACCACCCCGCCTCCGGAAATAATCGCAAACTTATCGATTCCCGGCCAGACCATGATGTCTCTCATGGGCACATTCGATTCGAGGTAGTCCGGCAACCCCCGGTCGCTGGCGTATCCCAGATAGCGATGAATCGATTGCCTGCGCAGATCGGCGTCCACCAGCAGTACGGTCTGGCTGTATTCGCGCGCGAATGTCGCAGCCAGGTTGATGGCGGTAACGGTTTTGCCCTCTCCGGGAGACACGCTGGTAATCATGACTGTTTTCCAGTCCGCCCCCCTGTCCATCTGCCGAAGCTGGGTCCGCAGCACCTTGTAGTAATCGATCTCGGTATACGCCGGCGATAGGGCCACGCAGTGGTTTCGGACGGCAGCGTTCACATCTATGGCAACGGTTTTGGATTCGGCGTATACCGGTGGTTGCCATGGCGTTTTCCCGGGAATACCGTGCCGTCTGTCGGGATCGGCAGGTTTAACCGGGAAAACCCGCTCCCGGGTCTCCTGCTCATTTTCGGCCTTGTTCAGTGCTTTCTTTATTTTCATCGATGGCTTCCTTTAGATCACCGGCATCCGTCGTAATACTTTCGCCCAGAATACATCCAGATCCATCACCAGAAAATGAAAGGAAAGGATGCCGACGCCGACCAGCATCAAGCCGCAAAAACCCAATCTCAGGAATTTCAACCGTCGTTCGTGACGTTCATCGAATGTCGTGATGGTCGGGATACCCACCAGCATCGGCAGGGAGGAGACCCGGACCAGATCCTTGGGTGAGTGGACACACTGGTCGGACAACTCGAAGAGTGCCGCCACCCCGACCCCCGACCCCATCCCCAACACCATACCGATCAGTGCAATGGCCAAACGGTTGGGCTTAAACGGCCTTTCGGGCATCCGCGCAGGATCGATCAGGGTAAACCGTTCGCCCTTTTGCTCCTTTTCCAATCCAAGGGCCACGTTGGCCTCCATCACCTTGCGCATCAGGTCGTCGTATTTTGCGCGGGTGTTGTTGCGGTCGGTCATGAGCGTACCGTATTCCTGCTCAATCGTCGGCGTGGTCTCGATTCGCCTCCGATAATCTTCCGCCCTGGCATCCATATCCCCCTTTTGCGAGAGAAGCGATTCGATCTCCGCACGGGTGCTGGACAACTGGGACGACAGGGTGATGTATGCCGCGTTATCCGGCTGTTCGTGCTCGGAGGCCTGTCGTTCTGCCTTTTCCTTCATGCGTGTTCTCAGCCGGGAAATCTCATCAACAAGTTTTTTTACATCCGGGTATTCGTCGGTGTATCTGCTTTTCAGGTTCACCAGTTCCAGTTCCAACATCTTCAGCCGTTCTTTCTCCGGGTCTTGCATCTCCGGGATACTGGCCAACTGGGTTTGCAAATACCCCTCCCGCTCCTTGAGCATTCTGATCTGGTTATCGATCCGCTCGATGGTCGATTCGGTGGTGTTCAGGGTCTGTTGATTGACATGGAACATTTCGGGCAGATAATTGAGGTGTTTCGCCTTGAACACGGCGATTTTTTCCTCCAGCGCCGCCACTTGATCTTTGACCCGCCGGCTCTCTTCCTCTAAAAACTCGGTGGTCTCCGTGGTCTGGCGCCGGCGCACCTGGAGGTTCTCACTCAGGAACAGGGAGACCAGGGTATCGGCGACCTTCTGAACCGTGGCGGGCTGTTTGCCCCGATAAGAAAGGGTGAAAGCAATGGTAGCGGTGGTGGCCCGGCCGGTGCGGCGATCGATGGTATCTGCGCTGATCAGGTTCAGACGGATGTCCTTGCGCATCTTGTCGACGATCTGTTCGATGGTCCAGCGTTCCTTATACTTCGCGTAAAGGTCGAATCGGTCGATGATCTCCATCAGTTTGGAGGTACTCATGATACGCTGTTTGGTGGACTGGATGCGTTGCTCGGCGTACCCGGTGACCGTCGTCATAACAAAATCGGCGGGAATGTCCTGCTCTTCGATGAGAATGGTGGCGGTCGACCTGTATATGGACGGCAAAAGGACGGCGACCACGCCGGTGATCAGCATGATCAGGATCGCCGGAATGATCAGATGCCATTTGCGCCGTTTGAGGATATCGACACAGTTGCCGATATCCAGGGGTTGTTCCTCTATCTGCAAGGGTGTTGCCTTTCGATAAGATGGTTCATCCATATCCGTTGTCGTCCCCC
>DEIP01000065.1:0-1611 GCA_002352605.1 Desulfobacteraceae bacterium UBA2771 | reverse complement strand
GTCGAACTATTCCAACCAGTCGTGATGGGCGTCCAACCGGATGACGGCCTTGTTCCGATATTTATTGGTGCCTGATTCACGATCGTGGTTGATGGAATAAACGTAATCGGCGGCCAGGTCAAGGTTGTCGTTCAGCGTCCAACGCAACCCGCCATGGGCACTCCAGCTCTGGGTATCGATATCGTCCTGTGTGGGATCATCCTCGTCGCTAACGTTCCAATACCACCGAACAGCGAGATTGCCGGAAAGCTTTTCCAGCAGCCGCATATTACCGCCAAGGCGTATCGTGGTACGATTGGCCATGGCATTGTTCCCACTCACCGGCTGCAAGTCGTGGGACAACAATAGTGAGCAGCGGTACCGTTCGTCCCGATAACCGAAGGTGACGTCGCCCACAAACCCGCAGCTGTCGCTTGTAAACCCAATGTTATGTGGAGCATCGCTGATCCACGGCGGTGAATAGGTTCTTGTTTGAAACAACTCCCTTTGGGAACGGGCGTACCGCCCCCCTAAATTCGCGGTCAAATCGACCGTTTCCTTAAGGGCGGTTTCGGTGCCGACGGTGAAAGAGACATTGTCCACCTCGGATTGGTCCACGACCACGGTAGTAACGTCAAAAAAGGCCGAGGTTCCGGATTGCTGAAATTCCCTTTCAAATGCGTAGTGGCTGTAACTCAGGTTCAGCCGCCCCGTGGTGCGTGTCAGCCAGGCGTCCAGACGGCGGGTCACGGCCAGCGTGGCACCATAATCCTTACGATCCGAAGTTTCCGGGTCGTCGAAGTTCTCCCGGTTGACATTCAGGACAAGCCCCCCGGAAAGCATTTCCGAAAATGTGTAAAACGCCGACGTGCCGGCATGAATCCTTCTGCGTCGATCCGTGCCGAATACCATTCCGGTCGTTTCGATATCCCGATCCGCCCGGCTGTCGTCACTAATGTGGACTTTTGCGCCAACCTGCCACCGTTCCGTGGGCGTGGCATCGATGCCGGCATGGTACCACTGATCCGTATCGTCGAACGCATCATATTCTTGGTAGCGATAAAATTCCAGCTTCCCGTCGGCATGAAAGGTCATCCGCTCGCCGTGCCGCACCACCGATAGCTTGGGCGCCACGGTGGTAATGTTGTCCGACAGCAAGTCTTCGGAATCGAAGAAAATATTATCGTTGTATTCATGCATCAGCTCCACCGAGGTGAGAAGCTGGTAATCAGCAGCCCTCGCACCGTGGACACCGCTGAGAACCATCACCGTGAAAAATAACAGGGAGATCCGAATGGATAGCCGCGACAAGTTCTCAACGGTTTTGCTTTTGTTGGTCCACAGGAACGATTTATTCAATGGGTTTTGCGGATCTGATCGGTTGTGGTTATCGAAATCGTGTTCGTGTATCAATGAGAAGGGCGAAGCGCTCACAATGCCCTCACACGCCACCCGGTTGCCGGCATCCGTTTAGGGTCCTGGAAACAAACAATTCCGCCAGAAGGCGCCGGCTTTGGGTTCGTCGACAAGGCGCATCCGCCGGTGCATATCGAGATATGTGCCGACGGATGGAACACAGGTGACGGATACACAGGCAAAAAAGATGTGGAATCACCGACCACCCGCAGAGCG
>DEIP01000015.1 GCA_002352605.1 Desulfobacteraceae bacterium UBA2771 | reverse complement strand
TGTGGGCAAGCAACGACTTAAAACTTCCTCATATGATTGCAGCTCTTCTCAAAAGATGGTTACTCGGTACTTATCAGGGCGCTGCACGTAAGTCTCATCTCGATTACTACCTGGACGAATACACGTTTCGATTTAACCGGCGAAAGTCTCATTCTCGCGGGAAGCTTTTTTACCGTCTTGCACAGCAGGCACTAATGGTTGATCCCTACCCGCGAGCAACATTGAAAATGATTAATGGTCCCTCGATGGAAGACGAATTCGATATTTTATGACCACAAGATGTAGGGGGTGGTTGAGTCAAGTAGATACCACAGTATTGATATTACCAAGAAAAACAGCACCTGGTTCGATGATGTCCCCCAAGCTGACGCCGTCTACAGAATCACAGATTATAACGGCGGCTTGCTGCTCGCAAAAAACACTTATGAATATCCTGTTTGGATTCATGATGTATCGCGTGCCGATGTTGATCATGATTGCCAAAAGGCACAAAAGATTTTGAGCAACGTCGAGGAATAATGGAAAGACTGAGGCATCCGGTATTTTCTAAAAGGAAACGACAATTACGAGCAGCCATAGGACCTTAAAAAGCCCCGTAAATTACCGATCATTTCAGCTATTTTAGGAGAGCTTTTCTCTAAGTGAAAACCGGACAAGATAATTGTCGCGAACCGGACAAAGTAATTGACATCTGATAGTAATTCAGAATTTCTACGACATGAAAGTTCGGTTCTTGTACATTGTTAGCGAACTAAAATTTCGCAGATCAATGGGGGATGAATGTTTGAATTTCAGAAAGCTCCGGCAGGAATCAAGGTCGCCGGAAGATTCGATAACACCTGTCGATGTGAAATTTCTGCCAAGGCTATGGAGGCAATTCGCTGCAGGCAACTCAAACTTAGCATTTTTCAGATGGGTAGAGCACCTTCCATCGTTGATGCACGAATTTCTGTGGCATCCTCTTCTGGCGATATTACTGTATTTGTTGGTGCCGACGCTCCGCAGGTTGTTATAGGTGCAAATACGTCGGGGAACTTCCATTTTCGTTTATGGCGTCGTTCAGCGATAAGTATTGAAGAAAACACTACATCAAACGGTCTCGCTGTATTTTGTGATAATTCAGAAGTATCGATAGGCGCAGATTGTTTATTTTCCGATGGAATCTTACTGCAATCCGCAGACCAGCATGGAATCGTTGATCTCCAGTCCGGTCAAATAGTTAATAATCGATTGAGGAAAATTTCAATAGGAGAACATGTATGGCTCGGGCGTAAGAGCACTCTGCTTCCCGATATTTCTGTTGGCAATGGATCGATCATTGGTACCGGTGCAATTGTTACCAAGGACGTTCCAGAGAATAGCGTTGCCGTTGGGATTCCCGCAAAAGTTGTAAAATCAAAAACGACATGGAGCCGATATCCCACCGTTTTAGATTCGTTATCCCGTAGATACATTGAGCAGTTTCGCCAACAAACTGCCTTACGCTAATGGTGAGTTCATCGCTAACAATACTTGCAATGGACGGCCTTTTTATGAGGGCGACATCTTCGTAACAGCTTATGAAAGAATCCGAATAGCGTTGGACACAAAGTTGTTGTTGAAATATTGTGGTCTCTGAAATCTTAAAACCTGGGGCATTATTTATGTCGAAAGACCAATTGACGTCAGGTCCGGATCACGGCATTGTTCATACGGATTTGGAGAAGGCCGTAGCGGTTTACAAATATGGAAATTTCAGACAAGCTTTGAATCATCGAGGCGGAGATATCCACATCAAAAGCTGATTGCTTATGACTTGGGCCAGGACATCCCCCGCCCCCGGCATCAAAAGTGCCTGGAATACTATTACCATTACTGCCTGGTTAGGCGGGATGCCGGAAATGGTTCAGGAGTGGGTGGAAAAACAGGATCCGGCATCGTGTCTTAAATTGCAGCAGGATTTGCTTGCCACCTACCGCGATGATTTCCATAAATACGGCGGTGAGATGAATGCGCGCCTGCTGGCCGACATTATGCTGTCCGTGTCCAGGCAGCTTGGAAACAAATTCGTGTACAGCCTGGTTGATCCGTCCCTTAAAATCTTGCCGGTGAAGAAAGCGTTCTCCTTGTTGTTCCAGGCAAAAGTATGTTCAAAGGTGCTTCACACCACCGGAAACGGATTGCCCCTCGGCATGGAATCCAATACAAAATTTTTTAAAGCCTTGATGCTCGATATCGGTCTGGTTTCCGCTCAATTGGGCCGGTCCCCATCAAGCGTCCGGATCAGCGAGATCTCTTCTTTTCGAACAAAGGGGAACTGGCCGAGCAGTTTGTCGGGCAGCAGCTTCGTGCGATACATACCCCGTCCATGGACCCGCAACTGTTTTACTGGCAGAAAACCGGGGGGCGACAGGGTGAAATCGATTATATCATTCAACATGGGAGCCGTGTCGTTCCCGTGGAAGTGAAATCCGGGCCGGCCGACAAAATGAAATCCCTGCATCAATTCATGGCGGAAAAAAAGCTCGACCTGGCCATCCACTGCAACCTGAACCTGCCTTCCGTTGAAAAGATCCGGGTAAAAACGACCCTGGGCCAACCGGTCGCTTATCGCCTGGTTTCAATCCCGATATATTTGTCGGAACATCTTCCCCGATTCATTGAGCAGGTGATCGGGGAGGGGTAAAATAAAAAAGGCTGCAACCCTTTAGGATCACAGCCTTATATTACAATTTGGTGGCGATGCAGGGACTTGAACCCCGGACGCTGCGGATATGAGCCGCATGCTCTAACCAGCTGAGCTACATCGCCATTGTCCTTTTCCGTGTTCAAAAGAACAGCGGACTTTTAACAGCTCATCCACTGTTAGTCAAGCCGAAATCGGGCAAAAAGACCAATTCCGAATGAGTCCTATTTGAGGATGGTCGACCCGGTTACCTCGATGGTAAATTCCTCCAAATCATCAGGAAGGCCGGAAAAGACAACCATGAAGGGAATCGACTTTCCAGGCTCGATCTTAACATTGCTGCGGTTATCTCCCAGGCGATTGGACAACCTCGCCTGAATTTTATCCCACTCCAGATTGGCCAGTTCAAGATCGGACATGACATTGCCGCAGTATACCTTCTCCTGATTAACCGGGACTTTTCCGGTAGAGAAAAGTTTGCCCAGCAGGGTAATCATGCCCCGGTTTTCGGCATATCCGTTTTTCACTTTCCCCGAAATGACAAACAGCTTGCCGACACTGGCATTGTCGACGAACTTGCTGTTGATGTCGTCGGTGGTCAGTTTCAGGTAGCCCGGATCATCCACCTTCGGCCTCAGATAGTTGCTGAGGAAGGGAATATCGATGCCTTTCTGGTTCATCAGGTAGTAGGCCCCGTAACCACCGCCGCCAAGGATAGCGAGGATCAGCAGGAATACCATCGATTTACTCACACCCTTTTTCACGGGTTTGGGCTTGGGCGGCTGGGTTGCCGTTTTAATGGGTTCAGGCGGTGCCTTTTCGACTTTTTCCACGCTTGGATCGGGGATGGAAAGGGTTTCTTCGAGCCGCTCCGGTTCTAAGGTTGGTTTCCCCTGGCTGTCTTCTTCCAGCTCAAACGCCAACGCCATATCGCCGGATTCGCTGCTCGCCTCCTCAGTACCGGAATGTAGCGGGACATCATCTTCAAAATTAGACAGGTCGAGTTCCAAATCATCATCGATCGCCACGGTCTCGGTCGGGGTGCCCGGCGCCTCACCATCGCCCGGCGCCAGCGCCAGTTCCGGCTCTTCCAGCGGCTCGTCAAACTCATCGGTGTCGACACCATCCAAGACCTGCTCAAGTTCGGACAGGTCCAGCTCCTCATCCTGCACCAGCATATTATTTTTACCGGATTCGGGCATCCACTTTTCCGTATCAAGGCTGGCTTCGATGTCCAAGTCCAAGTCCAGATCCTGTTCCGGCACCGTGCTCAACCCGGGGCTTTCCTTTTCGGGTTCTTCGAGCATCTTCTCGATTTCAGACAGGTCAAGTTCCTGGTCATCATCAAGGCCAATCGTTTCAGCCCCGCCATCGGTATCCAGGTCGAATTCCAAATCTTCTAATGTGTCCTCGGAAAGACCGGCTGCATCCCCTTCAGCAATAGGCGTTTCGTCGCCCAAATCGAGGGTCAGGTCGGGCTCTTCACCACCATCGACGATCATGGTGACCTTATCATCATCTTCGTCGTCATTCTCCAGCAAACTTTCCAGGCTGGACAAGTCCAGATCATCCGAAAGTTCAGGCACTTCAGCTGCAATACCCACGTCCCCGGCATCTGCATCGTCCAGGCCTAACGTCAGATCCAGGTCATCCAGATCGCCCAATGTTTCAGGCAGCGCATCACCCACTGAAGTCATCGAATCATCTGCAGCCTCGGGTTCCAAAGAAAAATCGATGTCCAGATCGGGCGCGTCGTCATCCAGGTTGGCGATGATCGTGGCGGTGCCTTCCGGATCGCCGTCTTTATCGCGCGGGAAGTCCAGATCGAAATCTTCCTTATCCAGATCGGAAATGACCGTATCAACCACATCCGGCTGTCCGTCAAGGGATAGGTCCAGATCATCATCGTCCAGGCTGACGATAACCGTTTCACCGCTCTCGTCGGAAAGATTTGGAAAGTCTTCATTCAGAACGTCGCTGACCGCATCTTCGATCTCAACGTCCGACACGCCCGTTTCCGGTTCGTCTTCTATCACAAAATCAAGATCGGAGCTTTCAGCAAAAGAAGCGCCGGTATCTTCATCCAGGATGTCCGTTTCGGGTGGTTGCCCGTCTATGGCATCCGCTGCCGCCGAATCGGATTCCGGTTTCATTTCCGTTTCCGGGGCAGGTTCTGATTCAACGGGTTCGGGAGTTGGCGCCTGTTGGGGAAAAGCGGTAAAGACTTTTGCACAGACCGAACACCTGACCTTGGAACCAGTGGGCTTGAGCATCTTTTCATCAAGGTTGAAACTGGTGTTACACGCTTTACAGGTGATAATCATGGCACCCTCACTGACTAAAGTTTCAGATGGTATATTCCCGGCATATTCCTGTAATACTCAGCATAATCCAAACCATATCCCACAAGAAAACCTTTTTTCACGGTCGAACACGCATAGTCAACGTGGACCGCGGCCTTTCGCCGCTCACTTTTGTCGATCATGGTGCAGACCTTAATGCTGCTAGGGCTGAATCGCTCCAGGTGGCTGACAAGGTGAACCATCGTCAAGCCGGTATCGACGATATCGTCAACCACAAGTACATCTTTACCGAAGATATCAACATCGATATCTTTTTTCAGCCTAATGTTCTCTGATGATACAGTATCGGCACCGTAGCTGGAAGCTTGAAGAAAATCGACCATTACTTTTTCCAGCGTTAACTGACGGACCAGATCGGCAAGAAAAATAAATGCCCCCTTGAGAACGCCAATCAGGACAAGTTCCCGGCCTTTATAGTCTGTTGAAATGATTTTTGCGATTCTGGATATCTGGCGATGGATCTCATCTTTTTCGATAACGGGAGTAAACTCAGGCATATCCGGCCTTTACTGCTTTTCGCACAACTGCCAAGCATTAAGGATGATTAAAACAGAAGAAACGATGGCCAAGGGCCATTTACGCGTTTGATGCGGGTGTTTCCAATGCAGTTTGAGGAAATCGGGATAACCATCCGTGGGCAACCATGAAACACCGGTTCCATGCCGCCAGCTCTGCAAAAAAAATAGCCTACTGACGATTAGTTGTCAATGAATTTAATTTGTTACATGCCGGTGGCAGATAGTTTCTCCACAAGCTCCTTCTGTTCAGCAGTCAGTGATTTGGGGACGGCTACTGAAACCATGACATACAAGTCACCCGTTGATTTGCCCTTCATCTTGGGAAGCCCGTGCCCGGCCAGACGCATTCGTGTTTTATGGCGAGTTCCCGGAGGAATTTTAAGATTCATCTCTATCCCGTCCAAGATGGGGATCCCCACCTGGGTACCCAGCAGGGATTCGCTGAGCCGAACGGTGATGGTGGTGTGAAGGTCATACTCCTCGGCGGTGAATACCGGGTCCGTAGAAACACGGGATTGGATATACAAGTCTCCGGGAGGGCCCCCATATCCGCTCTGCTCACCCTTTCCGGCCAACCGAAGCTTCTTGCCGGTAATCATACCCGGGGGGATCTTGACGGTGATATTTTCGTTGCGGCCCTGGTGCTGAAAGGTGACGGTCTTGCTGGCGCCACTGGCCACTTCCTGCAGCGTCAAGGACAGTTCATAGACCAGGTCCGACCCTTTTACCGGCACCCGGCGCCGCTGGTGCCCACCGAAGGGAGAGCCGGCACCAAAGGAAAAGCGCCCCCCTTTACCGCCGAAACCGAACTCTCTGAGAATATCTCCCAGGTCTGCATTTCTGAAAATATCCTCCTGTGAATACCGCTGGTGAAAATCGGTAGAACCGAAGGTATCGTACTGCTGACGCTTCTCCTTGTCGCTGAGCACCGCGTAGGCCTCACTGACTTTTTTAAACATCTCTTCAGCGTGCTTGTCTCCCTTGGAGTGGTCCGGGTGGTATTTCATGGCCAGCTTACGATAAGCCTTTTTGATCTCGTTATCCGAAGCGGTCTTGGATACGCCCAGCGTCTGATAATAGTCCTTTTGGGACATGGTTGCTCCTGCTCCCTGATGTGGTTGGTTTCAGCGATTCCCCGCATGTTCGGCGCCACGCTGATTTTTACGAAGGAAAATAAGGTGTAAGCCTTTTCATGTCAAGCCATTGGGCCGGTTCCTCACGGCGGTCGGCAAAGACGGTCCAGACGCAAACGTTCCCGGTCATCAAAAAGCCGTCGAGAACCCGCCCACACGGCGATAAACGCCCCGAATCCAGTGCCGGCGGAGATAATGAACATGATCAGGATCTGGTATTTGACCGCTTCAACAGGCGGGTTTCCAGCCAGAATCTGCCCGGTCATCATTCCGGGAAGACTCACCAGGCCGGCGGCGGCCATGGCGTTAATCGCGGGGATCATGGCACTGCGGGCGCTGGCCCTGCGAATGTCGAAGATGGCCTCGGACCAGGTGTGACCCAGCATTAACCGCGCCTCGATGACACGCCGCCGCTCCCAAACCGATTCAGTCAACCGTTCCAGGCCCAATGCGATGCCGGTCATGGTATTGCCCAGCATCATCCCCAGCAAAGGGATGGCGTATTGGGGGGTATACCAGGGGTCGACGCCGATCACGACCACCAACGAGAGGATGGTGACGGCAAAGGAGGAGACAAACATGGGGATGGCCCCCATGCCAAATCCCCACCAGCCGGTAAAGCGTCGCGTCTGGCGGGCCATCACCTCGCGGGCGGCCGCCACCAGCATCACCGCGGCCATGGATGCAATCCACAGCGGTTCAATCGATGAAAAAACCACCTTCAAGACCAGCCCCACCAGACTCAGCTGAAGGGCGGTTCGAAGCGCGGCCACAATCATCTGGCCGGCCAATCCCAACCCCAAGCACCTGCTGACCAGGGCCAACGCGACCACCAGCAGGGCGGCAAGCATAAGATCCGTCGGTGAAAGAAAAATGGTCTCCGATATCACCGTGTCCCTCCCGGGTCATCAAACCGACCGCCTGACATGCCAACGATCCGCATGGCCACCCGCCGCAACTGCACGTGGCGGTGCCCGATCCACAGGACGGCGGCACCGGTCTTTTCACGGTATGTTCGCACCATCATCTCGACCCTGGCAGTATTGTCCGAATCCAGATTGGCCGTGGGTTCATCCAGCAGGAGCAGTCGTGGGCGGTTTTCCAACAGACGCAGCAGCGCCAGCCGCTGGCGCTCCCCGCTGGAAAGCCTTGACACCGGACAGCTCAGCAGGCCGGTGTCAATCCCCAACCGATCAAATCCGTCGGCATCCTGCCGCGAAAAATGTTCACCCACCGTATCGAACCACCACATACTTTCGGCCGGGAGCAGGCCTACCTGCCGGCGCCAGTCGGGCGCACGAATGCGTGCCTGCTCCGTTCCATCGAGGTAGATCGCACCGCCATGGGGTTCCATATCGGCAATAGCACGCAAAAACAAGGTCTTGCCCGCCCCTGAAGGGCCGAACAATCCCACGCACGTCCCGATGTCGATATCAAGGCTGAGCGGACCGACACCATGAATGGTGAGGTTGTCTACCCGAAGCCGGGAGATCATCTGTTCGCCCATACGCGCAGGTGCACCATGAGAACGGAGACGGCCGCGGGTGTCATGCCTTCGATACGGGCGGCCTGCCCCAATGATGCGGGCCGAACGGCGTCCAGTTTCTCCTTGAGTTCGCTGGAAAGACCGTAAACAGACATGTAGTCGATCCCCTCGGGAAGTTTGATCTGCTCCAGCTGCCTGAACTTGTCGATCTCCTTCAGCTGGCGCCGGATATACCCTTCGTACTTGACCTCAATTTCTACCTGCCGGGTCACCGGTGCCTTCAGGGACGATTCGGCCGGCGCCAACGTCGTAACGGTGTCGTAATCCAGTTCGGCCCGCTTGAGCAGCCGGGACAGATGGATGCCGTTGTCGATGGGTGGCGTCCCCCGCCCTTCCAGATATGCATTGACAGCCGGTTGCGGCTTGATCACCGTTTGTTTGACACGCTGGATTTCGGCTTGAATCTGCGCTTCTCGTTCACGGTTGTCCTTTACCGTATCGGCATCCACCAAGCCGAGTTCGTGGCCAATCTCCGAAAGCCGCCGGTCGGCATTATCTTCCCTGAGCATTAGCCGGTATTCGGCCCTGGAGGTAAACATCCGGTATGGCTCGCGCGTGCCCCTGGTAACCAGATCGTCCACCATCACCCCCATGTAGGCCTGGCTGCGATCGAGAATAAACGGCGGCCGTTTGTGGAGCAAACAGGCGGCGTTGATGCCGGCCCACATGCCCTGGGCCGCGGCCTCCTCGTACCCCGATGTGCCGTTTATCTGTCCGGCCAGATACAGGCCTTTCACCCGTTTGGTCTCCAGGGTGGGACGCAGCTGAACCGGATTGATGAAGTCATATTCGATGGCGTAGGCCGGACGCATGATTTCCGCCTCTTCCAGGCCACGGACACCTCTGACCAATTGGATTTGAATCTCCATAGGCAGGCTGTTGCCCAAACCCGAGGCGTAGATTTCCTGGGTATCCAACCCCTCGGGCTGGAGGATGATCTGGTGGCGGTCCCGCTCCGGAAAACGGACAATCTTGTCTTCAAAAGAAGGGCAATAGCGGGCCGGCACCCCCTTGATGATACCGCCGTACAGGGCGGACAGGTGCAGGTTGTCCCGCACCAGTTGATGGACCTGCTCACTGGTGTGCCCGATATAACTGGGCAACTGGGGAAGCCGCACCGACTGCGTAGAAAAAGAAAAGGGTCGGGCAGGGTCGTCCAGCGGCTGCTGGTCGAACTGGGAAAAATCGATGCTGGCCCGATGGAGACGGGGCGGGGTGCCGGTCTTCATTCGCCCCAGGGTAAAACCCAACTCCTTTAAATGCTGGGGCAGTTTGTAGGCGGCAAACTCCCCGGCCCGCCCGGCCTGCACGGTGGCAAAGCCGATGTGCACCAGCCCCGAGAGGAAGGTGCCGGTGGCCAGCACCACGCAGGGGGCCTGAAAACCATATCCGGTATGATCCTCAACGCCACATACCCTGTCCCCCTCTACGATGAGGCGCTCCACCATTGCCTGTTTCAGGTCCAGATTGGGCTGATTCTCCACGACTGCCTTCATGGCTGTGTGGTAGCGGATTTTGTCGTTCTGGGTGCGGGTAGACTGAACCGCCGGCCCCTTTTTGGTGTTCAGGGTCTTGTACTGAATCGCCGATCGATCGGCAATTTTGGCCATCTCGCCGCCCAGGGCATCGATCTCCTTGACCAGCTGTCCCTTGGCCATACCGCCGATGGAGGGGCTGCACGGCATGGCAGCAATCTTGTCCAGGTCGATGGCCAGCAGCAACACGCGGCAACCCATGCGGGCCGCCGCCAGGGCACCCTCGCAGCCGGCGTGTCCACCGCCCACAACGATCACATCGTATTGTTTCTGATAGATCGCCATCTATTTTCACTTCCTGAAAACAAATTATTATTAATACACGGATTGCCAGTCCCCATCCGGAAATGGTAGATTCTGGTTCCCCGCAATACGGGATCTACAACTCGCTAAGGCCGTAGCGAATTTGAAATTGACGGCGTAGCCGTCCTGGCGAAAGCCTGCGTCGTGGCGCAAGGTCGAGGATTCCAATAGAGCGAGAACGCAGGCCCGGACCGAAAGATGCCGTTTCCGGGTGAGCACTATATAGTTGCCTGGATATCGAGGTCAAGAACAGGATCGTCATGCACAAAAAACCATACCGGGATCTGAACACCTATTTTCGAACGCGGTTCGGCTGCCGGGTGCACAAGGTCACCGTCGATGCCGGACTGAACTGTCCCAATCGCGACGGCACCCTGTCCACCGGTGGATGCATCTATTGCAACGCCAAGGGATCCGGTACCGGTGCCCATCGGCATGGGGTGCCGATCACCAGGCAGATCGAACGCAGCAAGGATCGAATTGCCCGCCGTTTTAAAACCAATCAAATCATGCCCTATTTCCAAGCATTTACCAATACCTATGCCCCCGTCAAACAGTTAAAAGCCATGTATGACGAAGCCCTGGCCGTTAAAAATGTGGTGGGCCTGGCCATCGGCACCCGACCGGACTGCGTGGACACGGCGGTGTTGGACCTGTTGGAAAACTACACCCGGAGCCATCTCATCTGGATCGAATACGGCCTGCAGAGCGCCCACGATCACACCCTTTCCAGGATCAATCGGGGCCACGATTTCGCCTGTTTCGAGAGAGCCGTATCGGCCACCCGCAACCGCAACATCAACATCTGTGCCCATGTGATCCTGGGACTTCCCGGTGAATCCCGGCAGGATATGCTGGAGACTGCCGACGCCGTCGCCGCCATGGGAATCGAGGGGATTAAACTCCACCTGCTTTATGTGGTGCGAGGAACCCCCATGGAAACCCTATACCGGGATGGTCGCTACCGATGTCTGGAACAACGGGAGTACGCCGAACTGGTCTGCAGCTTCATCGAACGGCTCCCGGAGACAATGATCATCCAGCGCCTCACTGGCGACCCCCACCCCAAGGAACTGGTTGCACCCGCCTGGGCCCTTGAAAAAAAGGAAACTATGGATCTGATCCGCCATATCTTCAAAGAAAAGGATACCTGGCAGGGCAAGAAGTTCGCTCAGCCCCTGTGAAGGGAAAAGCGCAATGAGAAGGCGACTTCGCATCATCGTTGCCTTGCGACATTACCGATGGGGTGTTGACGCCAAGCGCCGGCGGGTAGTATGGTCAACCCCTTCAGACCTACAGCAAATCCATGAAAGTGAATCAATATGGGAGGGTTTCTCGACTGGTGGCAGCATCTACCGGCGCATATGGATCCGGTCATCCTGGAGATCGGCAGTTTCCGGCTTCAGTACTACGGGCTCATGTACATCGTGGCCTTTGCCATCACCTACGGACTGGCGACCTATCGCATCCGGCGGGAGGATCGTTTTCAGATCAATGACGTTCAGCTCCAAGGACTCATGACGGCGATGATCCTGGGCCTGATCGTCGGCGCCCGTTTAGGCTATGTGCTTTTCTATAACTTACCTTACTACCTGCACCATCCGCTGGAGATCATCCTGCCCTTTGAATTTTCCGGCGGCATCCGGTTTACCGGTATCACCGGCATGTCCTATCACGGCGGACTGGCCGGTGTGGTGGTGGCGACGATCATTTTCGTGCGCAACAACCGGTTAGGCTTTTTGCAGATGGCGGATCTGATTGTTCCCTGCATTCCGCTGGGCTATACCTTCGGACGCTTGGGCAACTTTATCAACGGCGAGCTTTACGGACGGGTAACCGCCCATCCCATCGGCATGTTTTTTCCCTTTGCACCGGGTCACGGCCGACGGCATCCGTCGCAGCTTTACGAGGCCTTTTTCGAGGGAATCGTTCTCTTTATTGTCCTATGGGCCGTCAAAAAACGAATCACCACGCAAGGTGCCATGCTGGCCATCTATCTCATGGGATACGGCCTGGTACGCTTTTTCATCGAGTATGCCCGCCAGCCCGACGCACACCTGGGCTTTATCTTCCTCTCCCTTTCCATGGGCCAGCTGCTGTGCATGGCCATGATTCTGGCCGGCGGCCTGCTGCTGGTCTATCTGAGAAATTTTCAGCAGCATTAGGGTCTCGGAAAAAGTAAAAAGCCTGACCCAGAGGACCAGGTTATTTCGAAATGGTGTCCAGCACCCGGCCACGGGAGGTAAAAGAGATCCCCTGCTGGGTCTTGGTACTGATCATCACCGACTCGATCAGCGGCTCCACCACCGGTTTATCCGCCTGCCATCTGACGATGAATTTGGCGCCGGATCCCCCGCTTTTATCCGATTCGGGCACCACATAGCGTTTGGTGGCCATGGCATTGATGGTTAACGTCTTATCCAGATAGTGCTTCAAAAAGTTTCCTTCCGAATCGTAATAATCCACCACCGTCAACCGGATCGCATGCTGCATATCCGTGTTGCGGATGCTCAATGTGGCGGCCAGGTAAAACGGCTGCTCACGGTTACCACTGTAAATATGGGAATAAAGCGGCACGTATACGGTCTGCCCCTTGAAAAACCGCATCTCCGCACCAGCCGGTCTAATCATGAAACAGACAACTGCCGTAAACAGGATAAAAAAGGCCCATGGGATTTTACTGACGACAGCTTTTGACATCAAACGCCCTCCCTTCAATATTTTCCGATGCTCTATTGATCCGGATCGGGACAATACCTGATGAATCAACATTCATCCTTGTCCCTCGTTTTCTCTTTCAAGGTCCGCCGGTGTTTGAGACGCCCGGCGATCATCTTCTCGTAACCCCGGTCCGTTGGCGAGTAGAACCGATGGCCGGAGATGACATCGGGCAGGTAGTCCTGGGCCACATACCCACCTTTAAAATCGTGGGCATAACGGTAGCCCTTGCCGTAGCCAAGATCCTTCATCAACCCCGTGGGCGCATTTCTGATATGCAGGGGAACCGGCAGCGCGCCTTTTTCCCTAACCACCTGCTTGACCGTTTTCCATGCCGCGTAGACACTGTTACTCTTCGGCGCCGTGGCCAGATAAATTGCCGCCTGGGCCAGCGCCAGATCCCCTTCCGGATGCCCTAAAAATCGAAAGGATTCCATGGCACCCAAGGCCATACGCAGGGCAAAGGGATCGGCATTGCCCACATCCTCGGAGGCGAAGCGAACCATGCGCCGGGCCACGTACAGGGGATCTTCGCCGGCCTCGAGCATGCGGGCCAACCAATACAGGGCCGCGTCGGGATCGCTGCCCCGCAGACTTTTGTGAAATGCGGAGATGAGATTAAAATGCTCATCTCCACCCTTGTCGTAGAGCAACGCCTTTTTCTGCAGGGCGCGCGCCACATGGTTTAGGGTAACCGTGCGGCGGGTGCCGATTTCGGGGGGCAATTCAGCCAGGGTCAAGGTGGCGACCATCTCCAGGCTGTTTAAGGCCGTTCGCGCATCCCCCGAGGCAATCTGGATCAGGTGGTTACGGGCATCGTCGGCCAGGCATAGCTCCAGGTCACCGAGACCGGCCGTCCGGTCTTCGATAGCCCGGTCGAGCACCCGACCCAGGGCATCTTCGTCCAGCAGATCAAGGGTAATCACCCGGCAGCGGGACAATAGCGCCGAAATCACCTCGAAGGACGGGTTTTCCGTAGTCGCACCGATGAGCGTAATCAGCCCGGACTCCACATGGTGAAGGAACGCGTCCTGCTGGGCCTTGTTGAAGCGGTGGATCTCATCGACGAACAAGATGGTGCGTTTGCGCTGGAACCGGCGCTGCTTTTTGGCCTCCTCGATGACTTCACGGATCTGCTTGACGCCGGACAGCACCGCCGAAAAATGCATAAAATGGGATCGGGTTTCGTGGGCGATGATCCGCGCCAGGGTGGTTTTCCCGCAGCCTGGCGGCCCCCACAGGATCATCGAGAAAATCCGGTCGGTTTCGATGCCATGGCGAATCAGGGAGCCCGGACCGGTCACCGCATCCTGGCCGAACAGGTCCGCCAGCCCATGCGGGCGCATGCGATCGGCCAGGGGCCGCTGGGTGCCGGCGGATGCTTCAGCCTGATGATCGAAAAGGTCCATGCACGACCTTATATAACAACGGCTTGATAAAGAAAAGCCGGACGCATACAGATACGGACACCGATCCCTTCTTGGATTTCATATTCTGAGAAGTTGAGAACGGAAGTCTCTTTTTACAGTTCAACCATTCATCAACTCATTCATAATCCGCTCCAAAAGCCACAGCGCCCCTGTCGATCCCATATAGCAACGGGGAATGATCTCCACGGCGCTGCTTCCGGGAAGGGCGATGTCGATGCCCCCAACCGGAAGTCCAAGGGCGCGGAACCCGCCGATAAACCCCTGGTCGCCGAAAACCAGGTCGGGAGTCAGATTCGTCATGTCCGTATTTAACGCCTCGGCGCAGTCGATGGTGTTCAGAAAACGCCGTAGCGACCGTGCGCACCCGGCGGTGGTCTCATGCACCGATATGGCTACCGGCACCATACCCAGGTAGGCGTACAGCCATCAGGCCAGGGGAAGTGCGACGGATCCATCGCCCCGGAGCGCGAAGATTGCCCTCCGGGGCAATCCGGTGAGGGAGTTGAAACGACTCAACATGTCATATGCCCGTTTGCGAGCCTTTCGGATGTCGGCGACTGCGGGCGCGGGGTCGGCGTTCAATGATTCGCAGACAGAGGCGATCCACCGCCGGGTTTCCTCAAAGCCAATGGGCACGCCCGCGCCGTGAATCAGGCAAGGGCGCTGGACGCACGATTCAAGAAAAGTGCCCAGTTGGTCGGCAAATTCATGGTGGATCATGAGGTTGGCCCGGGCCGCGCCGACGGCCGTCAACTGGGCAATGGTGCAGCTCGCGCACAATACGGTATTGACCCCGATGCCGCATAGGGCCAAAGGGCGCCGCAACTCGGCGGCGTTACCGTCCCAGTGGCGATGGAAGATCGACAACCCGATCAGGTTGACGCGTTTGCCATCAACCGGCATCGATGGGGGTGCCAGTCGTTTCAGAACTTGGATCGCCGAGGCCTGGAACCCCTTGGCGAAACCCTCGGAAAAACCGGTGCTTTCAAGCGCCAGGCAGGGAACCGGCAATCCGGCGGCATCGATGAAACGCTGCAAATCGTCACCGATCAAGGCCGCTCCCGGCGAGTTGACCACGGCGATAAACCGGCGACCCTTTTCGGCCACCTTGGGCAAGATCTTTTCCAGTTTTTGCGTGGCGCCGAAAACATAGTCCTGATCGTCCAGATAGGCAACCGGGATCCGGGGCTGCCCGAAATAGAACGCTTCGGAATACTGCAGCGGGTCCATGGAGCTTCCCCTGGGCAACTAGCCGTCCGACAGAAGGCGGCGTGATAAAATTTGCAGCCCGTCGGTCCATTGAGCAGCACCGCGGCGTCACGGATCCCCTCCACCGCAACGATCGCCCCGGTAAACCCATCCGGTGTCAGGTCAGGCAGTCGCATCGCCATCATCCCTCCACCCTTCCCGGATCGGTGCTTTCAACAAGGCCGCCCAACGCCTGGCGACGGCCAGCCCGCCCAAAAACCCGACATCCGGACACAACGGGATGCCATCCACATGGGTCGCCACCGGCAGTTCCCCGGGGACGTAATTGCACAGCAGCAGGTCCGGTTTCATCCGTGCCAGATCCTCATCGCGCTTTCGTGGGGTATAGCCGGTTTCCAGTTCGAACCACCCCCGAAAACGGGTGCGAAAAAGATGGTCCTGAGTATAGTTGAGAATCCCCACCTTCTCCACGATCATACATAGGTTGAAAGCGATTTCGAAAATCCAATCCACATCGTGCATATAGCTGACCACCATCAGTCGTTTTCCCGCCAGCCGCAAGGGCGAAGAGGTCGGATCGCAGGGCAATCGCATGTAGTCGTGATCCCATGCCGCTTTGAGGCGTTTGGTCTGGATGCCGCCTTTGAGGGAGGTTTCGTGTTTAAGCAGGTTGATGGCCAT
>DEIP01000011.1 GCA_002352605.1 Desulfobacteraceae bacterium UBA2771 | reverse complement strand
ACCCGTAGCAACAAGATGAATCTTGTCCCCGAACCGGCGTATGTACGCCTGATACCTGTAATCCACACGCTTCGTTGCAGTAAACGAAATGGTGACAAGTGGCAGTGGGTCTGCATATTTTGCGAGGACTTGCGAATTAAAATTCTCCGCATCCGTCACAGAACTGAAAACAGAATCCGTGTGTTTCCACCTGGATGTTTGATGTTCATTGGTCTGGATTTTAGCCCCCTTCGAGGGGGCTTCATCAAACCGCCCGCTTTGCGGGTGGTCGGTGATTCTCTTTTTCACCTTCTATTCGGCCTTTTCACCCTGGCATGCGGCGGTGCTGCGATCGTGCCGCTGAAAGTCACTGTGGCGGCCCGCTTCGACGGCATCGGCCCAAAATAGAGGATTTTGGTTCCCCGCAAAGATTACAGGCTGTCCCACAGGCGGTGTCGTGCACCGTAGAGGAACTTAAAGGAGCGAGACGCCGGCCCGTTCCGGAAGTTGCAGATCCCGAGTGCTTATCGGGGATGGCGTTGGCGGATGGACATGAATTCGATTTTCTATTGACTTTAAGGGTAGGGTCGTAAGAGATTACCGGATTGTTTATTTAAAGACGAAGATAGAACGCCAACCTGCATCAGGAACGAATAGGAAATGAGACAAGTCAACATTGCCATTTTGGGTTGCGGAACGGTGGGAACGGGTGTGGCCCGTCTGCTGCTGGACAACGGGGATATCATCCGGGATCGCATCGGCTGTGCACTAAACCTAAAGTTTGTGGCGGATATCGACATGGAAACGGACCGGGGGATCACCTTGCCACCCGGGGTGATGATTCCTGATGCGGCCACGGCCGTCGCCGATCCAACGGTGGATATCGTGGTGGAGACCATTGGCGGCGAGGGGATCGCGAAAAAATTGATCATGGCGGCCATCGGCAAGGGCAAGCATGTGGTTACCGCCAACAAGGCCTTGTTGGCCAAGCATGGCAATGCGATTGTTGCCGCCGCCAACGAACATGGTGTGGACCTGGCCTACGAGGCCGGCGTGGGCGGTTGCATGCCCATCATCAAGACGGTCAGAGAATCGCTGGTGGGCAATCGGATCAGCGCCATGATCGGTATTCTCAACGGGACCTGCAACTACATCCTTTCCAAGATTACCGATGAGGGGGTCGTATTCGAAACCGCCCTGGCCGAGGCCAAAGCCAAAGGCTATGCTGAGGCCGACCCTACCATGGATGTGGAAGGGCGGGATGCAGCCCATAAGCTGGCCCTTCTCTCGGCCCTGGCCTTCGGTATGAAGATCAATTTTGACGATGTTTATATCGAGGGTATCTCCAGAATCACCCCCTTGGATATTGAGTTCGCCGCCCAGTTCGGCTACCGAATCAAGCTGCTGGCCATCACCAAGTTCGTTGGCGGTTCGGTAGAGGCCCGGGTGCATCCCACCATGATCCCCTTCGACAACATGCTTTCCAACGTGAACGGCACATTGAACGCCATCAGTGTCTCTGCCGATGCCGTGGGAGACATCCTGCTTTACGGTCACGGGGCGGGCATGATGCCAACGGCCAGCGCGGTGGTGTCGGATATCGCCGATATCGCCAGGAATCTGGCTTCCGGCGGTGCCGGACGGGTTCCGGTCATGGGCTTTCAGCCGGATAAGATCCGGCCCATTGCCGTGTTGCCCATGGACAGCATCGTTACTCATTATTACTTCCGCTTCGATGCCATGGATCGACCCGGGGTGCTGGCCGCCATCGCCGGTATCCTGGGGAAATATGCCATCAGCCTGAAATTCGTTCACCAGAAGGGTAGAAAAACCGACGGTTCAGTACCGGTGGTCATGCTTACCCACCATGCCCGCGAGGCGGATGTGACCCGGGCGCTGGCCGAGATTACGGCCCTGGATGTGGTGGCCGGTACACCCATGTTGATCCGCATTGAGGATGATAATGGGCAGTAATAGACCGGCGCCGCCGTCCCGTCTTCGGACGGGGATTAGTTGACAATGAAACGATTATCGGGCTTTTTACGAAGCCGTCCCTATTGATTGTTGAGAGGTATCATGCATGTAGTTTGCTCAGACCTGGAGGGTGTTTTCGTTCCGGAGATCTGGATCAACGTGGCCGAGCACACGGGCATCGATGACCTTCTTCTCACCACGCGGGATATATCCGATTATAATGTGCTGATGAAGCGGCGACTGTCCATTCTCGATGCCAACGGCCTCAAACTAAAGGATATCACCGAGGTCATTGCCACCATGGATCCGCTGCCGGGCGCCCGGGCGTTTCTGGATTGGCTGCGGGCCCGGACCCAGGTGATCGTCGTTTCCGATACCTTTGTCGAATTCGCCCGGCCGCTGATGGAAAAACTGGGTTGGCCCACGCTGTTGTGCCACAGTTTGACCATCGACAACAACGGCGTCATCACCGGATACAACCTGCGGCAGCACGACGGCAAACGCAAGGTGGCTCAGGCCTTTGTGAATTTAAACTATCGGGTTCTGGCCATGGGTGATTCTTACAATGACATCACCATGCTCAAAGCGGCTCACCAGGGTATCCTGTTTCGGCCCCCGCAGGCTGTGATCGATGAATATTCTCAGTTTCCCGTGGCCACAACCTACGACGATCTCAAGGAAATGTTTTCAAAGGTGTTGGCGGCGGATTGATGAAATTGTGGATTGAGGGATGTAACGGTTGCCCCCGATCTACGGAGTGAATTTTATTTGCCCCAAATCACAAACTATGAACGTTGAATCCAAAACACTTTCCCATTTTTGCTCCTACCGGGTTATTTACGGCGACACGGATGCCATGGGCATCGCCTATCACGCCAATTATTTGCGTTGGTTTGAGATGGGTCGCAACGAACTGTTTCGCCACCTGGGATTGCCCTATCGAGAGATCGAAGCCGAAGGTTTCATGCTGCCCGTCTCCGAGGTTAAATGCAAATACCTCACCCCGGCGCGCTATGACGACGTGCTCGTTATCGAAACCACTGTGAATGCGGGCTTCCGTGCCGGGATACAGTTTGACTACGTCATCGCCAACAAGGACTGCACGGTCACCCACACCACGGGGTACACCCGCCACGCCTTTGTCAATACCCAGGGCAGGGTGGTCCGACCGCCGGTCTTCATTCGTGATCTGATCAAAGAAAAGCGATAGGTGTCCCCACCGCGAGTCATTATATTTGCAGTCAGCCCGCCGGGGAGAGGGGCAGGGTGGATGCTTTTATTTTTTTGATCCCGGATCCAATTTGGCTGTTGACAACTTTGTCATTTTCTCTTATGATGTGTTTTTCGAAATTGATGCGGGGTGGAGCAGTCTGGTAGCTCGTCGGGCTCATAAC
>DEIP01000127.1 GCA_002352605.1 Desulfobacteraceae bacterium UBA2771 | reverse complement strand
CCTCGCCCAAGCGTAGACAGTCCGCCGGAAACCGGTCCGGCGGACTGTCTGATCAAGGGGAGCGATTGATGAAGCCGTTTGGACAGACACGCTTGTTAATAAAGCGGTACATACCCACTCTTCTCGACATGTTTCTGTCCCGTTTGGGGATTGAGCATATAGTTGACGAAGTTCAGGGTGTCGCCTTTGGGCCAGCCGTTGGTGAACATGAACAGGGGGCGGCTGATCGGAAAGGTACCGTTCAAGGTGCTCTCCTTGGTCCCTTCGACACCGTCCACTTTCATGGGTTTGACGGCATCGTTGAGATAACCGATGCCGATATAGCCGATGGCATGCTTGTTGTTTGACACGGCCTGAACGATGGCGCCGTTGGAAGCCATGACCTGGGCGCGGGGGGTAACGCGCTCCTTCTTCATGACCCTTTTCTCCCAGGTTTCATAGGTGCCGGAGGAGGTGTCCCGGGAACAAATAACAATCTTGAGGTCCGGACCGCCGATCTCCTTGAAATTGGTGACCTTGCCCATGTAGATCTCCTTGAGCTGGGCCAGGGTGATGGCGCTCAGGTTGTTGCTGGGATGGACCACCGGAATGATGGAGTCGTAGGCCACGGCAAAGGGCACCGGGTAGATGCCCTTTTCGTTGGCCAAGGCCACCTCCTTGCTCTTGATGAAACGTGAGGCATTGGCGATATCGGTGGAGCCGTCTATAATCGCCTTGATGCCGTTACTGGAACCGCCGCCGGAAAGGGAGATGTTCACATCCGGATGGGCCTTCATGTAAGCTTCGACCGCCAGTTGGGAAATGGGCAGCACCGTGGTGGAACCCTTGATGACCAAATTTCCCGCGGTGGCAGTGGGTGCACAAAGGGTAGCGACAGCGGCGAGTGATGCGACAATGGTAAACAGCTTTTTCATGGGTTGAAATCCTCCGTTTGGTTCTTCGTCAAGGCTGAGTGCCCTTTGTTGGGTTTATGTTAGGACAGGGTTAGGGTTTGGTTGGCACTCCCGCCGTTCCCTGAATCCCAACGCTCTCTCGAGTGCATAAAATAGCGGCCGATTGTTAGCGATTGGTTAGCGTCTGGTTAGTTTTTTATGAGGCTTCGATTTTTCGGGCAGATCGGAGGGAGAACGAATTCAGCCTTGTCCACGAAGATAAGCGTATCGACATGAAATCCCAGAAACACGAAAACCCGAGATCATTTTCGCCTCGACCCCGGTCCATTTCACCGCTTTATTGACAAACCCGCTTCTCGTGAGATATTCAATCGCTGTTCCAAACGCCGTCAGAGAAAAAATCCTCGCTCAGGAAATGAGCTGAGCCCCAAAAGCGATTAAGGCTTCGGGGAACCGTCAAAACTGAATTGTAGAGACCCATGCGTGAAGAAAAAATCCTTGTCGTCGATGATCAACGCAGCCATCTTCGGTTGATGAAGAAAATATTGAAAAGATACGGCCGGCAGGCTGTTTCCGTTGACAGTGCCGAAGAAGCTGAACTGATTTTAAAATGGTATCCCGATTTTCATGCACTGATCACCGACCTTAAAATGCCATGGCTGGACGGCGTCGATTTTTGCAGAAGAACGAAAATGAAATATCCGCATATCAAGATTTTCGCCCTCTCGGGCAACCTGCAAGCATATGATCACAAAGACTTGAATGAGGCCGGTTTCGACGGTATTTACCAGAAACCGGTATGCTTTCAAATAATCGAGGATATACTGAATGCCATTGAATGCAGTTAAAACAACGGATAATTAAAATTCTCATTGGTGTGTCGGTTGGCATCCCTGATTTTTTTTCCTCTACAGCGACTGCATCTGAGTGGTCACAAACACCGAGGCCTCCTTGCTGCTCTTGAAGTGAAACCGTTCGCCATCCACTAGGCTGAGGCAGACGGAAACCACATCAGAATCGTATAGCGAACCGCTATTGCTGGAGAGTTCTCCCATCGCTCTTTTCAATCCCAAAGAGGGGCGGTAGGGTCGATGGGATCCGATGGTTTCGAATACGTCGGCCACACTGAGGATTCTAGCTTCCATCATGATTGCTTCCCCGGAAAGACCGTTGGGATAACCGGAGCCGTCCATCCGTTCGTGGTGCTGGAGGACAATATCCGCCAGGGGCCAAGGGAAATCGATCTTTTTCAAGATGTTAAACCCTGACTGCACGTGTGTTTGGATCATTGCGTATTCCGGACCACTGAGCCGTCCCGGTTTACAGAGGATCTCCCCGGGAATGGCCAGCTTTCCCAAGTCGTGGATCACACTGGCCATTTGCAGGCCATAGACCCGGTCCTCCGAAAGCCCCATCGCCCGAGCAATGGCGCAAGCCAGGTCGGCCACCCGATTCTGGTGGCCCGATGTATACGGATCGCGCATCTCCACGGCCAGCGAAATGGCCTGAACCGTTCCCTCCACGGCTTTCTGGAAACGTTCCACATTGCGTCGCAGCTCTTCGGCGGTCTGTTTAAGCTTCTCACGTATCTGGCGTTCGAACAGCACTCTTTTGAGCCGGGCCACAATCTCCGCCAACCGGATGGGCTTTTCGATAAAATCGCTGGCCCCTTGGGCGATAATCTCCTCGTAGGCAAAATTATGCACCAGTCCGGTAATGATGATCACATCGGCATCGAACCGGCCCTTGATCTCACGGCACAGGTCGAGACCGCTCATTCCCGTCATCCGAACGTCGGAGATGACCACCTCCACCGGATCCGAATTTAAAATCTCCAAAGCCGCTTCAGCGCTGTCCGCAGCTAAGCATCGACACCCCGAGGCCTCGATACCATAGGAAAGGATATCGCGTATGTCATCATCGTCATCGACCACCAATACGAGGGGCAACGACGCATCTTCGGTTGTTTCGGGTTCCATCAATCGCCTCCTCAATGGTCGGCCTAAGGCCGATTTGCATGCTTTGATTGAAGTCGATTCGTAGGTCTGTCATCGCAGAAAGCGGGCACAATGTCAGAGGGAGACGGTAACGGCAGGTTTGTAGAATGTAATCAAGGCTCAGGATTTTATAATGAGGAAAACCACATAAGTTACATAGCATCCAAGTAGAATAAGACCCTTTCTGCGCGAAATTGTCAAGTCCTGTCTCATCAATACCCAGGGCAGCGCACTGATGGCCATCATCACCAGGTAATCCACCGCCAGCCCGCTTGCGATGAAACCGCCGGAAATGGTGATGGGTCTGACCATGGCCGTGGTGCCCACGACACTGAGGATATTGAACACGTTACTGCCCACCAGGTTCCCCAGGGAGATATCCATCTCCTTTTTCATGGCTGCCACCACCGACGTGGCCAGCTCCGGCACCGAGGTGCCGAAAGCCACCACGGTGAGGCCCACGAACTTTTCGTTAACCCCCAGGGCGGACATGACGCTCACCGCCGCATCCACCAGTAGATCCGCCCCGACAACCACCCCAGCTACTCCGCCCGCAATCATCAGGCATTGCATCCAGGTTTTTTGCGCCCACCCGGTATCCGGTGGAAGCGCGTTCGGCCGGTTACCCCCGGCGGCCGGCATGATCCGATCGACACGCACGGCCACCTTGTAATTAAACCAGGTATAAGCAACGATGCCTGCAAAAAGCGTTACGCCCTCGATCCTGCCGATTACCGAATTGAAAGAAAGCAGCAGCAGGTAGACGGAAATGGCCAGCATCAAGGGAATATCCCGGGTGATGACGATGCGGCTGGTAGCCACCGGCTGGAACACGGCGGTCAGTCCCAATACCAGGGCGATGTTGCAAATGTTGCTGCCCACCACGTTGCCCAGGGCGATCATACTCTTGCCTTTGAGGGCCGAAACCAGGCTGACCACCAATTCGGGTGCGGACGTGCCGAAGGCCACCACGGTGAGCCCGATGACCATGGGGGTCAGTCCCTGACTGCGGGCCAGGGTAGATGCACCTCGAACCAGCCAACCGGCACCATAGTAAAGCAGCAGGAGACCCGCCGTGAATGCGATCAGATGGGAAATGGTCAAAACGATTTGCCTTCCAGAGACCGGTGAATAAGGACATAAGAAACCGGAATTATTAAAAANNAGTAATACAACACACTCCGTATCCAGTGGCCCGTACGCCCGGCAAACGATGGCCAATATGGCATTGTTTCCGATTGAATGCAATCGCTATCCTATCAGAATTGTTTTTAATCTAAGCCAGTTACTAAGTGGCCAACGTCTCATTTCCATTTTTTATGAAAATGTGCAAATG
This sequence comes from Desulfobacteraceae bacterium UBA2771, assembly GCA_002352605.1. Lineage (GTDB taxonomy): Bacteria > Desulfobacterota > Desulfobacteria > Desulfobacterales > Desulfosarcinaceae > Desulfosarcina. Next base: position 41,062 of record DEIP01000127.1, on the reverse strand, counting down.
AGGAGCTGCTCATTTTTCGTTTGTTGCCCGACGCTTTATGGGTTATAATATAATGGTCGTTATCACGCCGCTGCGCCAATCACAATGGCGTCCATGTCTTATGCCGATAACCGAGAAAGCAGACAGGAAGGGACCGAATGGCCGAAAGCATATATATTGCCAGTATCGAGCCCCAAAGCGGCAAGTCGGTCGTCGCCCTGGGCATCATGGAGATGCTGTCCAGAAGAGTCGGCCGTGTGGGATACTTCAGGCCCATCATCCCCACGGGCCAAAAACCGGACAACAATATTGAACTGATCCGGCAACGCTACCATCTCGACCAGTCTTACTACGACTCTTTCGCGTTCACCCACCTTGCCGCCCAGGCGCTGACCACCGGTGACGACAGCCAGGCCATCCTGAAACGGATCGTAGAGAAGTACAGACGGCTCCAGCAAAACTGTCGCTTCATCCTGTGCGAGGGAACCGATTTTACGGGTGTTTCATCGGCTTTCGAGTTCGACATCAATGCCGATATCGCCAGCAACCTGGGAAGCCCCATCCTGATACTGATCAATGGCAGCCATAAGACCCCGCAAGGCATCGTCGATGCCGTTCATCTGGCCATCGAGGCATTTCTCCACAAGGGGTGCGCCATCGCGGCCGTCATCATCAACAGGGTCGACAAGCATGAAGCCGATGCCGTCCACAAGGCCATCGGTAAGGGCCTTCGCATCGAGGCCCCGGTTTATTTGCTATCGGAGGTACCCGCACTGGGCAGGCCCACTGTGACGGACATCGCCCGCGAACTGGACGCCGAGGTGCTCCAGGGAGACACCGAGGCGCTGCACCGGCCGGTTTACGACTTCAAGGTGGCCGCCATGAACATTTCCCACTTCCTCGACTTCATCGACGAAGGGGATCTAGTGATCACACCCGGTGACCGGTCGGATGTGATCCTGGGAAGCCTGGCGACCTTCCTGTCCGACACCTTCCCCACCATCGCCGGCCTGATGTTGACCGGGGGGTTCAAACCGGAACCATCGGTCAAGCGTCTGCTGGAAGGTTTCAAGCACGCATCGATGATGCCCATCATCACTGTCCCCACGGACACCTTTACCAGCGCCATGAACGCCGATAGGGTTCAGGCGGTGCTTCAAACCGGCGATGAACGTAAAATCGCCGCCGCGCTGGGCGCCTTCGAAACCCATGTGGATCTCCCCCATCTGGAAGCACGCATCGATCTGGTCCGATCGACCCGTATGACACCGATTATGTTCGAGTATGAACTGATTGAACGAGCCAAAGCGGTCCGCCGGCACATCGTCCTCCCCGAAGGCGAGGAACAACGAGTCCTGCGCGCCGCCGAGATACTGGTCCGGCGGGACGTGGCGGACATCACCCTTTTGGGCAACGTGGAGCAGATCCGGCAAACCGCGGGAAATTTGGGCCTGGACATAGAAGCGGTGCGCTTTGTCGATCCGGCCACGTCCACCCACCGGGAAACCCTGGCGCAAACCTACTACGAGCTTCGCCGCCACAAGGGAATGTCCAAGGCGATGGCCTGGGACACGGCGGCCGATGTGAGTTACTTCGGCACCCTCATGGTCAAGGCGGGGTTGGCCGACGGCATGGTATCCGGTGCCGTGCACACCACCGGCGACACGATCCGTCCGGCATTTGAGATTATCCACACCCGGCCGGAGGTGTCACTGGTCTCCAGCGTTTTTCTCATGTGCCTGCCGGACCGGGTCCTCGTTTACGGGGATTGTGCGGTGAATCCCAACCCCGATGCAGGTCAACTCGCGGACATCGCCCTCAGTGCGGCCGGAACGGCCAAGATGTTCAACATCGAACCGCGCATCGCCATGTGCTCCTATTCCACGGGAACATCAGGTGCCGGCCAGGACGTGGACAAAGTCCGCGAGGCCACCCAGATGGTGAAATCCCGACATCCGGAATTGAAGATCGAAGGCCCCATCCAATACGATGCGGCGGTGGATGCCGGCGTGGCCAGGACCAAGCTTCCGGACAGTGAAGTGGCCGGAAAAGCCACGGTTTTTATTTTTCCGGACCTCAATACGGGCAACAACCTCTACAAGGCGGTTCAACGTTCCTCCGGTGCCGTCGCCCTCGGACCGGTACTGCAGGGGCTGAATCACCCGGTCAACGACCTGAGCCGGGGATGCTCGGTGACCGACATCGTCAACACCGTAGCCATCACCGTGATTCAGGCCCAAGCCTTGCGTAAAGAACATGGTGAATAACGTTTAAAATTCGGGCGAACAGAGGCAGGTTATTCGTACAGGCGGAGCAAATCGGTCTCCTGCCCTCCCCGCCTTTAGCATGCAATTGAGACATCACTTCTCTTTTCGGTTTGGATCATTTGCTTCGGGTTCCAACTCAGCCGCATAGGACGCCGGAAACACCTTGTTGGCCTTCACGCCCAGGGACTTGAGTTGCTCGGCCCGCCGCACCAGATTGCCCCTGCCCGTGGACAATCGGTCCCTGGCCGTGCGATAGGCCTCCCCGGCGCGGCCGAGCTGTCGCCCCACCTCTTCCAAGGCCTCGATGAAACCGACAAATTTATCGTATAAACCACCGGCCTGGCGGGCGATCTCCAAGGCATTTTCATTCCGGTCCGCATAGCGCCAGATGTGGTGAATGGTTCTTAAGGTCACCAGCAGAGTGGTCGGTGAAACCAGGATCACGTTCTTCTCAAAAGCCTCGGTGAACAGGGAACGGTCATGCTCCAGAGCCGTGAAAAACGCCGCTTCGATGGGCACGAACATGAGCACGAAATCCAGGGTGTGCAGCCCGGGCAGGTCCTCGTAGTGCTTTTCGCTCAAACCGTTGATGTGGGCCCGCAGGGAGATGAGATGCGCCTTGATGGCCGTGGCCCGCACCGTCTGATCACTGGATGCATGAAAACGTTCATAGGCCTTGAGCGAAACTTTGGCATCAACGATGACATCCCTGCCCTCGGGCAGATGCACGACCACGTCCGGCTGATAGCGGCCACCGCTGTCGCCGGTCAGGCTTACCTGCGTTTCGTAGGCCCGCCCTTTTTCCAGGCCCGACGCTTCCAGGATCCGCTCCAGGACCACCTCTCCCCAGCCGCCTAAGATCTTCACATCTCCTTTGAGGGCGTTGGTCAGGTTGAGGGCATCCTTTGCGATACGCTCGTTGAGATGTTTCAGGTGGTCGATCTCGTTGAGCAGGATCGCCCGATCACGGGATTCCTTGTCGTAGACATCCTCCACCCGCCGCTTGAAATCGCCCAACTGCTCGCGCAGGGGCCCGATCACCCCATCCATCCGGACCTTGTTGTGATCGGCGAAAGTCTTGCCCTTCTCTTCCAGGATCCGTTCAGCCAGCGCCTTGAATTCAACGGTCAGCCGTTCCCGGGCATCGTTGAGCAGGGCGATCTTCTCTCCGGCCATACGGCGCTCGGCATCTAACCGGGTGGACAGTTCCGACAGCTTTTTTTCCAGGGAAAGATTCACACGGTTGAGTTGTTCCCGGGCGTGCCGGCTTTTTTCCAGCGCCTCCTCCAGCACGGGAATCCGGGTAGCCGTCTGGGTCAGGGCGGCCTTTTGCGCTTCCAGGTCGGCCACGGCATCGCGGCGTTTGTCTGACAGGTTTTCGGCAGCGGACAAGTCTAATCTTTGTATCTTGAACTGCTGCCGCACCGAGACCAGATTCTCTTCCAGGGCAGCCTTTTCGGTTTCCCTCAGAAGCTGTATGGCGGCCATGTCGCCTTTCAACCGTGACCGAACCACCAACAATGCGATCACCGAAAACAGAAACAAGCCGGCGGCGGCCCCACCGATCAGATAAATGATTTGGATCTGCGTCATCGAAACGTCCTGAAGGTTTCATACTGTTTATGATATGTTTTTTTCAATACTGTTCAACTGAGCAAAAATCGTCAAAATGCATACGAATATTTTCCCATTTCTAATTTCCAAACCGCTCTCTATAATTCCAACTTTCCGTTATCGCATAATAAAATTTTTAGGTATAAATATTGCTTATATTCGAAACCAATTAAGTCTTTGAAACGAAAGGGGGCCTGGATCATGAGCATTTCGGAAGCGTCAAAGCAGATCTATGGAAGCGTTTCGACCCGTCAGAATGACAGCATATTACCACTGTCTGGTGAACCTGAAGTCGGGATGAGAAAACCTCAGAGGAAGCATATTCAGAGGCAAACACCTGACAACAATGACATTCGAATGAATCGGTTCTTCGAAGGCCTGCTCTTTGTGTTACCTCTATCGATCCTATCTTGGGTCATTATTCTCTGGGGCATCGGCAACATGATCAGTTGGGTTGTCCCCCTCTGAATTAAATATAATATGCTTTATACCATTCCACAAATTTCCCGATCCCCTCTGGAACCGATGTTGCCGGCTTGAACCCCACGTCATTGATCAGATCATCCACATCGGCATAGGTAGCCGGCACGTCTCCGGGTTGAAGGTCCATGAAGTGTTTAATGGCTTCTTTGCCGAGGGCCGCTTCGATGGCTTTGATGAAATCCATCAGTTCAACCGGGTTATTGTTGCCGATGTTGTATATCTTGTACCTGGCATAAGAGGTGCCCGGATCCGGGGAGTCGCCGGTCCATTTGGGATTCGGGTCGGGACTATTTTTCATTACCCGGATGACGCCTTCCACGATATCGTCGATATAGGTGAAGTCACGCCTCATTTTTCCGTGGTTGAATACGTCGATGGGTTTACCTTCGAGTATGGCTTTGGTAAAGAGAAACAGGGCCATATCCGGGCGACCCCACGGCCCATAGACCGTAAAAAACCGCAGTCCGGTGCAGGGCAGATCAAAAAGATGGCTGTAGGTGTGGGCCATCAATTCATTGGATTTTTTGGAGGCCGCGTAAAGAGAAACCGGATGATCCACATTGTGATGGACGGAAAACGGCATATTGGTGTTGGCGCCGTAAACCGAACTGGAAGAAGCGAAGACAAGGTGCTTAACCGCTTGATGTCTACAACACTCTAGGATATTTACGAATCCAGACAAATTCGACGTCACATAGGCATTGGGATTGGTCAATGAATATCTCACCCCGGCCTGTGCGGCGAGGTTGACAACGACATCTATGCCATATGCTTTAAAAATCCCTTCGAGTCGATCCATATCAGACAAATCGGTTTTGAAAAAGGTAAACCCGGGGTATGAATTCAGCATTTCCAGCCTATCCTGCTTGAGCGTAAGATCGTAGTAATCGTTGAGATTGTCGACCCCAAAAACGCGGTATCCATCATCAAGGAGTCTTCTGGAAAGGTGAAAGCCGATGAATCCGGCAGCGCCGGTGACGAGGGCGTTTTGGTATTCGAGATGCATGCTGAATCCTCACTTATTTACGTGTTTTCGATGATCTCATTCACCATAATTTGCCGAATTTATCAAGCAACAATTAAGAAAACAACTTTTGAAAACAGGATCTTCATCGGCAGCGTCGTTTAGTGAAAAGAGATTAATGCAATGGCACACAATCTTCTTATCGGCGGGAATCGAAACCACATAAATGCTATGTGGACGAATATCATGTAAAAACTTGCCATTTTAATAACATTCGTGTATAGGATCCAACAAGCTAATGAGTCGGCCTTAAAACATTTTTTTTTAAAAGATAAGCGGCTGAAATGAAAAAGCCTTTCAAACTGTTGATCATCGATGACGCCGAAGAGATTCTCAATGCCCTGACCAATTTTTTCACCAAGAAAAAATATGATGTTGTCTCTGCGTCCAATGGTCTCGAGGGGCTTAAACATATTGAAGCCGAAGATGCCGCCTTCGATCTGATCATTACCGATCTGGTACTGCCCAGCATCAGCGGTGTGGCCATCATTTCGATTGCTAAGAAAAAATTTCCTGACACACCGGTGATCGCCATCACCGGTTGGGGGGAACACCCGGAGTCATTGGCCAAGGAAGCCCATGCCGACCACGTGCTGGAAAAGCCATTTAAACTTCCTGAACTGGAACAGCTGGTAATAAAACTATTAGCCGATGAGTAACCATTCCAAATCAAAAACAGGGCCGCCCATCGTCGGTGTAAGCAAGAACATGGAGAGGGTTCGTGAGCTGATCGAGCATGTGGCGCACACCGGGTTGAATACGGTCGTTTTCGGAGAAAGCGGAGTGGGCAAAGAGGTCGTTGCCCAGAACCTGTACCAAAAATCCCCCCGGTTCGGTAAGCCTTTCATCAAGATCAACTGTGCTGCTTTACCCGAAGGGCTGCTGGAAAGTGAGCTTTTCGGCTATGAGCGCGGTGCTTTCACCGGTGCGGAACAAAAAAAGAAAGGCAAGTTTCAGCTTGCCCACAGCGGTGTCTTGCTTCTGGATGAAATCGGCGACATGTCGCTTCCCCTTCAGGCCAAATTGCTTCACGTGCTTCAAAGCGGGGGAGGATTTTCACCCCTGGGATCAGAAAAAGAGGTCCAAACAGACACCTGGGTGATTGCCGCCACCAATCACGACCTGAAAAAGGCGATCGACGAAGGAAAATTCCGCGAGGATCTCTATTACCGGCTGAATATCATCAAAATCCACGTGTCTCCGCTACGAGAGCGGCCCGAAGACATTCCTCTGCTCATTGATTTCTATACCAAAGAGTACGCCGCCATGCTCAACGACCGCCATATCGAAAAGCCAAGCGCCCAAGTGATCGACCGGCTGTGCGTCTATAGCTGGCCGGGAAACGTCCGAGAACTTCAAAATGTTTTGAAACGGATGTTGGTACTGGGTGACAGCAACCAGATCGTCGACGAACTTTTGAACGGCGAACGCACGTCATCCCCGACAAGCGAAGCAACGAATGGTCCGAACCAGCAGGTCTCGCTGACCCAAATTATCGATTTAGACGGCAAGAATTCGCCTGACAATCAATCATTTTCACTGAAAAGCGCCAAGAAAGAGGCCGTGGAAATGGTGGAACGGGAGATCATTTCCCATGTGCTGGCCAAAACCGACTGGAATCGAAGCAAGGCCGCAAAGATATTAAAGATCAGCTACAAAACGCTGCTTTATAAAATCAGCGACCTGAATATCATCCCACCTGAGAAATAGAACCCTGACCAATTACCCAATGCTGCGGCACTGATCTGAAAATCATGCATCAATTCGCCGCTGATCACCGCCGGGGCCACCCGGTGAAAAAAGCCCAACAGGAACCCACAACAGGTAAAAGACCGCGTCGAAACGCCACACGAACGGCCCGGCGCCCTCGGCGGGTGTATTGTGGTTTCCCTGGTGATTGGGTTCACGGAATTACAATCCCACCCGGCACCCCATCGGATGAAAGCTGCCGAACCTCAACCTTCTGGAAGGTATTGTAAAAGTCATCCGGCCCGTCGAAGTGCACGGGGAGATAGTTATCGGTCAATCCTTTCAAGCGTCCATCGGTCCTGTCCCGGGTCTCTTCAACCAGGACGACGGCTGTTCTTCCGACGCGGCGACCATAGAATGCCCGTCGCTGATCTGCACCCAAGCGGCGCATCCGTCGGCAGCGCTGCTTAATCACCGATGGTGGAACCTGGTCCTTAAATGAAAAGGCGGGCGTCCCTTCACGCGCGGAAAAAGGGAACACATGCAGATAGGCCACGGGCAGTGACCGAATCAAGGCGTAGGTATTTTCAAAGGCGTCATTCGTCTCACCTGGAAAACCGATGATGGTGTCCACACCAACAGCGGCATCGGGCAACCGACCGATGACGGTTTGGACCAGATCCTTAAAAAAGTCGCTGCGATAGGGGCGGTGCATCCGCTTTAAGATCCCATCGTCGCCGCTCTGCAAAGGGATATGAAAGTGCGGGCAGAGCCGACCGACGACATCTTCACCGGCAACCGCCAGGCAGATGATATCGTCGGATAGTTCCGCCGGTTCTATGGAACTGACACGAACCCGATCGATGGCACCGGCATCCCGGATGCGGCACAGCAGATCATACAGCCCGGTAACCGGTACCAGGTCGCGGCCGTAGCAGCCGATGTGAATGCCCGTCAGCACCACCTCCCGGTATCCCAGCCGTCCCAGCTGTTCGATCTGGGCCAACACCTGGTCCATGGGCAGGCTGCGGCTTCTTCCCCGGGCGTGGGGAACGATACAATAGGTACAATAGGCGTTGCAGCCGTCCTGTATTTTCAAAAACGGACGCGTTCGGCCGCCGTGGGCGATCGCGGGCAACACGGCAAATTGATCGGCACCGGTGACGTCCGGGCATGTTGCCCGTGCCTCAGGGACGGCGTATCCGGACAAATCGGCAAGGATCTGCTGGGGTATCCGGTGTTTGTCCCGATTGTCGACGACCCGGTCAACGCCATCGATGGCGGCCAGTTCCGCCGGTGCGATCTGAGCATGGCAGCCGGTAACCACGATGCGGGCATCGGGATTGTCCCGGATGGCCCGGCGGACTGCCTGACGGCTCTGCATGGCGGCCTTACGGGTCACCGTGCAGGTATTGACAATGACCACATCGGCCATGCCATCGCCAACGGCCGAAAAGCCCTGTTCCGATTCCACCAGTGCATTTCCGATAGCCTCGGATTCGCACTGGTTGACCTTGCAGCCCAGCGTTTTAATAACGATTTTCTTCATTTTATCTTGTGGTCCCAACGATCCACCCGCCACCGATGACCTCATCGCCGCGATAAAAAACCGCCCCCTGCCCCGGTGCGACGGCAGTCTGGGCCTGCTCGAATCGAACCACGGCACCATCATGCCCAACGGGCGACACCATCGACACCACGGCCCGGTGACGGTATCGAATTCGCGTATCGGCCAAGATGGGGTTTTCGGGCAAGGCGATAATCCAATTCATATCCGTCACCCGACAGCTTTGGGTACACAGGTCCGCTTTGGACCCCACCACCAGGCGGTTGTGTCGGATATCGATCCGCACGACGTAATAGGCTTGGCCGGCCGGACAGTTGATGCCGCGACGCTGACCCACGGTATATCGGTGCAGCCCGTCGTGGCAGCCCACCCGATTCCCGGCGGCGTCCACGATATCTCCCGACTGCTTGCAGATGTTGTTGCTCCGGATGAGAAACTCAGCATAGTGGACATCCTTGATGAAGCACACATCCTGGCTCTCTTTTGCGCTCACCGGCTGCAGCCCCTTTTCTGCAGCCAACGCCTTGACTTTTTCTTTGGTCCATATCCCCAAAGGGAAACAGGCACGGGCCAGTTGATCCTGTGTGAGGCGGGAAAGAAAATAGGATTGGTCCTTGTCTTTGTCCAGGCCCTTGCACAGCCGATATCGCCCCTCCTGATCCGCTTCCACCCGAGCATAATGACCGGTGGCCAGACGGGAGGCACCCAATCGGCGTACCTCGGCCAGCAGCGCACCGAACTTGATCGTCGGATTACAAACCAGACACGGGTTGGGCGTTTTTCCATCCTGGTAGGCGGCGGTGAAATAATCCACGACCTCGGCCTTGAACGGTATCTTCAGATCGATGATAACAACCGGAATATCCATTTTCCTGAAGAGACGGCGGACCTCTTTCCATCCCGGTTCGGCTGATTTTTCAAAACCGGTGAGAAAATGGACGCCGAAAATGTCGTGCCCCTGCTGTTTGAGCAGATAGGCGCAAACCAGAGAATCAACGCCGCCGGATACGGCAATGGCAATGGTGTCTGTCATTTAAAAAAGAGCTGCTTGGTGGGACGCACTTCCATGGCCCGCGGCGGGCATGCGGTGACGCATAGTTTACAAACGCTGCATTTCTGCTGATCAAATTCCACCACCATCTCCGGTCGTTTGACGGACAGGGCGCCGGTGGGACACACAGCCGTGCAGGATCCGCAGTGGGTGCATTTTTTCTCGTTACGTTTGATCTCCTGGGAGGCGTTTTGCACATCTACCCCCTGGCGTTTCAGGTAGTTGACCCCCTCTTTATAGCTCTTTTTGCTGCCGGAGACCTCCAGCACCATAAAGCCCTCCTTGCGCGGAAGGATACCTGCATTAAGGATGTTGAACATCAGACCGTATTCCAGGGCCAGTTTGCAGACCAGCGGTTTCTGAACTTCCGTCACGGGAAAGCGCAGTTTGAGTATTTTCGAATACACCTGTCGTCTCCTTAAATTCCCTTTATTTTTAAGTCCAAGCGGTGTAATCTAATAGTTAGATGAAGCGGTGTCAACCACATGAATACACGTCCATATATTTCGACCTGAATTGATCGATGAACCATTTCGCATACCGCACCACCGGACTGGCCATTAAAACCATCACCGGTCTCACCCGTGCCCGTCTGAACATCCACGGTGCAGAAAATCTACCCAACGGCCCGACCATCTTCGTGGTGAATCATTTCACGCGAATCGAGACCGTTTTTCTGCCTTACCATCTGCATCGGCTGACCGGGAGACCGGTATGGTCACTGGCCGCCTCAGAGTTGTTTGTGGGAAAATTCGGACGGTATCTGGAGCAGATGGGCTCCGTTTCCACCCAAGCGCCGGACCGGGACCTGCTGATGGTTAAAACCCTGCTCACCGCCGAGGCCTGCTGGATCATATTTCCAGAAGGCCGCATGGTCAAAAATAAACAGATCATGGAAAAAGGGCGGTTCATGATCTCCTACGCCGGCGGCAAACACCCGCCCCACAGCGGCGCTGCCACCCTGGCCTTGAGAACCGAATTCTACCGCCAACGAATGTCGGAGATGGCCCGGTCATGCCCCGAAGAAGCCCAACAGCTTGCAAACCGGTTCCAGTTGCCCTCCGTGGACAGCATCAGCCGGAAGCCCACCTGCATCGTGCCGGTGAACCTCACCTATTACCCGATGCGGGCACGGGACAACGCCTTGAGCCGCCTGGCCGAACGTTTGGTGGACGATCTGCCGGAACGCGTGGCCGAAGAGATCATGACCGAAGGCGCCATGCTGCTCTCCGGGGTAGATATCGACATACGCTTCGGCGATCCCATTGAAATCACCGCGAGCCTCTCCTGCCGGGCAATCCAGTGCGACATTCGATCTTCGGCGCCCATCGGCTTCGATGACCGAATCCCCTCCTATAAGATCATGCGGCGGGAAGCGCTGAAAATCATGCAACAATACATGGCTGCCATCTATCGGATGACCACGGTCAATCACGATCATCTGTTCGCCGCCTGCCTCAAAAAATCGCCGACCCGCCGCATCAACAAAGCGAATCTGAAACGACGGGTGTTTCTGGCCTCACAAATAAATAACGGTTCAGACCATGTTTATCTGCACAACAGCTTCGACAAGGACCAGGTGCACCTGCTCACCGACGACCGTTACCACAAATACAGTGAGTTCGTAGAGATCGCCGTAGAAAAAGGCGTGCTGGCCGCCGACGGACCCGTTCTTGAAAAGGATGCCGACCGCCTGGCCACGATCTTCAATTTTGATCGATCCCGAATCGAAAACCCCATCGCGGTAAGCGCCAACGAAGTGGAGCCGCTGACGCGGCTGCAGCGCCGCATCTCACGCCTTTGCTGGCAACCCGGATTCTGGCTGAAGCGCAAGGTTGCCCGCTATCTCATCAAACGCGCATTGGATGATTTCGACCGTGATTATGACGCGTTTGCCGGTTTTGAAACCGCCAAGCCCCGCAGTGTGGGTCGACCCTTTCTGATCAAAGGGGACCGCCGCCGGGTGGGGGTCGTCCTGGCCCACGGGTACATGGCAGCACCGGCGGAAGTTAGAGGGCTGGCTGAACACCTTGGAAAAATGGGATTCTGGGTATACGCTCCCCGTATGAAGGGACACGGCACCGCCCCGGAGGACCTGGCCGCCTGCACCTTTCAGGATTGGATCGATTCCATGGATGCCGGCTATGCCGTCCTCGGCAACCTGTGCCGGCGGGTGATCGCCGGCGGGTTTTCAGCCGGTGCCGGCCTGGCTCTGGATCTGGCCCAACGGGTGCCCGCAGTGGAAGGCGTGTTTGCTGTCTCCACCCCGCTGCAGCTGCAGGATGTATCTGCCCGTTTCGTTCCTGCCGTGGATGTGTGGAACCGCTTCATGTCGCGGATTCACCTGGACGATGCCAAAAAGACATTTGTGGATAACCAGCCGGAGAACCCGCAGATCAATTATTTCAAAAATCCCATCTCCGGGATTCGCGAACTGGATCGACTCATGTCGTCATTGGAGCCAAGACTACCCCGGATTACGGCACCGGCCCTGGTCGTCCAGTCACAGGGGGATCCGGTGGTCAATCCCTCAGGCACCGAAAAAATATTTAAACTGATAGGATCGACGGATAAGCAGCTGGTGTTGTTTAATTTCCAGCGCCACGGTATTCTGCTGGGAGCAGGCGCCGAACGCGTATATCGAATCATCGGCAATTTTTGTAATCACATTCGAAAATGGCCCCCACAGGTAACGACACCGGTTGAAGCACCGCCGGGGTCAAAGACCGACTGAAAGGACACGGGACCGAGGCCGGAGAACGGCGCCCACCGCACCGTCTGAGGGCGGGCTTAATCGATAAAAAAAGCCGGTCGCGATCCCACAGGCATCGCGACCGGCTTTCAATTTCCAATCGGACCGTTATCGGCCCTCTTTCGGATCCTGAATCAGCATGGTTGACGGATCCAGCAGCTGGTCACAGATCGTTTCACCTTCAGGACCGCCTTTTAAGCGGCGGATATGAATCTTCTTTCCTTCCGGCTGAAGCTGGATAGCGGCATCGAACAGGTCGGCAACAGATGCCAGCTGAACCGGCAGGCCGTCCATGCCCGGCTCTTCGTGCCGATGCGTGGTTACGGTAAACCACAGGTGCAGGCGATGGTTTTCGGAGAAGGCCTTGAGGCCCGCCAGCGGTGTTCTCAGGCGCTCATCAAAGGGCAGGCCATCGATGATCACCATATGGGGGTCGAATATCTGCCGTTCCTTGAGATCCTTGACCCGCTCCTCCAGTTTGGGCACACTAAAGCCTTCCACCTTGAAGGTCATGATGAACCGGTTCATCTGGATGGATTCCCACAATTCCTTGATCTGCCGTACATGGTACTGATGGGCCAGGCTGTTGAGCACCTCCTGGTACCACAGGCTCACCTTATCCACCGGATCGTTGAGGCTCACATGGAGTACGTTTTTCTGCTGCAGCATGGTGTTGAGGGCCACCTGAACGATCAGGGCGGTTTTACCCACACCGGCACGGGCCAGCACGGCCCCGAACCCCCCTTGCGGAACAATCGCCTCGTTTTCGTGGTCCATCAACCTCAGCGGGTTTCTGAGGATCAGGTCATTTTTCAGCATATCCAAGTTCCTCTCTTTCAAATTAATGACCCTGGCCTTGTTGCGAAGCCCCCTGGCCTCCCGGGGATTTTTACAGACATGCTCGTCTGCGACGGATAAGGCCGGGGACGTGTATGGTTGGGTCTGCGCCCGTTTCCGGGCATTTTTCCATTCGTCCGTGTCAATTGTGGTGATCACCGAACCCATGTGCCTCCTTCTTTGAGACAGGAAAAAAGAGGATCCCATGATCAGGCGACATTCTTTTTCTCTTCCTGACGCTTCCTGGCAATATCTTCAGAAATGCTCCGGGGAACCTGCCGGTAGGTGGCAAATTCCATGGTGAACTGGGCTTTTCCCTGGGTCAGGGAACGAAGCACCGTCGCGTACCCAAACATCTCAGCCAAAGGCACCTGAGATTCAATGGCGCACATGGGCCCCTCTTCCTGGGAACCGACAATCATGCCGCGACGTTGGTTCAACGAGCCCATGACCCCACCCTGGAATTCGGTTGGGGTCTCCACGGCCACCTTCATGATCGGCTCGTGAATCACCGGCGCGGCTTTCATATAACCCTCCAGAAAAGCCCCCCGAGCGGCAGCCTGAAATGCCATGTCAGACGAGTCCACACTATGGGAAGCACCGTCGTCTATCACCACCTTGACGCCGGTAACCGGAAAGGCCATTTTGGGCCCTTTGGCCAAGCACTTTCTGAAGCCCTTCTCACAAGCCGGAATATAAGGCGTGGGTATGGATCCACCGGTCACTTTGTTGTCAAAAACAAAATCTTCGCCTTCAACCGGCTCCATGTAACCGGCCACCCGGCCGAACTGGCCCGACCCGCCGGTCTGCTTCTTGTGGGTGTAATCGAACTCGGCCCGGCGCGTGATGGTTTCCCGGTAGGCCACCCGAGGCGCGCCGCTGGTTACTTCGGCGTCGTACTCCCGACGCATGCGTTCGATATATACTTCTAAGTGAAGCTCACCCATGCCGGAGATGATCGTATCCCCGGTCTCTTTGCTCATATAAGTCTGGAAGGTGGGATCTTCCTTGGAAAAGCGGTTCAACGCCTTGGACATATTGATTTCCGCTTTGTTATCCTTGGGGACAATGGCCAGGGAAATCACCGGATCCGGCACATACATGGAGGTCATGGTCAGATTTACCCTGGAATCGGTGAAGGTGTCACCCGATGCGCAGTCGACACCGAACAGAGCACCGATGTACCCGGCGGAAATTTCGGAGATTTCTTCCATCTGGTTGGCGTGCATACGCACCAGACGGCCGAGCTTAACCTTTTTGCCGGTACGCACATTCACCACGGTGTCACCCTTGGCCAGTTTTCCCTGGTAAACACGGATATAGGTGAGCTGGCCATATTGACCATCCTCCAGTTTAAAGGCCAACGACACGGTCGGCTTGGTGGAATCGGAGATCAGCGTGATCACGGCCTCGTCATGGTCCAGATCCAGCGCCTGGTTCTCCACATCCGCCGGGCAGGGCAGCAATCGGGTGACCGCATCCAGAAGTGGCTGAACCGCTTTGTTCTTGTAGGCGGAGCCCATGAATACGGGCGTGAGTCTCCGCTCCAGGGTCCCTTTTCTCACCGCGTCGATGAGCATCGCTTCCGTAACGGGTCCCTCTTCAAGAACCGCTTCGGTCAGTTCATCGGAAAACAGGGAAGCGGCATCAATAAGCGCCTCCCGCTGTTCCACGGCAGAGTCCACAAGGACTTCCGGGATCTCCTCCATACGGATGGTTTGGCCGTTATCACCGTCAAAATAGAGCGCCTTCATCGTCACCAGGTCGATGACACCTTCGTGATCGGCTTCGAGTCCCACGGGAATCTGCATGGCCACCGCGTTGTGGCCCAGTTTATCCTTGAGTTGCGCGATCACGCGAAAGGGATTGGCGCCGCTGCGGTCGCATTTGTTGACAAACGCGATGCATGGAACCTTATAGCGTTTCATCTGCTGATCCACGGTGATGGATTGGCTCTGTACCCCACCCACCGAACAGAGAACGAGAATGGCACCATCCAGCACACGCAGGCTGCGCTCGACCTCGATGGTAAAATCCACATGGCCCGGTGTATCGATAATGTTGATCTCATGTTTTTTCCACTCGCAATAGGTGGCCGCGGAGGCGATGGTGATCCCCCGCTCTTTCTCAAGCTCCATGGAGTCCATGGTTGCGCCCACCCCGTCCTTGCCCTTGACGTCGTGGATGGCGTGGATCCGATCGGTGTAAAACAGGATCCGTTCGGTAAGCGTGGTTTTCCCTGAATCGATATGGGCGCTAATGCCGATGTTTCTGATGTTGTCGATGCGTGTTGCCATGATCCCCTCTGGTTGTGAGCGCATTGCCTGACCGGTTGAAGCGCTCCGTCTTTTGCGTTAAGGTGAAATAAAAAGATCCCGCATTTGGCAATGACCACACCAGATGGGGGACCCTCTACTACCGATCAGCTTGCTGGTGCGCTAATATAGTGTTGTTGAAACAGATGTCAACATAAATTCTTACATTTAACCCGTTTCCAACCGTCGGCGGCTCGTCCGGTCCCCATGATCAGAAAGGCGATGACGTTTGAATTGGGACCATCTACGCAACTCCCCTTTGGACACCGCAACCCAATTGCAACCACGTGTTGACGAACCGGGGGTTTACAGTCTATGGATAGTATTAGATCAACGAATCCTAAATGAGCCGCAGAATGCTTAATAATCAATCGTGGAAAAATTAATAGCGCAAAACGAGGCCCTTCGTCGAAAGCTACGGCTTTTGGAGAGGGAAAAAGAGGCCCGGCGTAAAACTCAGTTTATCGCCAATGCGGCCGATCAACTGCTCACCATGGTCGACCGAGATTATGTTTATGAAAGCGTCAACCAGGCCTATTGCCTGGCCCGGGGGCAAGATCGCAAAAACATTGTCGGCAAAAGCGTCGCCGCCGTCTGGGGACGGAAGCAGTTCGACTCGATCATCAGACCCAGGCTCGACAATTGTTTTGCCGGCAAAGTGACCAACTCTGAAGACTGGTTCAAGTTCGACGGCAAGGAACTGCGCTGCTATCAGGTCACCTACAATCCTTACCGGGACGACAACGGTCAAATTACCCATGCCGTGGTGGTCACCCATGACATCACCGCCCGGAAGCAAGCGGAATCCGGGATAAAGAGGGCCAACGAACGGCTCGAAAGGCGGGTGCAACAACGTACCGAGGCGCTGGAAGCCGCCAACGATCAACTGCGCAATGAAATCGAAGAGCGCAAACGCGTCGAAAAGGCCCTTCGGGAAAGTGAGGACCGATACCGCTCCGTTTCCCGGGACATGCCGGCCATGGTGTGTCGCTACCTGCCCAACGGAAACCTCACATTTGCCAACATTCGGTTCATGAAACACTTTGAGATTTCCGACGAAACCCTTTTGGACACCAATATTTTCACTTTCTTTTCCGACACCGAAGGACTGAAGATGAAAAGACGGTTGCAGCGCCTGGGTTCGGTAAATCCCATGGTCACTTACGAACAGTGCTGCCGGACCGATGCCGAGGAGACCTTGTGGCGGCAGTGGACCGACAGCGCGTTGTTCGATGAACAAGGCAACACCATAGAATACCAGAGCGTCAGCATCGATATTACCGAGAAAAAAAATGTGGAAAGCAAACTCCAGCAGGCGCAGAAGATGGAAGCCATCGGCACCCTGGCCGGCGGCATCGCCCATGACTTCAACAACCTGCTCATGGGAATTCAGGGAAACCTCTCCCTGATGTATCTGGATGTCAACCACGCGCATCCACTGTTCGACAATGTCCACTGCATTGAGCAGCTGGTGGACAGCGGTGCAAACCTGACCCGTCAGCTGCTGGGATTTGCCCGGGGCGGTAAATACGTGGTCAAACCGGTGAACCTAAACGATGTGGTGGCCGAAACGGCCGCCCTTTTCGGCCGGACCCGGAAATCCATCCGTATCCATGAAACCTATGAACCCAACATTCAGATGGTCTCCGCCGACCGGGGACAGATCGAACAGGTCCTGATCAATCTCTACCTCAACGCCTGGCAGGCCATGTCGGAAAAAGGCTCTCTATATCTCGAAACCCAGAATGTCACCATCGACGGGAAATTCGTCAAACCTTTTGAAATCAGCCATGGCAACTATGTACGGGTATCGGTGACCGATACGGGTAAAGGCATCGACCCAGTCATCTCCCATCGGATCTTCGACCCCTTTTTCACCACCAAGGAATTCGGTTGTGGATCAGGCCTTGGGCTGGCCTCGGTGTTCGGTATCGTGAAGAACCACGACGGCATAGTGGATTTTGAAAGCCAGACCGGCCGCGGGACTACTTTCAGCGTCTACCTGCCCGTCTCACTGGAGACCGTCAAGACGCCGTTACCCGAACCGAAGGGCATCCTAAAAGGACCGGAAACCATTTTATTGGTAGATGATGAGCCCTATATTCTGGATGTCGGCGTGAAAATGCTCGAAAAAATGGGATACGCCGTGCTAAAAGCCTGCTGCGGCGAGGAGGCGGTCCGTATTTTTTCCGATGCCCACCAGCAGATCGACCTGGTGATTCTGGACATGATTTTACCGGATATCGGAGGCGAAGAGGTCTTTGACCGGTTACGCACGGTCAAACAGGATATCAAAGTACTGCTGGCCAGCGGCTACAGCATGGGCGATGCCTCGGCCATCATCGATCATGGATGCAACGGATTCATCCAAAAACCCTTTGGCATGGAAAAACTCTCCCATGCTATCCGGGAAGTGATCGATGACGGTCACCACCAGCCCGCCGAATGATTGGAAAGGTCGCGGGTTCGAAGGTTCAAGAGAAATACTCAAAAAATTACCGGGGCGGGACCCTTAAGGATAAATAAATTCCAAATTCAGACCTCCTCCTTTTTGGAAAAACCGCCCAACCTTTGCCGACGATTAAGATACCAAACAGCTGTATCGCAACTTATAAGGAATCCTTTACCTTCATGGCAGCTCAAGCCCACCGTCCAGCAACGCCATCACCGTCTGCAACCCTCATTCTCGCCCGTAAACACGAAGCGGGCTTTGAAGTCTATCTGCTGCGCCGCAGTGCCGCCAGTAAATTTATGCCGGGCACCTATGTCTTTCCCGGCGGCAACCTGGAAGCCGAAGACCTGGATACGGCCTTTTGGCTAAACCACGTGGATCTTCCCGTGGACCGGTTGTCCCAGACCCTGGATGGCGAGGTGGACCGGATGCTGCCCTTTGCCGTGGCGGCAATCCGGGAAACCTGGGAGGAGGCCGGGCTGCTGCTGGCTGCCCCCCTGCAAGAAATCTCCGGTCCGGAACCAAGCGCAAGCAGCGGCATCCCATTCACTCGGCAGATACATGATAGTGGCCTCGTCCTCTCTCTCTCCAAGCTGGGTCGTTGGCATCACTGGATCACCCCGAAACTGATGCCGATACGCTTCGACACATTTTTTTTCGTGGCACCTGTCGAACAGGATCAAGCGTGCCGGCCGGACAATCATGAAACGGTGCACGGCACCTGGGCCACTCCCGAAAAGGCGCTGGTGGAAAACGCACGGGGCACCCTGCCGCTAAGCCCCCCGACCCTGGTGACCCTGCACCAGATGCTTCCTTTTACCGGCCTCGACGACCTGATGGCCGAATCCCGCCGCCGATCCTGGCCGGCACCCATCTTGCAGCGGTGGTGGCCCCTGGATAAAGGCGCCTTGATCATCGATCCCTGGGACCCGGATTATGCATGTGAAACCGTGTCCGTAGAGATCGACCGTCTGGAGAAGGACGTCTTGCCGGTGGGTGCACCCTTCTCACGGTTGTGGCGGCAGCGGGGAATCTGCAGGCCGGTGCGGCACCCTGATGAAAAAAGCGGATAGGGATATAAACGGAAGATCTTTAATGTTTAGGAACTTACCGTCAATAACGGCAAGCACTTGAAAGGTATTCGCCCCCATGCTGCGCGTTTTTCAAACCGACATTTTAGACCCGGAGCAGTTCGTGGTGACCCTGGAACTGGTACCCGGGCGGGAATCCACCGGTCGTTCGGTTGACACGGTCATGGGCATTGCCCGAGACGCCTTCGCCGACGGTCGCGTATCCGCAGTCTCCATCACGGACAACCCCGGCGGCAACCCGGCGCTGAGTCCCGATGCCATCGGCTACCGAATTTTTTCCATCGGAATGGACGTCATCGTTCACTTTACCTGCCGGGACATGAACCGCGTGGGCATGGAAAGCCGGGCCCTGCAGCTGGCCATGATAGGCATGAAAAACATCCTGGTCCTGACCGGCGATTATTCCGGCAAGGGCTTCGGTGGCCAGGGGGCGCCGGTATTCGACTTGGATTCGGTAACCCTGCAGATCATGCTCATGCTGATCGGCAAACGAATCAACGCTGCCGGGGATCCCGACGGTTATTTCACCGGTTGCGCCGTTTCCCCGTTCAAGCAGACCGAAGGGGAATGCCTGGCCCAGTATGCCAAGATGAGCCGCAAAGTAGCTGCCGGCGCTCAGTTCGCCATCACCCAATTGGGCTACGATGCCCGTAAATTCCATGAACTGATCGGCATTCAGCGGCATATGAACCTTCAGATCCCCACCCTGGGATCGGTTTATCTGCTCACCCCCAACGCAGCCCGCATCATGAATCAGGGACGGGTACCGGGCGCCGTCGTTACCGACCGACTCCTAAACACCGTTGTTCGGGAATGGCAGGACAAGAAAAATGGAAAAACAGCGGCCATCGAACGGGCGGCACGCCTGGGCGCAGTGCTCAAGGGCCTGGGGTATCGGGGTATCCACATCGGGGGTATTCACCGTGACTTTTCTACGGCAGGGATGATCCTGGACCGCATGGCTCAGATCAAGGACGACTGGCAGGAATTTCTCCCCCGGTTCAATTATCCGCAGCCCGACGGTTTTTACGCATTCCGGGAGGCGCCGCCGAATCCGGCGGCTTCACCCGTTTTCGGCCAGCACCCCCAGCCGGTGCCGGTGGTCGACCGGGTGCTCTATCCCCTGATGCGACACGCCCACGACGTGTTTTTCAATCTCGATTCACCAGCGGCACCCGTGTTTCGAACGATTGGCCGAACACTGGACCGCGGCATGGCCGGCCGGCTGTTCATACACCTGGCCGAACACCCTATAAAACGCGTCCTGCTGGGTTGCCAGCGGTGTGGTGACTGCGCTATCCAGCATGTGGGTTTTCTGTGCCCCGAATCAGGATGTCCCAAGCACACCCGCAACGGCGCCTGCGGCGGCAGCCGCCACGGCATGTGCGAGGTAAACCCGGACCGGCGGTGTATCTGGTTCCGCGCCCACAAACGGCTGGCATCCAAGGGAAAAATCAAGGAGATGTGCGACGGATGTGTCCCCCCGCGTATGTGGGAACTGAACAACACCTCGTCCTGGCTCAATTTCCATCTGGGACGGGACCACCAGAGCAACGGCAGCGAGATTGCGGGATTCTGTCGGCAGGCCACTTGCCGGTTGTTGACGGAGGAGGAAAGTCCGGTGACAAAATACTGAGAAGCGGGGGCAACAAACGGACGTCGTAACCGGTTTTTGCCTTCGGCGCACTCCTTGGCTCAAAATCGGTAGGAGCGTGTCGAGGCAAAACTCGCTCAAGGCTGATCGAAGATCTATTGCTCGGCGGCTCGCCGGTCCTCCGGGTATACGAAGAGACGCCTGAGTCGCCGGTCGTATCCGTTGCGCCGATCCCAGTTGGTTCGCCGTTCCCGGGTAAATGGCGCCGAAACCAGGAAACGCCGGTCCCGGATCCGGCGTCTGCCACCGTTGTCCGCAACCCCAATCGTCGTCAGGATCTTCTCCATCAGTCACCTCCCCGGCCGACGTTGTTAATAGATGAGAACCGATATATAACAGGCGAGAGCAGGAAGCGATGAACGGCGATCCATATGGACATGCAGCAGCGACATACCAATTATGCAACTCCAGCGGCCTGGCTATATTGTATTCGACTTATGGATGGCCGTCAAAATGAATTTTATTTTCCATCGAGAAATCACCCTGGCCGAACGCTCCGAATTTCGGAAAGGGGCCGAGGGCAATGTGGCGGGAATCGCCGCGCAGCGGGCCACACCGGCGGAGATCCACCGGCTTAAAGGACTGCCGGGCCGGGCCAAAAAACATGCAACCGCCGGTGTCGGGACCTGGGAGCCATTTTGTCAGGTGGACAATCGGACGAAAAGGAACCGGCGAAAAAAGGAGGGACCCCATGAACACCCAGGAATATCTCGATCTCGAAAACGAATACGGCGCCCACAACTACAAACCGTTAAACGTCGTCCTGACCAAGGGTGAAGGCGTTTGGGTATGGGATGTGGACGGCAAAAAATACCTGGACTGTCTGGCTGCCTACAGTGCGGTCAACCAGGGCCACTGCCACCCGGCAATCATGAAAACCATGATCGCCCAGGCCCGCAACCTGACCCTCACCTCGCGGGCCTTTCGCAACGATCAGCTGGGATATTTTTACAAAGAGATCTGCGAAATGACCCGTTCCCACAGAGTGCTGCCCATGAACAGCGGCGCCGAAGCCGTGGAAACCGTCATCAAGGCGGTCAGAAAATGGAGTTACCAGATCAAGGGGATCCCCGAGGACAAGGCGGAGATCATCGTCTGTGCCAACAACTTTCACGGCCGCACAATCACCATCGTGGGTTTTTCCACCGACCCGACGGCCCGCAGCGGTTTCGGTCCCTTCACCCCGGGTTTCAAGATCATTCCCTTCGGCGATGCCGACGCCCTGGAAGCGGCCATCACCCCCAACACCGCCGGTTTTTTGGTGGAGCCCATCCAGGGTGAAGCCGGGGTCATTATTCCGCCGACAGGTTACCTCAAGGCCACCCGCGAAATTTGCGACCGGCACAACGTGGTGCTGATCCTGGATGAAATCCAGACCGGTCTGGGCCGCACCGGCCGGCTGCTGGCCGAGGAGCACGAAGGGATCGAGGCGGACCTCACCCTGGTGGGCAAAGCCCTATCCGGCGGCTATTATCCGGTATCTGCCGTCCTGTCCAACAAAGAGGTCATGGATGTGCTACAACCCGGCGATCACGGTTCCACCTTTGGCGGCAACCCGCTGGGCTGCGCTATCGCCCGCACTGCCATGCGGGTACTCAAAGAAGAAAAGATGATTGAAAACGCCGCCGAAATGGGCGACTGTTTCCTGGACGGCCTGAAACAGATCCAAAGCCGGCATATCAAGGAGATCCGTGGCCGCGGTCTG
Source organism: Desulfobacteraceae bacterium UBA2771 (assembly GCA_002352605.1). Classification (GTDB taxonomy): domain Bacteria; phylum Desulfobacterota; class Desulfobacteria; order Desulfobacterales; family Desulfosarcinaceae; genus Desulfosarcina. Next base: position 18,582 of record DEIP01000127.1, on the reverse strand, counting down.
ATGATCGCCTTGGAGTTGTTCCCCGAAGCCGGCGGTGCCCGCCGGTTCTGCTACCAGCTGGCCGACAGGGGCATGTTGTGCAAGGAGACCCATGAAAACACCATCCGCTTCGCCCCGCCACTGGTCATCAAAAAAGAAGCGGTGGACTGGGCACTGGAGCAGATCGATGCCGTGCTGACAGGCTGAATGAAAAAAGAGGAAGACCCGTGAAACGCGATTTTCTACATGTGACCGACTTCACCGCCGACGAAATCCATGAGACCTTTGCCCTGGCCAAAGCGGTCAAAGCACGTTTCAAACGGCGCGAGGACTACAAGCCATTTAAGGACCATACCATGGCCATGATCTTCGCCAAGCCATCGGCCCGCACGCGCATCTCCTTTGAAACGGGTTTTTTCCGCATGGGCGGCCATGCCCTTTACCTGGGGCCGTCGGACATCGAAATCGGCAAGCGCGAAGCGGTCAAAGACATCGCCCGGGTCGTGGCCCGTTACAACGACGTTATTATGGCCCGGCTCTTCGCCCACGAGCATGTGCTGGAGCTGGCCGAATACGCATCGGTGCCCGTGATCAACGGTCTGACCGACTACAACCATCCCTGCCAGATCATGGCGGACATGTTCACCGTTTTAGAGCACCGCGGCCACCTGAACGATCTGAAGGTGGTCTACGTGGGTGACGGAAACAACATCGTTCACTCCTGGTTGCACCTGGCCCGGCGGTTGCCCATCCACTTTGTCTGCGCCTGCCCGGATGATTACACGCCCAACGAAAAGACCATTGCCGATACCCGCCAGGCCGGCCTGTCGGAGATTACAATCAGTCACGACCCGAAAGCGGCCGTCAAGGATGCCGACATCGTCTATACGGATGTGTGGGCCTCCATGGGGAAAAAAGATGAGCTGGAAACACGCAAATCCCGCTTCCAGGGGTTCCAGGTCGATAACGAACTGATGGCCGCCACCGGCAAAAAGAGCCTGTTCATGCACTGCCTGCCTGCCGAACGCGGCGTGGAGACCACCGATTCGGTGCTCGAATCCAAGGCGTCGATCATCTTCGACGAAGCGGAAAACCGCATGCATGCCCAAAATGCCATCCTCCTGAAGATCTGCGGGAAAACCCGATGACAACCAAACCCGATCAAAAACCCGTACTATTGGTGGCCCTGGGCGGAAACGCCCTGATCCGGAAGGGGCAGACCGGCACGGTGGAGGAGCAGTTCGAAAACCTGAAGACCCCGGTGACCGAGATCGCCCGGCTCTCCAAAAATTACCGGATCATCATCACCCACGGCAACGGCCCCCAGGTGGGCAACCTGCTGCTTCAGCAAGAATGCTGCGACGCGGTCGCCCGACTGCCTCTGGAAATTCTCGTGGCCCAGACCCAAGGACAGATCGGCTACATGATCGAATCCACCCTGGATGAAGCCCTCATGACCATGGGCATCGACGGCCAGCCGCTGGTCAGCCTGATCAGCTATGTGGTCGTGGATGAAACCGACAAGGCCTTTAAATCGCCCTCCAAGCCGGTGGGACCGGTATTCACCAAAGCCAAAGCCGCCACCCTGCCCTACCCCACGGTCAAAACGCCCGAAGGCTACCGGCGCGTGGTGGTTTCCCCCAAACCGGTGACCATCGTCGAAAAAAGGGAGATCAAGGCCCTGATCGATATGGGGTTCATCGTGATCTGCTGCGGTGGCGGCGGCATTCCGGTGGTGCGCACCGGACGCACGTTCGACGGCGTGGACGCAGTCATCGACAAGGACCTGGCCAGCGCCCGCCTGGCCGAAGAGGTGGGCGTGGACCTTTTCATCATGGCCACGGACGTGGACGGAGTGGCGCTGAATTTCGGTAAACCCGACGAGCACTACCTGACCTCAGTGGATCTGGAGGAAGCGGCCAAACAGATTCTCGATGGCCATTTTTCGGCCGGTGCCATGCTGCCCAAGGTGGAAGCGGCCATGCAGTTCGTCGGCGGCAGCGGCAAGCGGGCGGTGATTACCCGGGTCGACCGTATAGCCGATGCCGCAATCGGTAAAGCCGGCACCGAATTTGTGCTGGAAAGAACAAATTAAGGAGGAATTTCCCATGGCTACCTTTCCCTTGACACACGTGATCGAGTCTCAGCAGTTTGATCGGGACCTGCTGGAGGTTGTTTTCCAAACCGCCGATCGGATGAAGGCGGACGTTTGCGGTGAACGCCGCTTTGCCAAGTCACTGGAAGGCCGAATCATGGCCTCCCTGTTCTACGAGCCTTCCACCCGTACGCGATTTTCATTTGAAAGCGCCATGCTGCGACTGGGCGGATCGGTGATCACCACCGAAAACGCCCGGGAGTTCTCCAGCGCGTCCAAGGGGGAAAGCCTCTCCGACTCCACCCGGATCATGAGCGGTTACGCCGACGTAATCGTCATGCGCCACAACGAGGCGGGCAGCGCAGCACGGGCGGCGGAAATTTCCAGCGTCCCGGTAATCAATGCCGGTGACGGTGCCGGCCAACACCCCACCCAGGCCCTGCTGGACATGTATACCATCGTTGACGACTTCAGCGGCATGGACAGCCTGAAAATCGCCTTGGTGGGCGATCTTCGCTACGGCCGAACGGTCCGGTCCCTCTCTTATCTGCTTACCAAGTATGAAAACGTGGAGCTCATCTTCGTGTCACCGCCGGTGTGTAAAATGGAGGGAGACATCAAGGCTTACCTGGATAGAAACAACGTCCCGTGGCGGGAAGAGACCGACCTGGCCGGCATCGCCCCTGAAGTGGACTGCATTTACATGACCCGCATCCAGAAGGAGCGCTTCCATGACCCCGAAGACTACCGGATGGCCGCCGGCAAATACATCCTTACCCCGGACCGGGTCCGGACCATGAAACCGGACGCCATCATCATGCATCCACTGCCCCGGGTGGACGAAATCCCCAAGGAAGTGGACGACGATCCCCGGGCACGTTATTTTCAGCAGGCCCGGAACGGGTTGTACATCCGCATGGCGCTGCTCTATCTGCTGTTGAAGAAGGATTAGTTGCCCAACACCATATATAGTGCCACTCATCATTTTATTACCCCCCAAATTGTGCTTTCCACTTTACAACCACCGACCGTAATGATATCGAAAGACCAACGGTCTCCCCATGGGGCGAACGCTTTCCGGTTTTTAACGACGATCAACGCAACCCATCACCATTTTCGCCTTCGGTCGTAACGGCGGTTGTGCACCCTTATCAGCCTTGACCGCTGGAGAGGCAAGCAGGAAAAAGCCGCCATGAAACTAAAAAAACTGGATGTTGTCGGATTCAAATCCTTTTTCGAAAAGGCCAGCATCGCCTTTCCGCTGGGTATCTGCGCGGTGGTGGGTCCCAACGGATGCGGTAAGAGCAATGTTGTGGATGCCCTTCGCTGGGTCATGGGCGAGCAGAGCCTCAAACAGCTTCGGGGCAAAAACAAGGAAGACATCATCTTTTCCGGGGCCAGCGGCAAGCCGCCGCTGAACATGGCCGAAGTCTCCTTGACCCTGGTCAACGACAACGGCAGCATGCCCGAAGAATTCCGTGATTTCAGCGAGGTAATGGTTACCCGACGACTGTACCGCAGCGGCGAAACCGCCTACCTGATCAACAAACAGCCCTGCCGGCTAAAGGACATCCACAATATTTTCATGGGCAGCGGCGTGGGTGCCCGCACCTACGCGGTCATCCAACAGGGAAACATCGGCGCCATTACCGACGCCGGGCCCGACGAACGACGGGTCTTCATCGAAGAAGCAGCCGGCGTCACCCGCTACAAGATGCGCAAAACCGAAACCCTGAGAAAGGTCAAGGCCACCAACCAGAACCTGCTGCGGGTCAGGGACATCATCACCGAGATCGACCGCCAGGTGTCCGGTCTCAAGCGCCAGGCCCGCAAAGCCGAACGGTTCAAAAGGTTTAAAACAGAAGCCCGGCAGATCGACATCCATCTCATCCGCCACAAGGATGCCGAGCTGGGACGGCAGATGGACGAGGCCGGCACCCTGCTTTCATCATTGAAAGACGAGGAGATCGGTCAAAGCACCCGACTCAAAAAGATCGATGCGGCCATCGAAACCATCAAGTTTCAGCGATCTGAGAAAGACCGGGCGATCGCCAGCCAAAAATCCAGGAAATTCAACATTCAGCGCAAGATCGACCGCATGGAAGGCGATATGGCCCATATGAAGACGGACCGGGAGCGGCTGGTGCGTGAGGTTGCCGAATTGGGGGGGGGCAAAAACGAATTGGCGGCCAAAAACAACGCCATCGTCTCTGAAATCGATCAGGTCCAACAACAGCACGAGGAGCTGCAATCCCAAATCAGCGAGATGAAGGCGATCATCGTGCGGGAAAATGCCGATTCATCCAATCTGCGTGGACGCATCGACAAGTTGAATCGAACGCTGGAAACCGGCAAGAACGATTTGATGAAAATGGTGGCCGAGGAGGCCCGGGTAAAAAACACCCACCAGCATGCTGCCAACAACCGCGAGAACCTCAAGCGCCGGCTCAGGCGCACCGACGAAGAAGCCGTGCTGGCGGACAAAACCGTGCGGGAAGCCGCCGGTCGCCATGGGGCCGCCGATACCGAATTGACCCAGATAAAAAACGACATCCGGGATTTTGAGAATCGAATCGCGTCCTTGAAGAAAGAACTGGACGCCGCCATGGCGTCTCTGTCCACCCAGGTCAAAGACACCCAGACCCTGGAGATGGCGCGCAACAAGATCGGCAGCAACCTGGCCGCCCTGAAGAAAATGGAGGCCAATCTGGACTGGTACAAGGACGGGGTCAAGGCCGTGCTCAACGCCGCCAGGCAATCGCCGCCGCAAGAAGAGGTCGACGAACCCATCGGTATCGTCGGGCTTCTGGCCGATGTCATCGATCCTGCACCGACCTATGAAACTGCGGTGGAGGCCGCACTGGGCGAAGCCCTCCAGTACATCCTGGTGCAGGACCAGCCGTCCGGCGCCGGTGCCATCGGCTATCTGCAGCAGACCCAGGCCGGACGCTGCGGATTCATCCCCGTGGGCGGCGTGCGGACCATGGACGATCGCCCGGAAAAACAACCGGAACCCGACCGCCGCCTGTTGAATCATGTCCGCGTGAGGGAAGGTTTTGAATCGGTGGCCGACGCCCTGCTCGGACACGTGGCGGTCACCGAGACGCTGGATGCGGCCCTATCGCTCTACAACCACAACGGCCGGGTGCAGACCGTTGTCACCCGCGGCGGAGACCTGCTGTCCCACCAAGGCGTGATGATCGGGGGCAGTGCGGACAAACTGTCTGGTATTTTGGCCAAAAAACAGGAGATCAAATCCCTGACCTCGCAGTTCGATCGGCTGGGCGAGCAATTGGCAAAGGCTCACAATCTCCGGACGGAAATGGAAGACCGGGTCCGCGACCTCGAAAAGCGGCACCAGGAGACCATGGTCGAAAAAGGCCATGCCGCCCAGGACGCCATGGAGGCGGAAAAAGCCCTGTACCGTGCCGAGGAAGACCTGAAAAACACCCGGCGGCACCTGGAGATTGTCCGGCTGGAACAGGAGCAGCTCGTGGGCGAAGAGATGGATCTGGATGAAGAGATCCAGCGCTATGACGCCCTGCTGGAAACCATCGCCGGCAATGTCGTCGCGGCCCAGGAACAGGTGACCGGCGCATCGGGCCGGATCGATGAAACCGCCTCGCAACTGGAAGCCTTCAATCAGCGCATCGTTGACCTGAAGCTCAAACTGACCGCCGCCAGCGCCAACCTGGAAAACTGCACCGGGACGCTTCGCCGCCTGAAGGACTTTCAGTCAGACGGAATCCGACGCCTCGACCAGCTCTCCCGGGAGATCGCCGCCAAAACGGAAAAGATCGCAGGAACCGGCAAGCGCAACGAGATCCTCAATCGCGATCTGGCCGCCCACTACGACGCCCTCAAGGAGCTGGACAGCCGGTTGAACGCGGACGAAAAGGCCTTCGCGGCGATCGATGCGCGACTGACAGAAGATGACGCCCGGATCTCCCAGATCCAGGAGCAGCGCGAGTCCCTTCATCAGAAAATACGCATGCTGGAGATGGATCTGGCCGAGAAGCGAATCAAACGCGAAAACCTGGAAAACCGGAGCCGGGAGTACTATCACTGCGCCATCAAAGATCTCGACGGTGCTGATGCACAGCCCGATGACACCATCCAGCAGAGCCCCGAAGCGCTGGAAAAAAGACTTGCCACCATCCGTCAGAAAATCGTAAACATCGGCAACGTCAACCTGGAAGCAATCCGGGAATTTGAAGCGCAGAAGGAGCGCTACGATTTTCTGTGCGAACAGCAAGATGATCTGGTCAAAGCCATCGACGGCCTTCACAAGGTGATTCGCAAGATCAATCGCATCACCCAGGAACGTTTTCTGGACACCTTCAATCGCATCAACGAAAAACTCCAGGAAGTGTTCCCACGGCTGTTCGAAGGCGGCACCGCCTGTCTGGAACTGACCAATCCCAGTGAACCGCTGGAAACCGGAGTGGAATTCATGGTTCACCCGCCGGGCAAAAAACTGACCCGCATGAGCCTGCTTTCCGGCGGCGAGAAAGCCTTGGCAGCCATCAGTTTCATCTTTTCCATCTTTTTGCTCAAGCCGGCATCTTTTTGTCTCATGGACGAGATCGATGCACCGCTGGACGACGCCAACGTCATGCGTTTCAACAATCTGATGAAGATAATCGGTGAGAAATCCCAGATCATCATGATCACCCACAACAAGAACAGCATGGAGTTTGCCGATACCTTGTTCGGCATCACCATGGAACAAAAGGGGCTATCCAAGGTGGTATCGGTAAACCTGGACCACGGTGACGACGCAAGGGAACTGACCGCCGCTTAGTAATTACCCAAACCGAACGTTTCAAACGTTTTCATATGAAAGAAACACGATCGTTTCTTTCATTCGAAGGATATCCATGGCACCCAACTGGTTCAAAAAAAAGAGAGACAAATCCCCCCCCCCCAAAGCGCCGCCCCAGCCCGATGAAGCAGCAGCCGTTGCTCCGTCGATGGAAGCAATCGATGAAACGGAGGCGCCCAAGGATTGCGCCAACAGCGCGGTAGTGGCGGCAGACCGGCAAGACAACACGCAGTCACCGAAGAAAGAAGGGTCACCGACGACGACGTCACCGGATGACGCACCCGCTGAAAAAAAGGGTGGGGGGATGTTTGCCCGCCTGAAATCCGGCCTTTCCAAAACCCGCGAAATCCTCACCACCGATGTCGACGAACTCTTTCTGGGTAGGAAAATTGTCGACGACGATATGCTTGAGGAACTCGAAGAGCGCTTGATCACCGCAGACATGGGCGTCAAGATCACCATGGAAATCATGAACAAGATTTCCAAGAAACGGTCGCGCATCGCCGGCGCCAAAGAATTGAGAAGGATCTTGAAAGAAGAGATCCTGGCCTATTTCGACACCCTGCCCGTCCCGGCGCCCGAGGCTGCCGCCAAGCCTCACGTGGTCATGGTGGTGGGTGTCAACGGGGTGGGCAAGACCACCACCATCGGCAAACTGGCGGCCCATGAGTCCGGCAACGGTAAGAAAGTACTGGTGGTAGCCGCCGATACCTTCCGGGCCGCCGCCATCGAACAGATCGCGATCTGGGCCGAACGCGCCGGTGCGGACCTCGTGCGCCACAAAGACAACGCCGACCCGGCGGCCGTGGCCTACGACGGCATCGATGCCGCCATCTCCAGAGGCACGGATACTGTCTTCGTGGACACCGCCGGCCGCCTTCACACCAAAGTCAACCTGATGGAGGAGATCAAAAAAATCCAACGCACCCTGGCCAAACGGCTCCCCGGCGCACCCCATGAGGTACTGCTGATTCTGGACGCCACCACGGGCCAGAACGCCCTGTCACAAGCCAAGATATTCAACGAGGCCCTGGGCGTCACCGGCATCGCGCTCACCAAATTGGACGGTACGGCGAAAGGCGGTATCGTGGTGAGTCTCTGCAGCAGCCTTAACATCCCGCTGAAATATATCGGCGTGGGCGAGGGCGTGGAAGACCTTCAGGCCTTCGACCCGGAACGCTTCGTGGAGGCATTGTTCTAAGTTCGATATTGGGTACTCTTGGCAGGATGGTCTGCTTCTTACGAAGCCGTCACTTTCGGTCCTTAACCCTCAGGTGCCAGCCATCTGGCTTCCCGTCTTTCGATACAACTGGAGGCCGATCACCTCTGAATGTTTAATGTGGTTGGCCGCTTCAAAGGCTTGGATGGTTTTGGTTGCGTGCCCATCGATGCCGGGCACCGCCACCACCGGGCAGATGTACTGCGCCCGTCGATTGGTCATGCCGGCCCCGTGAAGATCGGTCATGGTCAGGATGCCAAGCAGGGTATAACGGCTGGTCGACCCGGCCAGTACCGCCATGACCGACGGATCGCACCTGAGGTTATTCAAATACAGATCCACCGGGTTGCGGGTCCAACGGGTGCTGAACACCCAGCGGCTGATCATCTTCGGATACCCGCCGAGCCGCCACTTGCCGGTTCGCCGGTTATTTATTATCGCCACGGCGGAGAATTCACAGGCTCGGCCTTTGGCTACGGTAGAATTGCGGTTGTAGCTCAAATACCGCAAATTCTGTGTTTTTTCGGGCATACCGCCGATCACAAGCACGTCTTTCAACAACGGAACGTTCGGCGTCACCACCCGTGTCACCGCATGGATAAGATCATCGATATAGTCGTTGTTCATCCTAACCACCCCCGGTTCAGGCCATGTCAACGGTACAACCCGGTGCTTATCGGCTTTAAGGTCGTTGTACCGGCAAGGCCGGAGGGAGAACGCCGCATTTGCATACCGCAACGACCGATAACGCATTCCACAAACATTATCTTAGCGCCTATCTCTATTAACTGACATCTAACCCGACTATCCGTCAACTGCTTTTTATGCATCCCATCCCACCCACATCCCATTTTTTAAGCGTACTAAGGAAATGGTTTTCGACGGTAACCGACGCTTAATTTTGCCGGTAGCGCCGGATGAAGTCCACGGCCTGATCGGCATACATTTGCGGGTAGTGCTCAAAAATGTTGTGACCGCATTTGGGGAACACCACCAATTCCCCCCGGGTTAACCGGCGGTAAAAGGCGACGCCTTGCTCCACCTCAAAAAAATGGCCCCGGTCCGGGTACATGACCAGGCTTGGGCAGCTCACCCGGGAAATGGCCGGCCGAAGGTCGAAAAAACCGGTCTTGCCATAGCACCCGCCCCCTTTGGCGCAGACATTGTAAAACGCCTTCCCCCGGGCGGCGCCGTGCCAACGGATGTATTTTTTTTGAAGCTCCGGGCTGAGATCGTCGAAGGTGCCCGGCAACTTCTGACGGTTAAACGCTTCCATGCAGATGACACTGTGGCACATGGCACTGGCCGTGATCAGGGTCTGGACCTGATCGGGATAACGAACGGCATAATCCACACCCACCACACCCCCTTCGCACTGGCCCACGATGTGAAAACGATCGATCCCCAGGCATGCCAACAGGTCGGCCATGGCCGACACGCTTTGCTCACGAAAATCCGGGGCCACATAATACCGGGCAAAGTCGGCGCCCCCATCCGATCGACCGAATCCACGCCGGTCATACAACAGCACCCGAAAACCGGCCGCCACCAGCATCGGATAGATCTCCTCCCACATCATGCTGCAGGAAAATCCGTTGTGCAACAGCACGATGGTCTCCCCTTCCCCGTGAATGTCGTAGTCGGTCTCCAGGCCGTCAATTGTCGCAATAGGCATTAGCGATTCCTCAATCCCTTTATGTTTCCAGCGGTCGCCCCACCGGACAATGATCCGATCCGAAAATACCGTTGTCGATGAAAACACCTTCCACCCATCCCTTGTGGATGATCTCCTCGGATTCGATCGATCTTTCAGTCTGTTGAAGGCCCAGGTCAGCGGTGGCGGTCCACCCCGATTTGCGGGCACATGTCGGCCACCGGGCAGGAGTTGCATAAAGGGGAAACGGGCCGACACAGGACCTGACCGAAGGCCACCAACAACTCATTATAACGCATCCAGTGCCGCTTGGGCAGTTTTTTCCGCAGGGCCAGTTCGGTCTTGTCCGGCGTGGTCGTCTTCACGTAGCCGATGCGGTTGCTGATCCGGTGCACGTGGGTATCCACACAGATGGCCGGGATCTTAAAGCCCTCCACGAGGACCAGGTTGGCGGTCTTGCGGCCCACACCGGGCAACGCGGTGAGTTCCTCCAGGGTATCCGGCACCTTGCCGTCGTAGCGGTCCAGCAAGATGCGGCTGATGGCCGGCAGTCGTTTGGCTTTGGTGGGGTAGAACCCCACCGGGTAAATCAGTTTTTCGATTTCCCGCGACGGCAATGTTACCATCGCTTGCGGGGTCCGGGCCACGGCGAACAATCGCCGGGCCGCCACGGCGGTCACCTCATCCTTGGTGCGCAGAGAGAGCAATGTGGAGACCAGCACCTCGAAGGGCGTGGCCCCGCGATTGGCGATGAAGGTGATGATGGGCGGATTCCACCGGCGGTAACTGGATTCGATGGTAGCAACCAAGCGGTCGATATCAAGGGCACGTTTTCTGGTCATGGCAGTCGGTTCTTCGCTGGTTTATATATTATTGAAATTGATGGACACGTTAAAAACTTTACATTGACATTTACATTTGGCCTTCTATAATCGAGAATAACATAATCATCCATGCATGGGGAAACAAAAGTGGGACCCAAACTGACACCGGGACAGAGGCGACTCTTCGACTATCTGAAAGATATCATCGAACGCACCGGCAATGCGCCCAGTCTGCGCCAGGCGGCCCGAGAGCTTGGGATCAGCCACGCCGCCGTCTCCCAGGGCCTGAAGTTGTTGGAGCAAAAGGGGGTGGTCAAGCGCCAGGGTCGCTACAGCCGGACCATTCACCTGCTAACCCCCACCGGCGAAACGGCGGCAGTCCAGCGGTGGGTCGAGGTGCCGGTGGTGGGCCGAGTCACGGCCGGTCTTCCCCTGTACGCCCAACAGGAGTGGGAAGGCAGCCTGGTGCTGGACGGCGCCCTGTACCGCGGCCAACATCTTTTCGCCTTGCGGGTGCGGGGGGATTCCATGACAAGGGCCGGTATCCTGGACGGGGATATGGCCGTGTGCACACCGCGACAATACGCCGAAAACAGCGAGATCGTCGTGGCCCTGATACACGGGGAAGACGCCACGATAAAACGCTTCTTTCTCCACCGGGACCACGTGGAACTACGGCCGGAGAACCCCGACTATCCAGTCATGCGCTATGGCTTCGGCGAAGTGCTGATCCAGGGCCGGGTGATCGGTATACAGCGGGGGCCGGCGGGTATCCGTTGACGGTTTCGTAACCAATTCGATATCTGCGTTACGCTTCATCCCTCGTCACTGCGGCGTACGACAAGTACGCCTCATTTCTCGGGACTTGCAAGCCTTGATCTCGAATTGGTTACGAAACCGTCTGAGATATCAATTTTTTCGAATCTATCAACATTGGCGTTTAAAGCATTCATCAAAAAGTGACGGTGATGGCGATCAAGAATAACAACCCGGACCGGATTCTGGTGGGAACCAGCGGATACGCCTACAGCGAGTGGGTGGATGCCGGCTTCTACCCGCCGGGCACCGGATCGGCCCGGATGCTGGCGCACTATGCCCGGATCTTCCCGGTCACCGAGATTAACTATACCTGGTACCAGATGCCCAAGGCAGCGGCCATGGACCGCATGCGTCGCCGGGCACCGGAGGGGTTTCGCTTTACCGCCAAACTCACCCGCACCCTGACCCACGAGGTGGATCCCAACGGGTGGCCGGGCCAGGCAACCCTGTACCGGGAGGGTATCGCTCCGCTGGTGCAGTCGGGCCAACTAATGGCCGTACTGGTTCAGTTGCCGCCTTTTTTCCGGCGTAACCCGAACAATCGCCGCTACCTGGCCCGGCTCCTGGATGCCCTCGGCGATCTGCCCCTGGCCGTGGAGTTCCGCCACACGTCCTGGGCCACCGACCGGGTGTTCGCCGGCCTTCAAGCACGCCGGGTGGCCCTGGTCTGCGTGGACGTCCCGCCCCTGCCGGACCTGTTCCCGCCCCTGGCCATGGTCACCAATCCGGACCTTTTCTACGTCCGCTTTCACGGTCGCAACACCAAAGGATGGCGGTCGGGCAATATGCAAAAGCAGTTCGATTACGATTACAGCGACGAGGAACTGGCCCGGTGGTCCCGGACCCACATTCCCGAGATAGCCCGGCAGGCGGCTACCGGCATCATTTTTTTCAACAACCACGTCCGCGGCCAGGCACCCAAAAATGCCCGGATGCTGATGGGGCAACTGACGGAGGAGGGATGACGGAGGACAGATCCATCATCCACATCAATGTCGCCGACTTCGCCGTAGCCGTGGAGCGGGTGCTGGACCGCCGGCTCCTCGGCCGGCCGATAATCGTTGCGCCTGAAGGGGCCGCCCGGGCCGCGGTGGCCGACATGAGCGAAGAGGCCTTTCAAGCCGGGGTCAGAAAACACATGCCCCTAAGCCGGGCCCTTGGCCGGTGCCGGGACGCCCGGGTGCTGCCGCCCCACCCGGCTCGCTACCGTCAGGCCATGACCCGGATGCTGAAATCCGCCCTGCCCTGCTCCCCCCTCATCGAACCGGGCGACGGAGACGGCCATCTGTTTGTGGATGTCACCGGCAGCAGCCGCCTGTTGGGGCCGCCGGTAGATGTGGCCTGGCGATTGTACCGCCGGATCCGGCGAGACCTCGGCCTGGCACCCATCTGGTCGGTGGCCACCAGCAAGCTGATCGCCAAAACCGCCACCCGGCTGGTCAAACCCCTTGGCGAGTATATCGTGGAACCCGGTGACGAAGCGGCTTTTCTGGCGCCCCTGCCGCTCTTTCTGGTACCCGGCATCGAGCGTGACGACCTGACACGATTGAATGATTTCAACATCACCCGGGTGTTTCAGGCTGCCGCCTTTACCGCCGATCAGATGCGGACCCTCTTCGGCCACCGGGGAGCATTCATTCATGAGCGGCTCCACGGCATCGACCCGTCACCCGTTCACCCGGCGAATCAACCGCCGCCGCGGGTCATCGAATTCCGGGAATTCGGCGACGACACCAACGACCGCTCACACGTTGAGGGCACCCTGTACCGGCTGGTGGAACGGGCCGGCCGGCAACTGCGGCGCCAGGCCCTGGCTGCCCGGCGAATCGGCCTGGTTCTGGAACATACCGACGGCGTCAGACGAATCCGCCAAGTAAGGGCCACACCGCCTACGGCCAACGATTTTTCCCTCTTCGCCCATGCCCGGCGGGTGCTCAATCTGGCCTGGATCCGGCGGGTCCGGCTGCGGCGCATGACCCTCGTTTGCGACCGACTGACCTATCCGCCGGCCCAGCGGCTTTTGTTCGAACCGGAACGCCGCATGGCGGAGAAGCAGGACCGGCTGATGGCGGTCATGGACCGGATCCGCCACCGCTTCGGCACTGATGCCCTGGTCATGGGGCGGACGCCGGCGGCGGTGGACGAATTACAGAAGACAGAGGCCGGATGACCGAAGAGCGAAGACGGAAGTCCGAAGAGGGACTGTGGAATTCCGAATTAGGGGATTGAGAGATTAAGGAAAGGAGAAACACCATGCCAGACACCCCGTATCGTCTGGGCCTCGATCTGGGAGGAACCAAGATCGAGGCTATCCTGCTGGATCCTTCGGGCCGCATCCTGATGCGGAAACGCGTAGCCACGCCGCGTGATCCGAATAACCCCACCGAATACGAAAAAATCCGGCATGCCGTCCACACGCTAATCCGGCAAACATTGGAAAACGTGCCCCGGAATCAGGCCTGCGCCATCGGCATCGGTATTCCCGGCACGATCAACGATCGAAGCGGCCGGGTCCAGAACGCCAACACCACCGGACTCATCGGCCACCCCTTTCAGCAGGACCTGGAGCAGCGCCTGGGCCGCCCCATCGCCATGGAAAACGACGCCAACTGCTTTACCCTGGCCGAAGCCAGAGATGGCGCCGCCAAAGGATATCATCTGGTGTTCGGCATCATCCTGGGAACCGGTTGCGGGGGCGGTATCAGCATCGGCGGACGGATCCACACCGGCCGACACCGCATCGGTGGCGAGTGGGGTCACTTCTCCGTAGACCCGGCAGGTACGCGTTGCTACTGCGGCAACCGGGGCTGCGTGGAGACCAAAATCAGCGGTGGCGGTGTGGCCCGATCCTTTTTCGCGCAAACCGGCCGGCCGCTCACCCTGGAGCAGATTACCGACGGGTACCGGCGAGGGGAGGCCGATTGCACCGTTGCCTTCGAACGGTTTCTGGACGATTTCGGCCGCTGCCTGGGGGGCCTGATCTCCGTTCTGGATCCCGATGCGGTGGTGCTGGGCGGCGGGGTCTCCAACATCGATGAGCTCTACACACTGGGGTTGGAACAAGTACAACGCTACGCCTTCCACGAAAAGGTGGAGACCCCGATTTTAAAACATCGCTTGGGTGATTCGGCGGGCGTCATCGGCGCTGCCTGGATCGGGAAATGAGGGTATCCATCCTTCATTTGCAGGGGTCAGGCAAGGCCAAAGGGAGGAAGTGATATGGACATACCGCGACGACCGATAATGCAGTTCAAAAATATTATCTGAAATTCCATATGGTTCCCCTCACCGTTCGATCCCACTACTCCCTCATGTGGGGCACCGATTCGCCGGCAACCATTTGCCGGGCCGCCCGACGCATGGGATACGACCGTCTGGCCCTGACCGACACGGACAACCTCTACGGTTTATGGAAATTTCTGAATGCCTGCCGTGAAGCGGGGCTCACGCCCATCGTGGGGGCGGAGCTCACTGATCCGAACCGGAAACACCGCGCCGTCTGCCTGGTTAAGGATACGACCGGTTACGCCAACCTGTGCCGATTGATCACCCGGCGCCACCGGGATCCGGCATTCGATCTGGCCGGCACCCTGCCCCATCTGGCCGGCGGCTTGCTGGTGCTCACCAGCCACGTCGACCTGCTGGCCGCTTGGCACCAGGCCGGGGTCCACACGGCAGCGGCCTTGCCCCGGCGTCCCCCATCTCCTTTTCACCCGCTGGTTCGGGCGGCTCGACGCCAGGGCATCCCCATGGTGGCCACACCGGGCAGTTTCTTTCTGGAACCGGACGGATTCGCCGTGCATCGCCTGCTGCGGGCCATCGCCGGCAACACGACCCTATCCCGGATCGCCCCCGACGACATGGCCCCGGCCGACGCCTGGCTGGCCTCGGCCGACGCATATCGCCGGCGGTTCGTTCATTTCCCGGAGGCAATAGACAACACCTGCAAGATGGCCGACGAATTACAGTTTACCGGCCCTGATTTCGGTCTGGTCATGCCGCCGTGGGAAGACAACAAGAACCGCAGTGCCGCCGATTGCCTGCGCCGGGCCGCCTATGCCGGTGCCCGAAACCGATACGGTGAAGAACTGGGTGAGGCCGTGGTGCGACGCCTGGAACACGAGTTGGCCGTCATCGCCCAAATGGGTTTTCCGGCTTACTTTCTGGTGGTGAAAGATATCGTGTTGCAGAGTCCGCGAACCTGCGGCCGGGGGTCGGCGGCCGCCTCCCTGGTGGCCTATTGCCTGGGAATCACCAATGTCTGCCCGGTCAAGCACAACCTTTACTTCGGCCGCTTTCTCAACCCCGGGAGAAGTGACCCGCCGGACATCGACGTTGATTTTGCCTGGGATGAGCGGGACACAGTCATCGACGACGTGCTGGGACGCTTTGCCGGCCACGCGGCCATGGTCGCCAGCCACATCCTGTTCCAGCCCCGCATGGCCCTGCGGGAAACGGCCAAGGTGTTCGGCATACCCGATGCCGAGATCGGCAGGATCACCCGGCACCTACCCTGGTTCCCGCATCGGGGTGAACCGGATGCGGGACTGCTGGAAAACCTGCGGCGCCGCCCGGAAACCCGCCACCTGGATCTCGTTGAGCCCTGGCCGCAGATCATGGCCCTGGCCCAGCGAACCATCGGGATCCCGCGCCACCTCTCCGTGCATCCCGGCGGCGTGGTGATAACCCCGGATCCCTTGAACGGCTACGTTCCCATGGAAAATGCCCCCAAAGGGGTGCCCCTCATCCAATGGGACAAAGACGGCGCCGAAAACGCCGGTCTGGTAAAAATCGATCTTCTGGGGAACCGCAGCCTGGGGGTGATCCGGGACGCCGTGGCCAACGTGAAAGCCAACGGCATCGATTTCGACGAAGGGCGATGGGAACCCGAAGACGATCCGGTTACCCGGGAGACCGTTTCCCGCGGCCATACCATTGGCTGTTTTTACATCGAGAGCCCGGCCATGCGACTGCTGCACCAGAAAGCCGGCAGCGGTGACTTCGACCACCTGGTCATTCACGCCTCCATCATCCGACCGGCGGCGAACGCCTATATTCAGGAGTACCTGCGCCGCCTGCACGGCGGTAGTTGGGATCCCATCCACCCCCTGCTGGCCAATGTACTGGACGAAACCTTCGGCATCATGGTTTACCAGGAGGACGTCTCACGGACGGCCGTGGCCCTGGCCGGATTCTCCGATGCCGAGGCCGATGGTCTGCGTAAAATCATCGCCAAAAAGGATCGCCGGCGCCAATTGGCCGATTTCCATGACCGTTTCATGGCCGGCGCTGCTTCCCGGGAGGTATCCCCGGATCGGGCCGACGCTGTGTGGCAGATGATGATGAGTTTTTCCGGATACTCTTTTTGCAAACCCCACAGCGCCTCCTACGCCCGGGTGTCGTTCCAGGCGGCCTTTCTCAAAACCCACCACCCGGCCGAATTCATGGCCGGCGTCATCAGCAACCAAGGGGGCTTTTACAGCACCTTTGCCTACGTCTCCGAGGCCCGACGCATGGGACTGGTGGTCGACCCGCCGGACGTCGCCACCAGTCTGATCCGCTGGACAGGCAAAGAGCGGCGGCTGCAAGTGGGCCTGATGGCGGTTGGCGGATTGAGCCGACACACCATGGAAAAGATCACGACATGCCGGCAGGCATCCGGTTTCAGGGACATGACCGATTTTCTGGATCGCGTGCAGCCCGATGTAGACGAGGGGCGCGCCCTGATCCACTGCGGCGCCCTGGACACTCTGGACACCGCACGTTCACGGACCCGGTTGCTATGGTCCCTGGCCCGCTGGCAGGCGGCTCGGCGGCGGTCACGGGGACAGGCGGATCTGTTCACATCCCGGCAATTCACGGTGGCTGAGATTTCGCCGCCCCCATTTCCGCCGACGGGTACCACGACGCGTCTTCGCCGGGAGTTCGCCGTCCTGGATTTTCTATGCGACCGGCATCCCATCACCCTATTTTCCGGAGCCATCAATCCAAAAAACACCGTGAAAGCCGACCGGCTTTCCGAACGAGTCGGCCAACGGGTGCGACTGGCCGCCTGGCTGGTCACCGGCAAGGTAGTTCACACCCGCCAGGGCGATCCCATGGAATTTCTCACCTTCGAGGACGAAACCGGTATCGTGGAGACCACCTTCTTCCCGGCGGCCCACCGCCGCTTCCGTCATATGATCAACCGAAACCGCCCCTACCTGCTGACGGGAAAGGTGGAAATCAACTGGGGGGCGGTGACCCTTACCGTGGATCGGGTGGAGGGGATAAGAAGGTTGAAGGGATCGATCATGGCGTCGCCACGCACTCGCGGCGAAAAGCAACGATCACATCCGAGTAACAAGCCGCCCCCCGATGGGCCGGCTTTGGCTACCCCTATAAGGGGTTATAATGCCTCGCCCCCTGAGGCGGCAAGTTTGAGTTGCCCCGGATTCCAACACTTTTTAAAATAGCTGTATCAAACTTTCGGTCGTTGGCATCTCGACCGTTACCAAGCTGTTTGTCAAGAATGAAGAGCTGACCCCCAGGGTGTTTTTGTTCTAATGTATCTATAAAATTAAAACAGATATTTGAAAAGACTTCTGATCAAATGCCTCCGGATGAGGTATACATCAGTCATTTGATACTTCATTCTGGGGGCAATCCTTGTTGAATCTGTTAGAGATCATTGTCCGGCCCGTCCGTCCGCTTGAACAACCACGTTTTCAGCACGGGATCGCTGGATCGGATGGGACTTTCGCCATCAGTATGATCGGCTAAAACTGGTCACCAATAATAGCCGCTTTCTGATCCTGCCCGACTGGCATTTCCCGAATCTGGCATCTCGCGTGTTATCGTTATGCCAAAAAAGATTGCCGGCCGATTGGCAGGTCGTTTTCGGCCATCCGGTTCTACTGCTCGAGACTTTTGTGGATCCCCAATGGTTTCGGGGAACCATCTACAAAGCGGCCAACTGGATATATGTGGGCAACACCAAGGGCTTTCATCGGACCCGGAAAGGATACAGCGCTAAGGCCCAGTCACCGAAGATGGTTTTTGTCAAACCATTAACCGCCGATGCGCAAGCACTACTATCCCGGCCTATTCTCGAACCCGTTTATCGTACAGGAGGTTCAAAAATCATGCTCAGGGCAAAACAGACACTACATCGTACCAAGCCTGTCC
>DEIP01000032.1 GCA_002352605.1 Desulfobacteraceae bacterium UBA2771 | reverse complement strand
CGAGGTTTAATTTACTGCAATCAGGTGAAAGATAGTAATGGGAAACACCATGGATAAAGGCATGACCCCTTCCGATGAATTGGTGGATTGCGAAAAACGCCACCTGAATTACCTTCGGATTTCAATTACCGATCGCTGCAACCTCAGGTGCCTTTATTGTGTACCGGAGGGCCGCATCCCCAAACTCGCCCATGATCAAGTACTCAGCTACGAAGAGATCCTGCGCCTGGTGAAAATCGGCATCAGGCTCGGCATCCGAAAGGTACGTATCACCGGTGGCGAACCCCTGGTCAGAAAAGGGGTGGTTGAGTTGCTGGGCCGCCTGACACGCATCAGGGAATTGGAAGACGTCTCACTGACCACCAACGGCGTTCTCCTGGCATCCAACGCCCAGCGGATATTCGATGCCGGCATTCGCCGCATCAATATCAGCTTGGATTCGCTGGATCGCAAAAAGTATTCCCAGATCACCGGCTACGATCATTTCGACCAGGTGTGGACTGGCATCCAACGTGCCCGCGACATCGGCTTTGGCCCCATCAAAATCAATGTCGTGGCCATGCGGGGGATCAACGATGACGAAATCGTCAATTTCGGCAGGCTGTCAATAGATCACCCATTCCACATCCGGTTTATCGAATACATGCCCATCGGCAACAGCCGGACCCATTCCCGGGATCAGACGTTGACACCGGAGATCCAGGAGAAAATAGCCACGATCGGCGATCTGAGTCCCGTTGAAAACAGCAATCATGACGGTCCGGCCAGGCGCTATCGCATATCGGGCGCCCAGGGAGAGATCGGATTCATCAGCGCCTTGAGCCACCATTTCTGTAGCCACTGCAACCGCCTCCGGCTCACGGCCGACGGCAAGCTTCGTGCCTGCCTGCTGTCCGACCACCATGAACCGCTCAAGGAGATGTTAAGAAATGGTGGATCGGACGAACAGCTGGCTGAAATTTTCCATGCCGCCGTACGACAAAAAGCGGCAAAACACCAGTTTCGCCCCAATGGCGTCACCAACGTCAAGGCCCAGATGCAAGGTATCGGCGGCTGAATAGAATCACTTGACGATGCGGCCTCGAAGGGGTCTGAAAACACCGCTATTCACGCAGATTAATGTCCGTTCAGGATCGCAACGTCGCCGTAAGGCGCAGCGGATGCATCAACAATTCAAGTGCGCCGACGATATCCGTACAAACCAAGTCTGCCGCATTCAGACTCGCCATGGAAGCCCCTTCAGCTAAAATGACGGCAATGCCCAAGGCGGAGGCCGCCAGCATCGGCGCATCGTTACGGCCATTGCCGATGCTGGCCGTCCGATCCGCGCCCAGCCGGTTGACGAAGTTGACCTTGGCCTGGTCCTGGCGCCCCGCTTCCAAAACGGTCAAGCGGCACTTGATCCCATCAAGGCCGTCGGCCGCCTTGCCGAAGGTGTCGGCGGTAATCACATGAATTGCCAGCTGCACGGCAAGGGTGTTGAGTGCATCTTTTACACCGGGAATCAAAATGCCATCCACAGCCAGCGTGCCGTTGTAGTCAAGCACCAATTGCTCGAGGGTCAATGCGCCAAAACCGGGAATCTGTACGGATAGCATGGGTGTCTCCTTTTTAGGGTGATAATCCGTCCTTTATGGCGGCGTTAAGGATCGATATCATTGAATTTACCGATGTTAAAATCCTGATTGGGTCGCCGATTAAAAATCAACTGCAATTAATTTTATCCGAGAGACTAAAGTCCCGTTTTCCGGCGCCGATAGATTAATATACCGGAAGGTCCGTCGTAACCGTTTTAATGCCCGATCATCGGATATTTATTCTTTTTCGAAGGATATCTACGCAATTCTGCGTTTAACATCAGAGAGATGACGGAAAGAGGAAAATGATGGAAAAACAATCAGAGCCGAATGCATCGAACAACCAGAAGGATCTGGTCGATTTCATCATCAACCTGCCACTATTTGAATTTCTGGAAAGAGATGATCTTTGCGAGGTGGCCGCCCGGATGAAGTTTATAGGCCTAAATCCCGGCGAGGTGTTGTTCAAAGAATGGGACAGATCGGATTTTGTCTGTTTCGTAGAAAGCGGCGAACTGGACGTGACCAAGAAAACCGGCCCCGACAGCAGTGACGTCATGGCCACACTGAGACGGGGGCGATCCATCGGCGAAATGTCCATCATCAATAATTTTCCACGGTCATCCACGGTTATCGCCCGATCCAAAGTCAGGCTGGCGGTTTTTCCTCGCTCGGCCTTCGAGGACATTTTGGAGAAAAGGGCGGACCTCGGCATCAACATTCTGAAAGGGCTGGCAAACCTGCTGAGCGTCAACTTGAAAAAGACATCCAGCCGTCTGGCAGACAACATGCTTCCCATGGGATGACACCAACCTTCTCACCGGCCGTCAGTTGACATGCCCGCGAAAATGTTTCCCAGAGAACCAGAGCGATTTTGAAACTACCCCGAAAGGTCGTCGTGATCGTCGCCATCATGCCTAATTATCCGCGGCCATCTCCTCCTTATCCTCCAGCTTCCGCATCTTCTTTTCGGAAACGATCTCCTTTTCCACCATGATATCGCCGATCCCGGCCCAGCGCAGTTCATCGACTTTAATAATCGTTTCCGGGCGTTTGTTGTCCAAGCTATAGAAAGTGTATTTAAGGGTCAGTTCCTCTTTGGGCATCAGGGAAAATGACCGCTCAAAATAGATGAAGTGATGGCTCAGTACATAGTATCCGGCGGCAATAATCAGGCCGATAATGAAGTATCTTTTTATCTGTGACCACATAAACCGACCTCCTGGGTAAAGTGTGCTGCTTATTTGTTAACATATAACCTGATATGATCGTTGTAGATAAATGGTTCATCCGATTAAACGGCGCCGTTGAAAAGGATGGGATGATCGTTAAGATTTATCCCACCGGACCCTCTCTATCCCATATCAACCAACCCCTTGACAAGAAAGAAAATATTTGTGAATTTGGTTGTGTCCCGCCACCAAACAGACACCCATCTGCCAAAGGCAGTCAAAAACCGTAACACTGATTGTCTATCCGCCGATACGCCTGACACATCAAAAAATTAGGGATAAGTGAAAAAAATGTATAGAATACCGGTGATTCTAATCATCCTGATAATCAGCTTCAATTTCGCATATGCGACCACGGCAACGGTTATCCGCGTGAATGATGGAGATACGTTCGATGTCGATATGAAAGGTAAAAAGGTCAATATCAGCCTCTATGGCATCGATGCGCCGGAAAGCGGACAACATGGATGTGTCGCTTCGACCCGTTTTTTACTACGATTGGCCCTTGGGCATCCAGTGAATATAGAAGTGATGGGAACCGATATATTTGGCCGAACCTTAGCTATTGTACGCCGTGAGGGTAATGCGTCGAGTATCAACGCGACGATTGTGGCCAATGGTTATGCATGGGTGAATCCGGGTAAATGTCGTGTCGATGTTTGCAAGGATTGGAAAGGAATCGAATCACAAGCCAGAAAGCTGAAACTGGGAATCTGGTCTGGTTTTGATTTGGTGCCACCCTGGAAGTTCAAGGAGCATCAGGGAAGATGATTGCGAATAGATTCCGAGTTAAAAATCGAGTGATGAGAATTGGGATCGACCCTTTTTTAAGGGTAACTTAATAACATTACACATGATCCAGGTTGTCAAGGAACACCAACGCCTTGACAAGAAAGAAATTTTTTGCAAACGTGCAGCTGTTTCGCCTTTTATTTCCACCATATCAATTACGGAGTTCCTCTATGGCACTAACCCCCATGCCCTACGGGCACAACAAAACATGAAACACTTGCGAAGTTGAAA
>DEIP01000101.1 GCA_002352605.1 Desulfobacteraceae bacterium UBA2771 | reverse complement strand
TCTCAGCTTCAGCCCATCTTTGGCTGATACCTCACTCTCAAATCCCACGAAATAGCTCGCTATTCCTGTGGTTTTGCTCTCTCGGATCAGCCAAACCTGAACCAAATCTGAGCGCCAATTCTGCGAAGTTATTTTTGCGCGAACCCTTAGGGACCCGCTTATCTCATCAGTTTGGTAGACGGGTATTCTTTTTGCCATTTGGACCAGGGCGTATCTTGCGATTGCTTCCTTGGGAAGCAATCTTTTAAAAAATACACCTTGAATTCCCAGCAACCCGCCCTTTTTAGGCCCTGATATGCGCATCACCATTTCCGGCCACGCCGATAACGCGCATTCGCGAAGTTTTTGGTTTTGAACCGGGCTTCCAATGGGTGTCATCCAGTGGATTGAATGCATGTTGACCGATACCAAATTCAAATTGATTTGGGTCGAATCCAATGGAGACGGACTGGTTTCTTTATCCTCGCATCCAGGCATGATATCGGCCGATCCAATTGAGCAGTTTTTCGGGAGCGTGGGCCTTTTTCCATGCACCAGCCGCATACTTGTTCGCTTCGGCCAGTGTGGGATAGATATGAATCGTACCCAGGATTTTATTCAACCCAAGATTGTTTTTCATGGCAAGGACATACTCGGCGATAAGATCACCCGCATGCGCCCCGACAATGGTGACGCCCAGGATTTTATCCGTTCCCGGTTTGGTCAAAACCCTGACAAAACCGTGGTCCTCGCTGTCGGCAATGGCACGATCCAAATCGTCAATACCGTAGTCGGTGAATTCGTAAGGGATGTTCTTTTCTTTGGCCTCCTGGATGTTAAGTCCCACCCGGGCCACCTCAGGGTCGGTGAAGGTAGCCCATGGGATGACCCTGTAATCGACGGAAAACCTTTTAAATTTGCCGAACAGCGCATTGACGGAAGCATACCAGGATTGATGAGCCGCCGTGTGGGTGAACTGGTAGGGGCCGGCCACATCGCCACTGCAGTAAATATTCGGGAAATTGGTTTGTAGTAACCCGTCGGTCTCTATGGTCCCGTTGGGTCGCAGCGTTACACCCAATTCCTCCAGGCCGAAGCCCTTGGCATTGGCCGCCCGGCCGACGGCTACCAGGATTTCGTCGAACCCGATTTCTATTTCACCGGACGCGTTCTCGCAGACCAGAATTTTGTTTTCTCCGTCAACACGGATTCCTTTGGCTTTGTGCCCGGTGAGCACGCGAACCCCTTCATCTTCAAATTTTTTGTGGATCGTGTCGGAGACGTCTTCATCCTCCCGCAGCATGATGCGCGGCATCATCTCGACCTGGCTGACGCGGGAACCCAGGCGGGAAAAGGTTTGGGTCAGCTCACAGCCTATGGGACCGCCGCCCAAAACCACCAGCCGCGATGGCAATTTACGCATTTCCCAAACATTGTCCGAGGTCAGGTACGCGACTCGGTCCAGCCCCGGAATCGGCGGTACAAACGGTCGTGCGCCGGTGGCCACGACGATATTTCGTGTGGTCAGCCTGCGGCCATTCACCTCAACGGTAAATGGAGACGTAATCCTGGCTTCTCCCTGGATAACCTCAACGCCCAGACCCGTGTATCGCTCGACGCTGTCGTGGGGTTCAACCTTCCTGATAACGCGCTGGACCCGCTCCATGACATCGGTAAAAGCATAGTCGATCCTTCCTGAGTGAAATCCAAATTCTTGTGCCCGTTTGGCATAGGCCAGCATTTTTGCCGAACGGATCAGGGCTTTACTCGGTACACAGCCGGTATTCAGGCAGTCGCCCCCCATCTTGTGTTTTTCGATGAGCGCCACCTTGGCTTTAAGGGCAGCGCCTATGTATGAAGCCACCAGACCTGCGGAACCGGCGCCGATGACCACCATGTTGTAATCGAATTTTTTAGGCGTCGACCATTTGGCATATATGCGCCGCCCTTTGACAAGAGAAACAAATGCCTTGGCAATTAAAGGGAATACGCCCAGCAGCACGAAAGAGAAAATCAGTGCCGGAGACAAAATATCCTGGAGTGACGCGATCTTGGCCAGTTGCGTCCCGGCGTTCACGTACACCAGGGTACCCGGCAGCATTCCCAGCTGACTGACGATGTAAAAAACAAACACTCGAATGGCGGTCAGCCCCATGATCAGGTTAATGACAAAAAACGGAAATATTGGTACCAGGCGAAGGGTAAAAAGGTAAAATGCGCCATCCTTGCGAACACCTTCGTTAATAGCGCCTAATTTTTTTCCGAATTTACTTTGCACGCTGTCGCGGAGCAGAAACCGCGAGACAAGGAACGCTGATGTGGCACCAATTGAGGACGCGAAGCTGACGACAACGGTACCTGTGCCGACTCCGAAAAGAGTGCCACCGGCGAGTGTCATCACTGCGGCACCCGGCAATGAAAGTGCGGCCATGACAACATAAGCGAGAAAATACAGTGAAATTGTCAGTCCCGCATGCTGTTGATAATAGCGTTCAAACGTCTGTTGATGTTCTTTAAGAGTGTCCAGGGTAAAATACTTTTCCAGATCAAACATGAAAAAGGACACCGCTACGACAATCAGGACCATAACGAGAAGCAGTTTAGATGAGTATTTTTTCATTGGGCAATCTTTTTCTCATATAAGGATATCGGCAGATCGCTTCTCAGGCGGCTTGAAATGCCCATCCCATCATATGAGAAGCCGTTGGCCCGGTGTTCTCCTTTTGGGGTGGCCCGAACCGGTCAGGCCTGTTTGTAGTTCGGTCCTTCCCCGCCCTCCGGACAAGTCCACGTGATGTTGTTGAAGGGGTCCTTGATGTCACAGGTCTTACAGTGCAGGCAGTTGGTAAAATTCAACTTGATGCCATTAATGCCGCCGCCGTCTTTACGGGTTTCCATTTCGTAAACATCGCCCGGGCAAAATCGTGTGCAGGGGCATCCATAGTTCGGATAACATTTCTCCACGCACACCCGCCGGTCATGAATGAGGAGATGGCTGGGTTGGTCTTCCCGGTGTAGGGTCCCGGACAGGTATACACCGGTAAGCTTGTCTACCATGGTCGGATCGTCCGTGACCGGCTTTTCCGTTTCTACTGAAAAGGTTTGGGCCTCCGGCTGCAGGGGTTTTAACGTGGTGGCATCGTCTGCCGACGGCAAACGGTCGACAAGGCCTTTGCCCTTGGAGATGTACTGGGCGGCCAGGTGGATCCATTTGATCGGTCCTTTCTTGGCCAGGGCCTGGGCGAAGTTGCGACCCTCCCGAAGCTCCGTACCGGCCCAACTGGCTTCTATCCGTCGGCTGTAGCCCATCAGGGTGTGGCGTCCGGTGTTTCCGGCCACCAGGGCGTCCATGATGGTTTCGGCGGCCAGCATACCCGATTTGATTGCCAGATGGATGCCTTTGATGGCCGGCGTATTGTGTATGGCGGCGCCGTTTCCCGTGAACAGGGCACCATCCACGGCCAGGTGCGGCATGCTGAACCAGCCGCCGGTGGATACGGCGCGCGCGCCCTGTTCAACCACCTTGCCGCCCCGGATGATGTTTTGGATCATCGGGTGGCGCTTGAACCGCATGAACGTGTCGTAAAGGTCCAGGGCCGGATTTTCGTATCCCAGAGCGAGCAGAAAGCCCAGTGCAATCCGGTTGTCGGCCATCTCATAGACGAACCCGCCGCCGGGCGTATCCGGATCCAGGGGGAAGCCCATGGTATGAATGTCGTTGAAGGCGCAGTCGCTGAAAAAGTGGTTTTCCGGCAGTTGAATGACTTCCTTGATACCCGTTTCGAACAATTCGGGCAGTCGGCCCGAACGGATGGACAATTTGCCTGCCAGTTCTTTCATGAGGCTGCCCCGGGCGCCTTCTCCGAGTACCGTGACCTTGGCCAGCAGATCGATGCCCGGTTCGAAATTGGGCTTGGGTTTGCCGTCCTTGTCCAATCCCTTATCACCGGTGCGCACGCCCGTCACGGTAATGCCGTCATCGGCCAGCAGGATTTTTTTCCCGTCGAACCCGGGAAAGAGATTGATGCCCAGGGCCTCGGCCTGCTCCCCCAGCCAGCGGCATACCTTGGCGAGGCTGACGATGGGAAAGCCGATGTTGTGCATTTGGCGGGGCGCCAGCGGTATTTTAACACTGCGTTTTTTCGTTAGGAAAAAGAAGCCGTCGCCGCGTACGGTCTGCTCTACAGGAAATCCCTGCTGCCGATAGTCCGGATAAAGTTCGGCAATGGCCACCGGGTTCATCACCGCCCCGCTGATGGCGTGGGAACCAATGGCAGCCCCCTTGTCGATGAGCGCCACTTCCAGTTCCCGGCCTTTCTCTGCGGCCAGTTGCATCAACCGGATGGCACCGGCCAGATTAGCGGGTCCACCGCCGACAAAGAGAACATCAAATTCTATGGTTTCGTGGGTGGTCATAGGTTTCCCCCTTTTTACAATCCGGTTGTCCCAAAGGCGATAAGAAAATACCACAAATGAATTGAATGGTGTCGTGGGGAGTTCAGATAGCCTGATTTAGCATTAAAAACAAGGGGCCGATCATCGAAACGGTAATGCTCCGGTTGCCCGCCGGTGGTTCGCGGGTCCGCGATCACATACGACTTGTTAAATGACATAATCCGTGGTACCTGTTGCAGCTGATCTTTTTGCCCAATTCCTTAAAATCCGTAGACGGCAAACCGGTCCGGCAGCGCAATTCGCATGTTGCCGGGATGATTCCACAAGGAGGTGTTACGCATGGCAAACCGGGGAAACAATTCAGCATGGATACTGGTGGTGATTTTGGCGGTGTGTCTTCAGGTGGCTTTTGTCTTTGCAGACTGCAAACAAACGGCCACGGGAACGGCCATCGACTTTTCCAAGGCTTATTTTCTCCTGAACACCGATATGGGAAAATATATGTGCGGCGAATTGGCCGGTGATGAGGACGAATCTGCCGTGGCGGCCTACCTCCGGGCGGTGACCGATGGGGCCGAGGCGCGTGGGTTCGGCAAGGGGATGATGCAGCAGGCCATCTACCATGTTGAAACCGAAACCCTGGCCCAGGACGCCGAATCTGCCACGATACACGTGAAGGGCATGCACCGAACCTGCATCCATCCAGTGTTTGCCTATGTGGCCAAGCTATTTGGTCTGGGCCGGGTCCATGCGTTTGAGGGGATGCTGGAACTGGTCAAAGAGGACGGCAAGTGGAAGGTCTGCGGCACCCCCTACGGCCTGTCCCTAGATGTTTAGCGATCCGGTTTCCCACTGCCGATGGATGCCGTTTATTTAGAAATACGAGAGATTGCCCGAAAAATTGCAGCCCGTTACCCGCGGCCTGATTTTTACATCGCCTACCCATCCGAGGTCAGCGAATCGCAGCATTTTTATCAGTCCGACACCGCCATCGGCCGGCTTCGCAAAGAGATGATCGGCCGGCTGGACGACGATTTCGGCCATGGTATGGGTCATGTGGAAAAGGTGGCCATCGATGCCGGTACCCTGGTCATTATCGAATGCCGGCTGGCCGGCCAGGCCGAATACCGTGTCCGGCGAAACCTGTTGATGGCCCAATGTGCCGGCCTGCTTCATGATATCTGCCGGAAGGAGAAATCCCACGCCGAAAAAGGGGCCGAAGCGGCACGCGATATCCTGAAAACCTATCCGTTGGTTCCGGCGGAGATCATCCACGTCAGCACGGCGATTCGCAACCACGAAGCCTTTATCCGTCCGGAACGGCCGTCGGTTAACCAGGCCCGTGTGATTTCCGACTGCCTTTACGATGCAGACAAGTTCCGCTGGGGACCGGACAACTTCACCCATACGGTCTGGGACATGGTCGGTTTTATGAACCCACCCCTGGACGTCTTTATGGATCGCTATCCCAAAGGTATGGCCCTGCTAAAAAAAATCCAAAGTACCTTCCGCTCCCGAACCGGCCGACGCTACGGCCCCCAGTTCATTGACATGGGTATTGCCATCGGCGAAGCGCTGTATCAGGTAATCTTGACCAATTATTCAGACCGTTTCGGTTAGCCGATTATTGCTGGATGTTTGGCCGGTTTTGTGTTACTGAATTCGGGTTTTCTCCCTCCAAGCAAGAGGAATTATGATAAAAAACAGGGTACTTGTCATTGCCAGCCGCAACAAGGGCAAAACTGCCGAGATCCGGGACCTGCTAAAGGCCTTTCCCGTCGCCATCAAGGATCTGGATGATTTCGGACCCATCCCGGAAGTCGTGGAAGACGGGGAGACCTTCGATGAAAACGCTTACAAGAAGGCCAGTTTTACGGCCAGAGTCCTTGGATATCCGGTGCTTTCCGACGACTCGGGGCTGGTGGTAGCGGCGTTGAACGGGGCACCGGGCGTCCATAGTGCCCGTTATGCAGGCCCTGATGCCACCGATGCCCAGCGCTGCGGCAAGCTGCTGGCTGAACTTGAAGATCAACCCAACCGCTCGGCGGTCTTTGAATGTGTGATCTCCATCGCGGTGCCCGCCGGAGCGGCCCTGACCTATGAGGGCCACTGCGAAGGCACCATCGCGCATGCCCCTTCCGGCACCAACGGGTTTGGCTATGATCCGGTTTTCTTCTATCCGCCGATGAACAAAACCTTTGCTCAGTTGACCATAGTCGAAAAGAGCCGGGTCAGCCACCGGGGCCAGGCGCTGCAGGAATTTCGGGATGAGTATGACAAGGTGATGAAATGGATCGACCAGCAGATGCCGGAACCGGACATTGTCGGCTGCCAAAACGAAAGGGGTGAATTGCATGTTGAAAAAAAATGAGGGGCTCGACATTGTCAAAGCATTGGGGACAATCCAAAACGTCGAACAGGCTCAGGCCCTGTTCGAGAAACGGCTGAACAGGGAGCACCTGTCCCGCATCCGGACGCTGATCCTCCCGGAAATCCTGGTCAAAATCGCCAACGCCATCGCCATGTGCAATCCGGCCAGGGTTTACATCAACACCGGGTCCGAAGCGGATCGGCAGTTTATCCGCCAGCTCGCCCTGAACAAGGGCGAAGAGGCGGTTCTGGCCATGGACGGGCATACCATTCATTACGATCTCAAAGAGGAGCAGGGCCGCATCATCGACCGGACATTTTACATTGCCAACCCCGATGAGAAGATCAGCACGCTGGCCAACAAGATCTTAAGGGATGATGCCCTGGTTGAGGTTCGGGAACAAATGGCCGGCATCATGAGCGGTGCCACCATGGTGGTGGGTCTGTATATTCGAGGACCCGTGAGTGCGGCAGCCTCCAACCCCGCAATCGAGATCACCAGCTCTGCGTATGTCTGCCACAGTGCCGAGATCCTCTACCGCAACGCCTTTGCGGATTTCGAAAAAGAGGTGAACCGACTGGGGCATTTTTACACCAACATCCACAGCGAGGGCCTCAACCGGCCCCAAGACTTGCCCAACGCCCGGGTATTTATGGACCGGAGTTACCGTACCACCTACTCATTCAACTGCACCTACGCGGGCAACACCCTGCTGCTGAAAAAGGGAAACCACCGCTTTTCCGTGGACAAGGCCGTTTACGAGAGCAACGGCAAGGAACTGGCTGAACACATGTTCATCACCGGTATCGACGGTGCCGGCGGCCGGGTGACCTGGGTAGCCGGCGCCGCACCATCCGGCTGCGGTAAAACCACCACGGCCATGGCCGGCGACCGTTTTGTGGGCGACGACCTGGCCCAGATGTGGATCGACGACGGCGGCAGCGTTCGCTCTATCAACCCGGAATGCGGCATCTTCGGCATCGTGGAGGATGTAAACGGGGAGGGCGACCCGATGCTGATGGACCGGCTGAGAAATTCCGGCTCCGAAGTGATCTGGACCAACGTGCTCATCGATGATAACGGCGTTCCCCACTGGGCCGGCAATGGTGAGACCCAGGCCACCCGGGGGCGCAACTTTCAAGGGCCCTGGAAGAAGGGATTGAAGGATTCCGGCGGGAAGGAGATACCCATCTCCCACCCCAATGCCCGTTGCACCATCTCCTCAACCGCCCTGGCCAACTACTCGGAAAAGGCTGAGGCGCCGGAAGGGGTGGAAACCCGGGTGATCACATACAGCGGTCGAGATAGCGATACCATGCCGCCGGTGTGGGCGGCTAAAAACTCAGACCACGGCGTGGTTATCGGTGCCTGCATCGTCTCGGCAGCCACGGCCACGGAAGTGGGAGCCTCCGGTTTGAAGCGGGCACCGTGGGCCAACGCGCCCTTCATTCCGGGTGCGCTGGGCGACTACATGAAAGCTCAGTTCGATTTTTTCGGCAGTGCTGCCATCGCCGACGGCAAGCGACCGATCCTGGCCGGGTTAAACTATTTTCTGACCCATGAAGCCCGGGGCGGCGGCGGCAAGAAATTGCTGGGGGAGAAGAAGGACGTCAAGGTCTGGCTGGGATGGCTGGAGCGACGGGTCCACGGAGACGTGGACGCCATCGAGACACCCATCGGTTTCATTCCCCATTATGACGATTTAAAGGCTCTCTTTGAGACCCTGATTGACAAACCCTATAACAAGACGCTCTACGATCAACAATTTTCCCTCTATGTAGACAACATCCTGACCAGAATCGACCTGCAGATCACAGCCTACGGCAAGGAAGAAAACATTCCCCAACGGCTCTTCGACGTGCTGAAAGAGCAGCGGAGCGGGATGATGGCCCTGAAGACCAAATTTGGGACCATCGTGACGCCGGAGCAATTATTGGCAGGATGACAACTGATAGCGTAACCGAAGCCACTCATCTTTAATGAACCCGTGGGAGCGGCAGAAAAAATTTCTGCCGCTCTTTCTTCTCAGGGCCTCGGCAAAAATAACGCGCATGAATCCCATTAGCCATCAGTCAATCGCATCAATAGTGATCAACCGCCGAATGTTGGTGGCCCTGGTGATGGGTTTTTCCTGCGGTCTGCCGTTGCTGCTCACCCTGTCCGTGCTCCAGGCATGGATGAAGGAGTCGGGGGTGGATCTGACCACCATCGGGCTCATGTCCCTGGTGGGATTGCCCTACACCCTGAAATTTTTCTGGTCACCGCTCTTCGACCGCTACGCACTGCCATTTTTAGGGCGGCGGCGGGGATGGTTGCTGGTTGCTCAGTTGGCCCTGATGGCGTCACTGGTTTGGCTGGGGTTCAGCAATCCGGCTGCCCATCCCGAGATGATGACCTTGGCCGCTCTGGCCGTGGCCTTTTTCAGCGCTTCCCAGGACATCGTGGTGGATGCCTACCGGCGGGAGGACCTGCCCGACCGGGAACTGGGTCTGGGATCCTCACTGTACATCAACGGCTATCGCGTCGGCATGCTCCTGTCCTCCGGTGGTGGACTGATCCTGGCCGACCATCTGCCCTTTTCCGGGGTTTACCTGATCATGGCCCTGTGTCTGCTGCCCGGGGTGATCACCACCGTGCTGACGCCGGAACCCCACGTGGAATCTTTTCCCGTATCGCTCAAGGCTGCCGTGGTGGATCCGCTGAAGGAGTATTTCAGCCGAACGGATGCCCTGTGGATACTGGTGTTTATCCTGATGTACAAAATAGGCGATACGATGGCTGCCGCCATGACCATACCATTTTACCTGGATATTGGTTTCTCAAAAACCCAGATCGGTACCGTGGTCAAGCTGTTCGGATTCTGGGCCACCGTCGGTGGTGCCATCGTCGGCGGCATCGCCATGATCCGACTGGGTATCCTTCGCAGCCTCTGGATTTTCGGCATCCTGCAGGCACTCTCCACCGCGGGTTTTTTCCTGCTGGCGACCATCGGTCCGGACTTGACGGCGCTATCGGCGGTTATCGCCTTCGAAAACCTGAGCGCCGGAATGGGTACCTCGGCCTATGCAGGGTATATGGCCAGCATCACGGACAAGCGGTTCACGGCTACCCAATATGCCCTGCTGACCAGCCTCATGGGCATCCCCCGGGTGTTGGCATCGGCCCCCACCGGCTATCTGGCCACCCACATGGGATGGGAAGGCTTTTTCATCTTCTGCACCCTGATCGCCATTCCCGGTCTGCTTCTGCTCCTGCGGATAGGCGGCCAACGCCGAGACTGATTCGTATCGAAATCCTTGTTTTTTAAAATTTTCTGATTAATTTAGACCAACATTTTTACCATAAGGAACGACCACCCGTGACGATAGCCCAAACACCTTCCATCACCCATTCAGATCGGATCCGACAGCTGGCGGAAACGCGCCGGCAAGTCCTTTTAGGGCCGACTGAACAAGTGATGGCTGCGATCCTCGACCATCCGCAGCCGGCAGCGTTGGTTCACGCCTTTCCCGAAGAAGATCTCCATTTTCTCATCCATGACATCGGACTGTCTGATGCTCTTCCGCTGATTGCCCTGGCTTCCAACCGCCAGTGGGAATATCTGCTGGACGTGGAAACCTGGAGGAGAGATCAGATGGACTATCCGCAGGCCAGCACCTGGTTGCAGATACTGCTTGAAGCGGATCCGGATCGGCTCGTCAAATGGTGTTTCGATGAAAAGCTGGAGTTTTTGGAAGTTTTCTTATTCAGAAATATC
This sequence comes from Desulfobacteraceae bacterium UBA2771, assembly GCA_002352605.1. Classification (GTDB taxonomy): domain Bacteria; phylum Desulfobacterota; class Desulfobacteria; order Desulfobacterales; family Desulfosarcinaceae; genus Desulfosarcina. The sequence goes on along the minus strand of DEIP01000101.1, from coordinate 1,672 downwards.
GAACTGCGGGTCAGGGAGTCGGAGCAAGACCCATCGGATTTTGGTGACGGTTTTTTTACGGATGACGACACTTTTTATGTGCGCTTTGTGGATTATCCCGTGGCCACCCCGGAGGAGGAAACGAGCAAAACCCGGCGAAATGAGACGCTGGGCCAGTTGCTTCGCCGCTTGTCCATTCATGATCATCCCGGTTACCAGGGCCTGCTGCTGGAGGCTGTGAGCGTGGTTCCCGGTGAAACCGAGGAGGAGCTGTTCCGATTGCGCAATGTCCGTCTGGCCGAGAAGGGCTTTCTGCCCTTTCACGAGGCGGTCGGCGTCTATCAGCCGTTGCGGCCGGAAGACATCAAAGCCGGGAGGGAAAAGACCCTCCGTCCGCCGTCACCCGATGGCTCATTGTTGCCGGTGCCCCAGTTTACCACCACCTTCCTCGACGGAGACAACCTCCTCGTGCGCGCACTAAAAGGGGTCCGTGAGGCCTATGTCGTCCAGCAGCTTCAGGTGGAACTGGCCAGTCTCTGCAACCAGGTCATATCCGCCGACCTGGTGGTTGTCCGGGGCCGCAATCAACTGAAACCGGTGATATCCAAGGTCAGTGGCTACCTGAGCATCGGACTTGAACGAATGACGGAAAAGATCGCCGGCGGCCGGGAAACAAATGCATCCGCACTCCTGAAACGCTACTTGCTGGAAGATATCTTCAGAATCGGCTTCGCCAAGGCCTTGCAGCTCAAATGGCAGGCCTCCCGTTGGCGTAAAACGAGCTGGTGTCGGGCGCAGCAGGTGGATCTCACTTTCTGGGAAGAGGCCTGGTTGGGGTTGTTGGGGGGGCTGTTGATTGACAAACCGAAGTTTTACGACCCGTCAAATACCGGTTCCAGCTACCGAGATTTTCAGACGCAGGAAGAGATCGAAGCGACCGGCCGGGGCTTGGGTCGGGTAATGGCACTGGATCAGCTGCTCAAGGCGATGGATCTTCCCATGGCAGCGATTGCGGGTTTCCGGTTCCTGACATACAAGAATCTTCTGCTTACTTTATGGACTAGGGCGTCACTGAAGGCGGCACCGATTGATGCGGACACGTCAAGCATTGCCGTTTCTCTTTCCGCTTTCCGGGAATTTTACACGGCACTCTGGACGAATTCGAAAGGCCGTCGCATCATCGACGATGGGAAGCGGGGTGAGTTTCTCGGGTGGGTCGCGGATATGTCGGGCCTTTCTCCCGTTGACCTGTCCGACCTTCTGGGCACGGTATTTCAAGCGCTTTTCGATCAAATTGAACGGGAATTGGCGCCTGTTCAAGCCGGCAACCTTGATCCACGATATATTCACCTTTTTCTGCTCAAGCCATGACGGTTTCGTATCAATCCCATTATTACCTTTATCCCGGCCGCCGTTTTCCTGAAGGAACCGATCGCCATCCTAAGGGTTCGCGAAAAAATAACTTCGCAGAATTGGCGCTCAGATTTGGTCCAGGTTTGGCTGATCCGAGAGAGAAAAACCACAGGAATAGCAAGCTATTTCGAGGCTTTTTAGAGTGAGGTATCAGCCAAAGATGGGCTGAAGCTGAGATGCGAAAATGTGAAGTTATTTTTGCGCGAGCCCTTAGGGTGCGCAAAGTCCTTTGGATAGTTTATGATGCAGTTTTATATTCACCTTGAGGGTATCGAATGTT
>DEIP01000104.1 GCA_002352605.1 Desulfobacteraceae bacterium UBA2771 | reverse complement strand
CGCCCGAAGGGCGCTAAGTTCATTTTGTAATAGTTGGTATACCCTCTTAGCCGGGATGCCGGGACATGGGGATTTTCAAGCCGCTTCTCCAACTGCGCCTTGAATTGCCCTTGGATGTGAGGGTCGAGCTTGCGCCATTCTTTCAATGCGCTCGGCAGGAACTTCAGCTTATAGTTCATCGAGGCTCACCTCGATGGCATCGGCTTTTTCGCCCTTGCGTTGCTCGATGATTCCCGCCAGTTCGATGTCTTCGGCAATTTCCATCAGCATTTCGTAAGTCTCGGCCGGAATGATGTAGGCGGTCGGCTTGTTGCGGTTAAGAAGAGCGATGGCTTCGCCGTGGGCATCATCGATAACTGCCTGGGGGTTGCGCTTCAATTCGCTGATGCTGACCGACAGACCGGCATGAATTTTCGTTAGCATGGCGGCACCTTTGATTGAACGAAAAATTGATCTATAAAATATACCTTAGATGATCATTTAATAGGTCTTATCGTGCCCCCTGTCAAGCATTTACAATGTTCGATAAGTGAAAAACATCGAGCACTATAAAGAAGATTTTTTCCGCCGCCGCCGCCCGGTTTGAGATTCATCCAACCATGATTAATAAATGGGTGAGGGGCCATAAATTTGCAAATCCACTCTCACCCGTGGACGCACGGCCGCACCGATGGCAGAAAAGCGCAGTATGACGCTCGGCAAGAGTGATCGCTCATTATCTTATTAATCCTTACAAATACCCCTCTTTTGGGGCAAAAACGTAATTGCGACAAGTTCCCAAAAATGAAAGATCGGCAAGCCCCATGATCCTGGATTTATTGATGCCCGGACTTAGGGAGAAGTTACATATTTCTGAGCTTGCCGGATAACCCTGAAAGTTGAGTACCTAAAAAGTTTGATCACTGCTCAAAAATCACGACCGCTATTTACACATGCTCGAGTTGACCCGCTGGATTGTACATTTCTCCTAAAAATACAGCATATTCTTGAGTTTTCGAAAAATAGTTCGGGACAATTCAATTGAAATATGCCCCAATAGATTGGTGTACTGTTTATCTTATAGTTTTTATAGGAAATAAAAAAATGAGATTGTAAATATTCGGGTTACCCCTTCTGAAGTCAATTCTTCAAAAAAAGTCTAAACCTTTTGGCAAAAGGATACACCCAGATATCCTTAATAGGAACACTTATTTTGCCTGGTGGTCCAAGTATTTGGGGTCGACCGAGCGATGCAATTAAAATTAAAACGTAATGACCTTATTTAACCCAGAATGATACGCTTAGAGGACCTGTTCTACCCCAGTTTCCATGTTCATAAGCCGTCTGTTTACTGAGAGGTGAAAAGACAAGAAAGATTATGGGGTTTTTTATTGCCGAGGTCCTAAAAACGTATTAAATCATAAACATCCCTATTGTGTCCTTGTGCCCATTTTTGAAATCCTCAACGTAACGCTGCTATGCCTGCGGTTTCAAAACCAAAATCAGCTCGCCGGAGACTTTTTAAAAATCCCTTTAAGTTTCCCGATCCAAATGCCGCTCAAGATCCAGGAATAGGCATAGGTTCCAAAGAGAATAAACACAAATGCTTTCACGATATCCCAGGCGCTGCCGTCCAAAGAGAAACCCGGAACGTAGCCGAATAAAAACGGTCCCAGATACAAGAACTTGGCAAATTTAAAGGCCGAGAAGGCGGTTCGCCACATGTTGGCTTTGGCAATGGTCGCTCCGGCAAAGGCGGCAATACAGACCGGCGGCGTGATATTGGAATCCTGGGACAACCAGTAAACAATCATGTGGGCTGCGATTTCATTAACACCCAGGTGGGTCAGGGCGGGTACTGCCACCACTGCAGTGATGAGATAGGCGGCGGTAACCGGCACACCCATGCCGAGGACCAGGGACGCCAGTGCGATTAGAAATATGGTCAACACCAGCGAGCCCCCCGCCAGTTCGATAACAATATCTGCAAAGGTTAGTACCAGTCCGCTAAAGGTGAGCACGCCGATTATAATGCCGATAACACCCACCGTAGCGCCGATTTTAAGACTGCTTTCCGTTCCGGACCTGGCCGCTTCCACAAATCGTCTCAATTCAAACCCCACACTCTCGCGCCGGTTTTTTCGGATAAAAACGATAATAAAATATCCAATAAAGCCAAGGATAACCAGGCCGTTTTCTGAAACAAGGGTACCGCCCGAAGCCTTGTTGAGAAAAGATCCCAAAACCACAAACACCATAATGACTGTGAGCGCCAAATCAATTCGGGTTCCCTTTTCCTTAAAACTGACGGCGATACAGGTTGCCAGTCCTAAAATAGCTGAAAATCCTGGGGAGTAGCCGCTGAGCATGAAAATTGTTATGATCACAAGGGGCAAAATATATACCCATTCGCTTTTCAGGATCTCCATGGCGCTGTGTTCGGATTTTTCGCCCACGATATTGTTCTTTTTAGCTTCATAATGGACCATGACAAAGACGCTGAAAAAGTACATAAAGGCAGGGAATAGGGCCACCAGCATAATTTTGGAATAAGGCACGCCGGTCAGTTCCGCCATGATGAATCCGCCTGCGCCCATGATCGGCGGCATGAACATCCCGCCGATGGAAGCTGCCGGTTCAATGCCGCCGGCAATATGAGGCTTAAAGCCTGCCTTTTTCATCATGGGAATGGTAAATGCGCCGGTGGACACGGTATTGGCGATGGCGCTGCCCGAAATGGAACCGAAAAGGCCGCTTGCGATGACAGACACTTTAGCGGGCCCGCCGATTTTATGACCCACGGCAGCCAGGGGCCAGTCAATGAAAAATTTCTGGGCGCCACATTTTTCCAAAAACGCCCCGAAAAGAACAAAAAGGATCACGTAGGTGGCCAGGACATTGGCCATGATGCCGAACACACCATCGCTTTTATAGAAAATACTGGTGCACAATTCGGGGAACGTGTCACCGGCATGGGAAATGATTTCCGGAAAGTATGCCCCGTAAACACCGTATAAGAGCATCAGGGTGCCGATAACAACAAAAACATTGCCCACTACCCGCCTGGCCAGTTCAATGCCGATTAGAACCCCGACAATCGCAATGGCCATGTCAAACGGTGTTTCAGCTCCGGTTCGGTAGTTGATGGCTTCAAAATTAAGCATCCAGTATCCGATGGTAATGACGGAGAGCAGAATCAACAGGAAATCGGTCGCCCGGAGAAAAGGGTTCAAACCCGGCCATTTCTTAGATTTGGATTGATATGCCAAAAACACCAGGACATAGGTGATGATCACGTAGATCCCCCGGTGGTGCTGCGTGGCCGCCGGTCGTATTACTGCAGAGTAGGAGTAAAAAAGGACCAGCGCGACGGACAATACGTCAAATATTATTTTTTCTGCTTTGTTTAATTTGTCGTACACTTTTTTACCCCCAAAGGCTGAAATTTCTAAATATGACCATCCCCCAACGCCCTAAGCAGCGTTATGAGATGTGAGAAATGGGTGGGGCCTCAACCACCTAAATCTTTGTCCGACACCCATATCTCACATCTTAATTTCAAGTGGTAAAACCGCTTCTCATATAAGGGCCTCGGAAATAAAAAACCCACAATCTTACTTGTCTTTTTGCCCGTGTTTGGCGTTGCGTCGATGGCCACATACAACCGGTATGCAACCATCGATACGCCTTGCCTGATCTTAAATAAAATCGGCGAACAAAAATCCGGCGCCATCTCCGGGGGTTTTTTTATTTCCAAAGCCATAAAATCGCGTAGCGATTTTATTTTAACATTCCTTTTTCTTTCCAGAACTTTTCAGCACCGGGATGAAACGGGGTGACGATGTTGGTGGCACCGGTTTCCAGGCTCATGTTTTTGAAGGTCTTTTTTTGGCCATACATGTGCTTGAGGCCTTCGTCCGTATAAATCAGGGAAAGCATCTTGTAAACAACATCCGCGGGAACCTTGGCGTTGGCCACCCACAGGGTGCTGTCCTGGAAGGAGGGTGCGGAATATTCTACCCCTCTGTAAGTACCGGCCGGAACTGTAAGTCTCCCGAAATAAGGATATTTTTCATAAAAGCCTGAAGATTTGGCATCGGCATCCAGGTCGAGCAGCGCGATCTTGTTGGTCTGGGCGGCCATAATCACGGCACCGCTCGGAAAGGCGGTGAAAAGCCAGAATGCATCCAGCTGATTGTTACCGAAAGCGGATGCGGCATCATTGTAACCCATGGCATTTCGCTCGATCTTATCCCAGACACCCAAATGGGAGAAGAACAGCTCGCAGTTGGCAAAAGCCCCGGAGCCGGCATTACCGACTCCCACTTTCTTTCCAGCAAGATCCTTTACGCTCTTGATACCGGAATCAGCCCGGACCACCAGCTGCGCGGGGGCACCGTAAAGCCAGGCCACCGCGAGAACGTCGGTATATTTCCTTGTATCCTTTTTCATCATTCCGTTTCTGCCCAGATACACATGGCCGGAATAAACTACACCCATTTGCTGCTTTCCTTTGTTCACTTTCCGTAAGTTTTCCACAGAACCGGCGGATGATTGCGCCTTTACCGTAAATTCTTCTACCGCTTTTACCGGTTTGTAAACCTGGATGGCGTTGGCAACCACCTGGAAAGTCCCGCCGGCCGGTCCGCCGCCGAAAACGATTCTTTTTTTGGCAAACGAATCTGCGGAAAAAATAAAAGTTATCATTGAAAATGCACACAGACCGATAACCACATTAAAAAACTTTTGTCTCATTTTAATTCCTCCTAAAAAATTGGTTTGATCGGGACAATTTCAAAATTGAACCTTTAAAACCGCTCCTGCGGCATTATTATAGACCTCGTTATTTCCACCCATTTTGAGGGCCAAAAATGGACATTTCGCCGTATCAAAATAGTGCTCAATTGAACGGGCGG
>DEIP01000091.1 GCA_002352605.1 Desulfobacteraceae bacterium UBA2771 | reverse complement strand
AAAAAATGCGACAGCTTACGCGCAATGTGCGCTCGGTCTTTGACTATTTGCGGATGACTGAAAACTCACATGGATGAAAATCAGGCGTTAGAACAAATTCACCGTGGATAGCCATTGACATCAGTGGTGCCCGTTTGAAATAAGAACCTATACAAGGTGCCCGATTTCGGGCGTAATAGGGAATCCCGTGAAAATCGGGGACGGTCCCGCCGCTGTAACCCCGCACCGGATGAGATTCGGTGACTGTTTCGACAACGTATGACCACTGTTCTGATATAGAGGATGGGAAGGCCGTCGAAGCGGGCGGGGAGAGTCAGAAGACCTGCCTTGTACGATCACCCCAGCGTTGCGACGACTCAATGCCTGCGGTGAAAGTGAATGCTATCGGCCGGAAATATGCTTGCCATTGGCCGATGCAGGCTTAAGGGTGCTGAAAACGGGTGCAGCCTTTTGAACCGTCAGGTTTAAAAGGCTGTTTTTGTTTGGAAGAGGCACCCTGCGGGACCGGTCTTGAAAAACGGGATTACCTTTCATCACCAAGAAGCGATCTCCATAGGTATTTTTGAGCTCGTTTCCATTCACGAAAGGAGATTTTGATGTCAAAAGTTTATCGAACACAGGACTCAGGGGAGCCTGACGCACCGGATTACGTGATTCTTGACGGCAAGTTTTACCGGACGGTCCACCACCCGGACGGATGGTCGGACACAGCCGACCTCGAAATCCGCAGCGACGGTAAGATCTATGCGCTGGGAGAAGACGGGGATGCAAACGTGCAGGCGCCCGTTTACGAATTCAGGGACATCATGCTCTATCGGACAAAGGCCCACCCGGATGGGCCGGGGAAGGGTCCGGACTATTATATTTATGATTAGTTTAAAAATGAGTTACTGCGCGGCCGCCTTTGCTTCAGGAATGGGCGGCACCAGCAGTGAAGGGTCCAGGCGGGTGTTAAACCAGTTCATGCCCCAGTGCAGGTGGGGGCCGGTGACGCGGCCGGTGGCACCCACCTGAGCGATGACGTCGCCTTGTCTGACCCGCTGCCCATTTTCTACCAGAATTTTATGCAGGTGCATATATGTAGTAGACAGGCCATGACCATGGTCGACGATCAGGGTGCCGCCGGAGTAAAACATGTCGTCGTGGACCATACTCACCACGCCGTCGGCCGGTGCCCTAACCGGTGTGCCGGTGGGCGCGGCAATGTCCACACCGTAGTGGGGTCTTTTGGGTTTGCCGTTTAGAATCCGCTGGCTGCCGTAAACACCGCTGATCCTACCTATAACCGGCCAGATAAAGGTCTGGGAAAAATCGGTTCTGGGATCGTCTTTTTTACGGACTTTTTTTACCAGGGCAATATCTTTTCCGATTCGTTCCAGGTCTTCGGCAGAGGGGCTGACTTTGCGCGGCGGTAGTCCATCGATACGCTGTATTTTATAGGTACGTTTTTCAATGCCTATTGAATGTTTTTCAACGGTACCCGAAGGATGGTGAAGCTCGATCACAGACTCCGGTTTCGCATCCCGGGAAAAACCGATGACAAAAAGACCTTCAGGTGAAACTCGAACCGGTTTTCCCTGGAAATGGATGGTTGCAGCGGGGTCGACTTTGCCGATGGCCATACCGCCTTGAACGAGATTCCCCTCCAGTATCAATGCCTGTGCTGAAAAGGGCAGGCAAAGCATGGCCAAGACTGCGCCTAAAATGAACCGTTGCATAAACAACCTGTGTTATATCCTTAAATCGTTTTGTTTTTGTGCGCTGACAATCACTACCATACACGTGTTGTGGATAAGATGGAAGCCCCGAGGCTAATTGGTATTTGCTGTATTACGCCGTTTCTCCCGTTTCATCGTATTGGCCTTGAACCGATTCAGGGCCACGGCGCTGCCGAAAATCAACAGGCCGCCGATCCAGAAACGCCACGATGCCGGATCCTCCAGAAAGGCGATGCCCACAATGGCGGTGAAGATCACCTCGCTTGACATGAAGACACCTCCCTCCCAGCCCTTGCAGTAAAAAAAACCCTGGTTCATCAACAACTGCGCGGCGACCGAGACAAAGATGATGCCCAGTACCATGGCCCACGCCATTCCTGTCGACGGCAGCAGCGGAGCCATGGCAAATAGGGGAAGGGTCACCAGCATGCCCATGGTACAAAAGTAGAGATAGATGATGACCGGGCCGTTTTTTTCTCGAAGGGTCTTGATTAGGGTAACGGTAAGACCGGCAAAGGCGGCTCCGGACAGAGCCATGAACTGGCCGAAATAATCCCCTTCCAGCCTGAAATCGAACAGTACGCCGATGCCGATGACCACCACGACAATGCAGGCGATTTCCGCCTTGGATAAACGTTCGCCGTATATCAGGTAGGAAAACACGGCGGAAAAAGCCGGAAAGGCGTAAAAGATCACCAGGGCGGTAGACACCGGCAACAGGCGGATGGCCGTGACGATGGAAAGAAAGGCAGCCGAACCGGTAAATCCTCGGATTATCAACAGCCGGGTGTTATGGCCCCGATAGGGGTTGCCATGCCTACCGAAAACCAGGAGCAACACCGCTACCCCACCAAAAAATCGATAGAATCCAATGTGCCAGATGGTAAAGGCGGGGCCAATTTGTTTTATCAACAGGTTGAGCATGGTGTACAACAATGCAGCGGCAAGCATAAACAGGGGGCCGGCAACGGC
>DEIP01000004.1:9765-10592 GCA_002352605.1 Desulfobacteraceae bacterium UBA2771 | reverse complement strand
TTGCTTCGCTGAGGTTTTGCTGAATCTCACTCAGGTGTTCCTGCAGTCGGTCGAGAATTCTCAGGTTTGATTCCAATTGTTCGGGGAGCTCTCCCATGTACGATTCACGGTAACGTTTCAGTTCCACCTCAACCGCTTCCAGACGAACCTTCATGTTCTGGAGCTCTGCTTCCAAAAAATCGCTGGTACCGATGGCTTGGGCCTCTCTCAGTCTTAGGTTTTCGTCGATGAAATAAGATGCCAACGCATTGGTCACCTTCATGACGATTTCCGGATCTTGGTCCTGGAATGAGATGGAAAAGGCGTCAGTCCTTCTGCGTCTATCGTTTGAGACGTTTACCGAAATCCTTCTTCGAAGGTGATTGACCTTGTCCTCCATGTAGACCAGGCGATTGTCATGGCCTGTGAACAAATTGAATTCATTGATTATGTTTTCAAGGTTGGTTCGGCTCAACACCTGCTGGGACAACGTGCCGATACGCTCACTGGGTTCCGTATCAACAATGGATTGAACATAATTCTGCGGAACCCGCTGGGGTTGAATCAATATCAGTGTGTCGGCTTCATATACTTTGGGAAGCGTAATGGACAGGTAGATACCCACAATCATCGCCAGGCAAAAGGGGACCAGGACGATCCAGCGCCGCTTGATGATCAGATCGATGATATATTTCGGATCCATGGGTATGGGTTGCGAGGCCATCTGCAAAAGGTCCTTTGGTCATTCAGCCTGACGAATTTCAGGAAACAGGCTCAAATGGACAGAATTCAAATCGTATTTTTATGTTCTTATCCCACAACAAACAACAGCAAATAATATACCATTT
>DEIP01000004.1:0-9632 GCA_002352605.1 Desulfobacteraceae bacterium UBA2771 | reverse complement strand
CGCAATATTTCTATCGGCTTAAACATGATCGTAATAATTTTTCCGAACTCCCTGTTTCTTACCTTGACCCCAAATCGGACAGCATTCGTCGTGCATCGTCGGCACCGTCAAAATTTCCGTTCAGTGACAACGCTTTTTCCAGCGCTGATTTGGCCCTTTTTTTTGCGTCTTTTTGATACAGTGTCGCCCCGAGGTGGTAATGGACCGTTGCATTTTCAGGCAGTTTCTCCAGGCTGTCCGAAAACTCCCGGACGGCATTTTCATATAGTCCCTTTCGATAATAGATCCACCCCAATGTATCCATCACGCTGGGATCCTCAGGCAGTTTTTCCTTGGCGATCCGGGCAAAGGATAAGGCTTCGTCGATCTTGTCGTCCCGGGAAGAAAGCAAATAGGCCAGGTTGTTGGCGGCCGGCGCAAACTGCGGATCAATTTCCAATGCGGCCCGGTAGTGTTTTTCCGACCGGGTGAATTGTTTCCGCATCTCGTAAATGGTGCCCAGCACCATATGGGGAGTGGTCTGCTTGGGGTCTTTTTCCAAAATTGCCAGATATTGGCCGATGGCCATATCCTGCTGATTATCGGAGAGGTAAATTTTGGCCATCGCAAAGTAGGGTGGCATGAAATCCGGATTTTCGTTGATGGCGGCCCCGAGCGCCTCTTCCGCCGCGTTGGTATCCCTTTGGGCCAGAAAAATATTTCCTTTAAGGTTGTGGATGATTGCCTTGGAAGCGGCAGCGTCACTGACCCGCGCCAACTGCTCATCGCATTTTTGCAGAGCAATGTCCAATTCGCCTTTGGCGGCATGCACCAGAACGATATGGGTAAACACATCCATCAGCCGGGGGTTCAGTTCCAATGCACGATGAAAGCTGTCCAGGGCACCATCGTCATCGTCGGTGGCGCGTTGCAGCAGTCCCAAGCGATAATAACCCACGGGATTTTCTGGTTGATCGGTGATGAGGATGCGGTAAGCCGCTTCGGCATCGGCCATTTGACCTTGGGCCATCAATGCATTTCCCGACATCATCCTGGCTTGGTAATTGTCTGGGTCCAAGGCCAGCAGCGCGACACACGCCTTCCGGGCGGTTTCATAATCCCGCTCTCTCAGGGCGATACCGGCCAACAGCATCCTGGCTTTCACATGATTGGGCTTGAGCTCGGCGGCTTTGCCCAGGGATGCCTTGGCCACCTGCACCTCGCCCCTTTTCAGATGGCAAAACCCTTTCAGGTAATGGGCCCGGACAGCACGCGGCGCTTCATTGATCAGCGGGTCCAGAATGCCGATGGCTTCGAGATAATTTTTTTCCAGTGCCGCGATCTCCCCTTGAAGCATACGGGCGGGAAATAAATTGGGTCGCGCTTCAAGCACCTTTTTCAGGTATTTTTTTGCATCGGACAGCTGCCGATATTTCACAAAATGGCCCGCCATGGCAATCATGATATTGGAATCATTCGGCTTGACGGCCAGGGCGTTCTCGTACATGGCCAGGGCTTTATCCGCATGATTCACGGCAGCGTAAAAACCGGCGGCAACCATATAGGGTTTGATTGCACCCGGATTATTCTCGATGGCCTTGAGGTAAGCCCTTTCAGCCTCATCCGGCCTGTGGGCCTGGAAAAAAAAGTTACCCTGGACGATGTACAGATCCCCATTTCCCGGATTCAACGCGATGGCCGCTTCGATCTGTGCCAGCGCCTTATCAACATTTTTCCGCTCGGTGTAAAAACGCGCCAATTCCAGCCGCGCCTTGATTGCCGTGTCGTCCAGGGCGACCGCCTTGATCAGTTGGGATTCCGCCTCATCGAGTTTGCCCTGCCGGGTGTATATCCGGGCCAGCCCCATATATGCACGGTCTTGCCTACTGTCCAGCTCCAAAATCTTCTCAAAGACAGACGCCGCTTCATTCAGATTATTTTCCCGGCCGTACAGGCCGGCCATTAAGAACAGGGCCTCAATGTTGTTGGGTTCCCTGGAAAGCACCGCTTCGACGCCAATCCGGGATTCATCGAATTTTTTGCTCAGCATGTAAAAAGCGGCCAGTTTGAGGGCCGCCTCAATATTATCCGGATCCAGTTTGGCGACCATGGTATATTCCCTGAAGGCACCACGGGGGTCATTAAGCTTCAGGTAGGTCTTCCCCAAGCGCTGGTAAGCATCCACAAACTCAGGATCGATCTGGATGGCATTGCGAAACTCCAGTTCGGCACTCTTGAATTTACCTCGATCGAAATAGTTTTTCCCTTTTTCGAAATGGGAGACCTTTCTCTCTTCGTCGGAGGAGCACCCGGCAAATAGGATTGCCAGCGCCATCAGAAGGACTGAAACTTGAATCAAGCGACGTCTCATTAAACAATCCCCTTTGAAAAGATATCGAACCCCGCGAACCCCGATTATGCCGGATCCGCCTTCATTAAAGACGCTTATCGGCAGTTCCCATTTTTTAGTTAGGGTTTACGTTCCGGGATTAATTAAAAACGGTGGGATTGATTGATGAATCGGCCGGAAAGGCCGGAAAATCCCGGATAAATTGCTGGTCGATCAATTGCGTTGATAAGATCCCCACCAGGGCCATGTTTTCCCGCTCACTCAACAGGCGCCCCTGCCGATTCCGGCATTTGGCAATCAATCGTGAAACCTTTTCAGGGTCAAAATACCCTTTTTCCCGAATCTGCGTATCAGACATCAGCGCCTCGACATACGCCGGTTTTCGATCGCCGAAGAAACAGCGGCTGATGGGTGCGCGATACGGCTGTTTAGACCTGTCGACAAGTTCATCCGGAATCGCCTGTCGGGCGGCCCGTTTCAATAAGTACTTTTCATCCAGACCACGAATCAGAAACCGTTTCGGCACCTTACAGGCAAATTCGATGACCCTGTGGTCTAAATAGGGATAGCGGCCTTCAATGGAGTTGGCCATGGCCATGCGGTCTCCCTGGGACGACAGCAGATAATTCGAAAGGAATATACGGATCTCAGTAAATTGCGCCCGTGAGAGCGGATCCCAAGACATGAAAGATTCAGGCAGGGTGGCGCAAAAGCGGTCGATAAATCCATCCATTGAATCCCCGGGCGGCCTGAATCCATCTGCCATAAAGGTTTTCAGCTGTGATGTATTGTGCCACCGCAACAAATGCGAATAGACCGGCGAGTCCGTGGCCGAGAGATCCTTTTTAAAAAAACCCTCCAGAAATCGGCGGGACCGCTTGTTGGCCGCGGTAAAAATGTAGGGATATAACTTTTCCAGAAGTTTGGGCCGCATCCTGGAATCGGGCAGGCGCGCCCAGAATCGGCGGACTTTATCCTCTTTAAAAATGTTATAGCCGGCGAATATCTCATCGGCCCCCTCCCCGGTGAGCACCACCTTGAAATTGCTTTCACGCACCAGTTTGGAAAGCATGAAAAGGGGGGCGGGGGCAGTTCTGATGATGGGTGTTTCCGTATGCCAGGTTATTTTTGGGAACAGCGACCCGATATCATCTTCCGTGCAGCGGACGTCCTGATGGTCGGTTTTAAGCGATTGAACGGCAATCGATTGATAGGCCGACTCATCGAAGCGCTTGTCGGAAAAACTGACCGAAAAGGTGCTGAGCCGGTTGTTGAAATTCTGCTTGACCAGGGAACTGATATAGGTGCTGTCAATTCCGCCGCTAAGGTAGGCGCCGACCGGCACATCCGCCCGCAGGCGAATCCGAGATGCATCCAGGAGCAACTCCCTTAATTCATCCACCCAATCGGTCAAGGGGCGCTCCCGGTCACCCGCATCGCCGAAATCAGGAGTCCAGTAAGCCCGGATGTGCAAGCCCCGCTGACTGATCCGAGCATAATGGCCGGGCAACAGCTGGAAAATGCGTTTAAATGGCGTCAGCTCACCCAAAGGCGCCCAACAGGTAAATATATCGGATAGGGCCAGGGGGTTTAATTCCCGTTGAATGCCCGAATCGGCAAATAACGCCTTGATCTCCGAAGCGAAGGCGATGCGGCCATTGTGCCGGTGATAGAATAAGGGGCGGATGCCGACCCGATCCCTTCCCAGAAGGAGGGATTGTTCGTTGGCGTCCCAAATGGCCAAGGCAAACTGACCATTGAGCAACGGGAACAATTCAGCCCCTTTCTCTTCATAAAGATGGACCAGAACCTCTGTGTCTGTCTGGGTATAAAAGCGGTGGCCCTTTAATTCCAGATCTTTTCTCAGTTCCGGATAATTGAAAATTTCACCGTTGAAGACAATCCAAACCGTCTTGTCCTCATTGTGGATCGGCTGATTTCCGGTGTCGCTCAGATCGATGATACTCAAACGGGAATGGGCCAACCCCACCGGGCCGCGCATATAAAGGCCTGATGCGTCTGGCCCCCGATGGTGCATAAGCCCCACCATTCGGGTAAGCAGCGGCCGTTTGTCTTCAGCTCCGTTATAGTCGACAATTCCGGCGATTCCACACATGGTTTGGTCCCATTATCCTGGATAAGTACGGATTGATATATGGCCAGTTTGAATTCAACGAAACAGGCACCGCGTTTCGATTACCGGAAAGATGAGCCCAATGTTGCGGCTGTCTCTGTTTACGCGACATCGGCCCCCGCGTTCGGTCACACGAGACGTGCTCGCCGTCACGGTCCGATGGGTATACACCAATAGGCAAATATATGTAAAGGATCACGGCCGGACCATCCCTATGTAATCAACTACACAAATACACAAAATTTGTAACATATTTTACCTAATTTCAAGCCCAAAAACCAAAACCCGTTTCCTGACGAAACTTGAATGTTCGAATCTATCTGATTTTTAAGTACAAAATTTATATCGAAAGCCATCTTTTTTTTGGCATGACGTTTGAATGATTGGCTGCCGAAGCTCCCTTTCCAAGATCACCTTGTTTTAAAATTCCACGATCCTGAGGTTGCTTCAATTTTGGGAAGTCCGGGAACAAATAGTTTTTTCAACTCGCAAATGGTTTCATGGAAAGAATGTTATGCGAAACATGTCGGTGTGGATTTTAGCGTGGTTGTTTCTTGGCGGGTCGGCATATGGATTAACAGACGGCGGTTCTTCTTTGATGGGCGAAACGGGCGGCCTTACATTGGCCGGTCTTGCCGATGGCCCGGCAACACCGAATCCGATCGAAGAAGACGTGGTCATTGATTCATCCAACCCGCTTTCCGAGTCTGTCGCCATGCTACTGCAGGGTAGTGCCCTTATTGGCATCGCCGGCCTATTCCGGAAAAAAGTCTTTTCAGGCCCAAAGAAGATCCTTGACGTAACTGCCAGTCCGTCATAAAAAAAATTTTTCCCTTCACAGGAACCTTGCGACAAGATCCATAAAACCCTGCCGGTCCCCATGCTCTCCGGTCCCGACGGCTACTGAATCACGCTCGCCTGGAACCATGCTTTTTACGAGCGCATCATCCTTGAGGCCTCGGCACCGACTTTGATCGGTCCGGGGCCCGTCCGCCATTGACACCGTAGTCGCCTTCCTCTATATCACCATCCGGAACCCGGGTGCCCGGAATCGGCCGGGCAGATGCGATGTCACCGGAACGGAATCCACCATGATCAGTATCGAAAACCTGAACAAGAGCTTTGGCGACCGCGTGCTTTTCGATGGTGTCAGTTTCAAGATCAATTCAAAGGAACGGGTAGGTCTGGTGGCTCGCAACGGCCACGGCAAGTCTACCTTGTTTCGCATCATCGTCGGTGAAGAAAGCTACGATAAGGGCGCCATCACCATGCCCAGGGGGTATCGCATCGGCTATGTGCAGCAGCACATTCAGTTCACCGAAAACACGGTGCTGGCCGAGGGCATGAAAGGCCTGACGTCGTCGGAGAAAGATCACCACTGGAAGGTGGAGAAAATTCTGGCCGGTCTGGGATTCTCCGACGGCGACATGGTCAGGAGCCCCCACGATTTCTCCGGCGGGTTCCAGGTACGGCTCAACCTGGCCAAGATACTGGTTTCGGAGCCGGATCTGCTGCTGCTGGATGAACCCACCAATTACCTGGACATCACCTCCATCCGCTGGATAGTCGGTTTTCTGCGCGCCTGGCCCAACGAACTGGTCCTGATCACCCACGACCGCGGTTTCATGGACAAACTGATCACCCACACCGTTGGGATTCACCGCAAAAAGGCCAGAAAGATCGAAGGCAACACGGAAAAGTACTACGACCGTATCGCCCAAGATGAAGAAATTTACGAAAAGACCAGACTCAACGATGAGCGCCGGGAAAAGGAGATCCGCCTGTTCATCTCCCGATTCCGAGCCAAGGCCCGGCTGGCCAACATGGTTCAATCCCGCGTCAAAACCTTGGCCAAAATGGAAAAAAAGGACAAGCTGGATCGGGTCAAGGAGCTGGAGTTCTCCTTTCGCAGCAAACCTTTCAGGGCCAAACAAGTACTCACCATAGAGGATCTCTCTTTTGCCTGGGGGGCGGCTCCCCCCTTGTTCGAAAACCTTGGGTTTTCCATTATCGCCGGCGAGCGGATCTGCGTCGTGGGCAAAAACGGCAAGGGCAAGACCACCCTGCTCAAGGTGCTGGCCGGCACCCTGTCTCCGGCATCAGGCACGCTCATCTATAATCCCCAGGTCGAATCCGGGGTGTTCGAGCAGACCAACATCCAGCGTCTGGTGGACAACCGCACCGTAGAGGAAGAGATTCTCTACGCCCAACCGGACGTGGACCGCCGGAAAGCCCGCAACATTTGCGGGGCCATGATGTTCGAAGGCGACAATGCCTTAAAAAAAATCAGCGTGCTCTCAGGTGGTGAGAAGAGCCGGGTGATGCTGGGCAAACTGCTGGTCACCCCGGTAAACCTGCTGATGCTGGACGAACCTACCAACCATCTGGACCTGGACGCCTGCGACGCTCTGTTGGCGGCCATCGACACCTTCGACGGCGCGGTGATCATGGTCACCCATAACGAGATGTTCCTGCACGCCCTGGCCGACCGGCTGATTGTCTTCGGCGACGCCGGCGCGCGAATGTTCGATGGCAATTACCAGGATTTTCTGGAAAAGGGCGGCTGGGGAGACGGCACGACCATTACCCGCCGGAGCGATGATCCCTGTGAAGCAACCGCCCCCGCACTGCCGCACCTAAACAAGAAAGCGTTGAGGCGCCGGCGCTCTGAAATCATCACCGAAAAGTCGCGGGTACTCAAGCCCATGGAAGATGCCATCGCCACTGCCGAGCAGGAGATCGAAAAAAATGAAGCCCTGCTGGAACAACTGAATCAAAAGATGGTGGATGCCTCCCAGCAGGGAGACGGCGACCGCATCGGCCCCCTCTCCCAAAAAATCCGCAACTGCCAGGAAATTATCGAAACCCGATTTGGCGAAATGGAACAGATGGACGACCAACGACAGCGGCTGGAGAAGAAATTTGAAAAGCGCCTGGCCGAACTGGAAGCATGAGGGAAAGGGTCCCGATTCCCCTTGAATCGAATACCGGATTTTTAATTGGCAAATCATCCCATACTTCTCATTTCCCCACCACTCACCAAGCCTTGTGAGCCCCCGGCCGGCCTGGCCAAACTGGCCTGGGCGCTGCGCGCCCAGGGGGTGGACTGCCGGGTGTACGATGCCGGCATCGACGGCATCCTGGGAATGCTCGACCGGCCGCCGCCGGTGGACGACACCTGGAGTCGACGGGCATTGGCCAACCGGACGGCAAACGTTGAGGCCCTGCGATCCATGGATCTTTACCGCAACCGGGACCGCTACAAACGGGCGGTCATGGACACCAACCGGGTGCTTCACATGGCAGGCCGGTCATGCGACGCCGTCATCTCCCTGTCCAACTTTGGGACAACGCGCCTTTCGCCGGTACGCAGTCAGGATTTGATACGGGCGGCCCAAGCATTCGATTCCAACCCGTTCTATGAGATCTTTGCCGAAAAACTCAGCCGATATTTCACCCAAGGGGAACCGGCCATCGTCGGCATGTCGATCAACTTCATGAGCCAGGCCCTGTGTGCCTTTGCCATGATCGGTTTCATCAGGCGGCATCTGCCCCGGGCGACAATCGTCTGCGGCGGCGGACTGGTCACCTCCTGGATGAACATTCCCCAACGGGGCAACCCCTTCGGCGGACTGGTCGACGAAATGGTATCCGGCCCGGGAGAAAAACGGCTGATCGCGTTGTGCACGGGAAAAAAAAATACCCAGCCGTTCGTCACCGGGTATGATTTTTCCGCCGATGAGATGGATCGCTATCTCTCTCCCGTACGGGTGCTGCCCTACACAACCTCCCGGGGGTGTTATTGGAAGAAATGCGCCTTTTGCCCCGAAACCGCAGAAGATGCGCCCTACCTCACCGACAGCCCGCAGACGATTGGGGACGATTTGATGCGGTTGCGTGAACAAACCGCAGCGGGAGTGATCCATTTTCTGGACAATGCCCTTGCTCCGCGGATGCTGAACCATCTGATCGACCATCCGCCCGGTGTGCCCTGGTATGGTTTTGCCCGGGTCACCCGGCACCTTGCCGATCCCGATTTCGTCGGGGGATTGAAGGCATCCGGGTGTGCCATGCTCAAACTGGGTGTGGAGTCCGGGGATCAGGATGTACTGGATGCCATGGCCAAAGGCATCGACATCGGCATGGTATCCAAGGCACTGGACACCATCCACCGGGCGGGCATCGCCACCTACGTGTATCTGCTCTTCGGAACACCGGCCGAGGACGAGGCCGGCGCCCGCAAAACCCTCGATTTCACCCTCGCTCATGCATCCGCCATCGATTTTCTCAATCTGGCCATCTTCAATCTTCCCGCTTACGGCGACGAAGCCGGTGGCCTCGATACGGTGGACTTCTATGCAGGCGACCTTTCCTTGTATCGCGAGTTTATCCATCCCCGGGGCTGGAGCCGGAATCGGGTGAGACGTTTTTTATCCAAGACGTTTAAAAAACCGACCGCCATCCGAGCCATCTTAAATAACGATCCGCCTTTTTTCACCTCCAATCATGCACCGTTCTTCAGGATGTAGGCCGGCTCTCTGATGAACACGACGACGATGACGGTTTCGCCAAGCGTGCTCAGTCGTGTCACTTTGGATCCCAAAGGATTGGGTAAATCATGACATATAATTATGGGTTCTTTTTCTCCAATTTGGTGTTCCGAGTGAGGGGTGCAAGAAGTTAACATGCTGGTATTTATATATTTTTAAGATTGCCAATTTCTGGCATACGTTTTGCTTATTTGTTGAGCAGCCGTGGTGTCCATCGGTAACCCCTATTCGTCAAATGAATCGCCCAACGTGTTAATGTAATGGAAACGACTGAAGATGGAAGAAAGATCCGGAGCAAGTATGCAAGACAATCTATTCAAAAGCGGTGATGCGCCACATCGGCAACCCCTTACGAGCAACGAGCGCTTGCAGCTGGCCCTGGCGGAGCGCGAGCGCTTTCTGGATCGTTACCCGCACTTGCGGGACTACCAGGCGGAGATCGACAGGATACTGGACCAATCCGGCGACTGCCGAGGCCGCATGGCTGTCCTGGGAACGCTGATGCAGGGTAAACTGCTCGACATGCAAAGCGAACTCTACGAGCTGAATCAAATCCTGCGGGAGGCCGTCAAAACCAATCAGTCATCGGCGATAAGTTAAGGATCGTGAACTTTATAAA
>DEIP01000167.1:6730-24955 GCA_002352605.1 Desulfobacteraceae bacterium UBA2771 | reverse complement strand
AATATGTACAGAATGGTTATAATAACTATTGTTATGTATTCAACAGCCTCTTTATCAACCCATTCATAAAATAACATCTGTTATTCTCCTAACAACCCCTGTTTTGAATGTCAAGGAAATTTTTCAGGCTTTTTGAGTGGCAATGCCGCAGATGATAAAAATGGCTAAACCAGGCAAATATTCATTCGATAGTGTCAAGATTTTTTTGCTGTAGTAGTGGGCCGTTTTTATTGACTTTTTGAATTTTTATCGCTGAAGTTCAGTTTAATATTTTGTTCTTGACAATTTATGCGTAGGATGCTTGGGTACGTAATAGATAATAACGGATGTTTTTAGATAATAACAAATGTTTTTTTGTCACTTGTGTCACTCCTGTGGCCAATAGTGACGCCGTGATCTTGAAAAATACCTGAAGCACTGATTTTAATCATCAGATTCCAGGCATATTGAGGAACCGGGTATAGCGTTTTCAGGGCTGATGAATTATTGCCCGATCAGGCGGTTCGATTATCTTTAACACGGGAGGGAGGGAGCTTAAATGAAGCACTACGAAAGAGAGTATGATCAGAGAACGATAGGCTCAATTTTAGAGGATAAGGCAAAGCTGAATCGGGACAAAATTTTTCTTCTTTTTAGAGATGAGAAAATCAGCTACCAGGAGATGCATGACAATTCCAGCAGGGTGGCCAACGGATTTTTATCTTTGGGAATAAAAAAAGGGGATAAGGTGTCTGTGATGCTGAATAACTGCCCGGAATATCTTTATTCCTGGTTTGGATTGGCCAAAATTGGTGCGGTGGATTCCCCCACCAATACCAGCTATAAAGGCGATGGTTTAAGGCACCTTATTACCAATTCCGATGCTAAGGCCTTGGTGGTGGATGAGTCCTATGTGGATAGAATTGAGCGTATCCAGGATGAATTACCTGCCCTGGAAAAGGTTATTATCTATTCTCCGGAAGGAAACGATCTAAAAACAAACCTTAAATTCCCTACCTATTCGTTTACTGAATTGCTTGATCAATCTCCGGACTTTACTCCTCCGGAGAAGGTGGAGAGTCGTGATCCTTTGCATATTATCTACACTTCCGGTACTACCGGTCCGTCCAAAGGAGTCGTCCTGACTCATAACTGTTTCTATCTATACTCTACCGACATTATCAAGTTTGTTGGATACCGGGAAGATGACATAGTTTACAACTTTTTCCCCCTGTACCATGCCAACCACCGGTTTACATCCCTGCTGACCCTTCTTAATAATGCCACCTATGCTATGGGTGAAGGGTTCAGTGCCAGTAGATTCTGGGATAACATAAAAAAACATAAGGCGACTGTCGCCCACTATTTGGGTGGAATACTACACTTTGTCAATGCCCAGCCCCCTAAAGAAGATGATGCTGATAACCCGGTAAGATTGTTTTTTGGCGGTCCGGTCCCTAGGGATATCTGGAGTGATTTTGAAAATCGGTTCAACACTAAGATTACCTGCGGATACTTCGGGTTGAGCGAGTGTTCTGGAGTCACCTGGATGACCACTGAGGAACAGGACCGCTTGAAAACGGAAGGAAAGTTGGATCAGGCGGCTTCCTGCGGCCGGGCAAATAAAGAGATATATGATGTAAGAGTGCTTGATGAATACGACAATGAAATGCCGGTCGGAGAGGTGGGAGAGATTGTCTGCAGGCCGAGTCGTCCATATTCTATGATTTCCGAATATATCAATATGCCGGAAAAGACCCTGGAAGCATTTAGAAATTTTTATTTCCACACCGGAGATCTGGGAAAATTCGATTCCGACGGATATCTCTATTTCGTGGACAGGGCAAAGGATTATCTGAGAAGGAGAGGGGAAAACATATCCTCCTTTGAGGTTGAAAAGGTAATCAATTCCCATCCCAAAATCGTGGAATCTGCAGCCATAGCGGTAAAATCCGAGGTGGGAGAAGATGAGTTAAAGATTGTTGTGAAATTAAAACCCGGCGAGGAACTACCCCCCGAGGAACTCCTTGACTATTCTCAGGAAAGGATGGCTTACTATATGGTTCCCCGCTATGTTGAATTTAGGGATCTACCACGCACACCCACGGATAAGATTGAGAAATATAGATTGAGGGCGGATGCCATTAACAAAAAGACTTGGGATCGAGAAGAGGCGGGATACAAGGTAAAAAAATAAACCCCGCATCTTACCCGTCCTTTTGGATCGGCTACGGCGTCACCGATGGAGGCACATGCCGCTACATGCACCAGGTGATGTGCCTGGTAGACAAACAATAACCCGGCTGAATTTTGCGATCTGCCGCTCTTTGAATAGAACACGGTTTGTGAATCCTCTTCTTGGCCGTAGGCGTGTTTCGTTGATAGGAGTAACGTTGTGAGTGCAGGTAAAAGATTGCCGAGCATACCCGGACCCATGCATCGCTGGCCCGGGGCTGGTGGTATAACGATCGCAGGCGATTCGTGGGGTGATCCGAGCGGGCCGCTGGTGCTGTTGCAGCACGGTGGCGGGCAAACCCGCCATGCGTGGAAAGGCGCCGGTGAAGCGTTGGGAAAAGCGGGCTATCATGCCATCACATTCGATGCCCGTGGGCACGGGGATTCAGATTGGGCGGAAGACGGTATCTACGGCATAGACATCATGGTGGAGGACCTGAAGTGCGTGATCCGTTCGCTGGGTGGATGGCGCCCGGTGCTCGTCGGTGCATCGATGGGCGGTGGCACCAGCTTGGTGGCGACGGGGGAAAACCATATCGAGGCAACGGCCTTGGTACTGGTTGATATCGCACCGAATATTGAAGATGAGGGTGTCAAAAAGATCTTGTCCTTCATGCGCCGGAAGCCGGATGGCTTCGGTTCATTACAGGAGGTCGCGGATGCCATCGCCGATTACCAGCCTCACCGGAAGCCACCAAATAACCTCGAAGGCCTGGTCAAGAACGTTCGTTTGACTAAAGACGGCAGGTATCGTTGGCACTGGGATCCTCGTTTTTGGACCATGGGACGCGACATTACCAAGCAGCAGAATCGCTTTGAAGCCAGTGCTAAAAAGCTGAGTCTACCCACGTTACTGGTCCGTGGCGGTTTATCGGATGTGCTCAGTGAAGAAGGTGCGCAGCGTTTTCTCTCGCTTTGTCCCCACAGCGAGTACGTTAATGTTACCGGGGCGGGTCACATGATTGCGGGGGATCGCAACGATATCTTTAACCGGTCCGTTATCGATTTTCTCTCACACGCCGTGCCGGTGCGCCGGTCTTAAAAGCAAATGATCTTTATTCCATAATCACCTACCACCCGCAAACGGATGGTTTGCTGAAGACCCGCGAAGGAGTCTAAAAGCATTGCGGTTCCCGGAGATTACGATCCATCAATAAAGGAAAAGTGATGAATTTTGAACTGAGTGATGAAATACGGATGATTAAGGACGCGGCTACCGCGTTTTCAAAGAAAGAGCTGGCTCCCAATGCGGCTGAAACCGATCAAAAGCATATCTTTCCCCGTGAGGCGTTGAAAAAACTCTCTAATCTAGATTTTATGGGATTACTCACCCCTGATAAATATGGTGGGATGGGCTATGGTTATGATGCCATGGTGGCAGTGATGGAGGAAATTGCAAAGGGGTGTGTTGCGACGGCAGGAACCTTTTCTGTCCATTTGACAACACAATTTATGATTCAGGCGTATGGGTCTGATGAACTGAAAGAACGGTTTTTGCCACAAATGACGTCAGGCAAAAAAATCGGCGCATTGTCCATTACTGAACCGGAGGCGGGGTCTGATATATCTGCGATTTCTGCTAAAGTTGAAATGGTTGATGGCAAATATGTAATAAACGCAAATAAGATATTTGTTACCACTGCCGGCGAAGCTGACATATACCTCGTTGGGGTAAAAACAAATCCGGAACTGAAGCACAAGGGGGTTTCAATCTTAATCGTTGAAAAAGGCGCTGAAGGGTTCAAATTCGGCAAGGTTGAAAACAAAATGGGCTATGGCGGCTCTCCAACCGGTGAACTGATTTTTTCCAATTGTATCGTTCCCAGGGAAAACATTTTGTGGGAAGAAGGTAAGGGTTTCGAGATGCTAATGGGCGCGCTTGACCGTGGAAGAATATCTGTCGGTGCCATAGGTCTTGGCGTTGCACAGGCAGCCTATGAAGCTGCGCTTTCCTACACGAAAGCGCGTAAACAGTTCGGACGTTCTATCTGCAAATTTCAGGGTATCCAGTGGATGCTGTCTGATATGGCCATAATGATTTCGGCTTCACGTCTGCTCCTCTATCAAGCAGCCGATCTTGCAAACAAGGGGAAGCCATTCACCAAAGAGGCGTCCATGGCCAAGTGCTTTGCCACGGATTCTGCGATGAGTGTAACCACCGACGCAGTCCAGCTTCTCGGCGGGTATGGTTATATCAAGGACTACCCGGTCGAGCGCTATATGCGCGAGGCAAAGATTTTTCAGATCGTAGAAGGTACGAATCAGATTCAGCGAAATATAATAGCGAATGAATTGTTGAAGTAGTTAGGCATAAATTCATGAAAAACGTTCTTGGAATTATAGGATCCACCCGTAAAATGGGAAACTCAGAACTGGCGGTGAAGATGATTGGCCGTCATATACCCGAGCCCCATTCGCTGTCTCTACTCAGGATAAGTGATCTGGATGTCAAGCTTTGCCTGGGCTGTTATCGATGTATTGAAAAGGGCTGCTGTGTTCAGGATGATGATATGGAAATTTTCCTTGATGCCTTGGCAAAGGCTGACGGGGTGATCCTTGCCGTGCCTGTCTATTTTTTTGGACCCATCTGCACGGTTAAAATGATCGTCGATAGACTCTGCATGATGTACCCTCGTTTTGAAAAATTTATCGGTAAGCCTTGTCTGATTATTACGCTTTTAGGGGTGAAAGGAAAAGACGGATATACATCAGCCGCACTTGGCAGTGCAGCCATGACGATGGGACTTGATATAGTAGGGGAAGCAAATCTCCTTGCCGGTGGAAAGGGAGAAATTCTAGCCGGTGAAGAAAATCACAAAAAAACGATAGAACTGGGTCGGATGTTATTTTCTCCTAAGAAAGAGATCATTCCCGATGGGAAGAGATGCAATATCTGCGGATCACAGGCATTCAAATTCATCGAAGATGGTGTGGAATGTCTGGTCTGCCAGAATCAGGGCAAACTGATTTCTGAGGATGGGCGAGTTACTTTAATCATCGAAAAGGTTGCCACAAGTGAAGTCAATACCCTGAATGACCGGAACCATCATTTAGGCTTTTTAATGGAAAAACAGGGAGATTACCACATAAACCGGGAAAAAATAAAAAAAATGCGGCGTGAATTTGTAAATGATGGTACATGGATTAAAGGGAGATAAGATTGTATCCATCGAGACATTATTTTAAGCCGGTTATGCCGTGCATCGGTCTCTTGAGTTGTTGACATTGAGGTCCAACCGGCAAGTTTAACTTCCTGAAAAACGGAAAACTCCAATATCGTTCCTTTATTAATCTGTGTCGGTGTTCTCTGACTAAAAGGGGGATCAATGAAAGCATCTGTTTTTTATGGACCTGGAAAAAAGCTGAAGTTTGAAGAAGTTCCTACGCCTCGGATCGGTCCGAACGATATCTTGGTAAAGGTTGCCGGATGCGGCATCTGCCAGTCTGATATGGAATACATTGATCTTGGTGTGCCTACCGCTAAAAAACCACCAATTATACTAGGGCATGAATCAGCCGGAACCGTATCAGAGGTCGGAGCCTCGGTGGTGGATTTTAAAGTCGGAGACTCAGTCTTATTGGGCAATATTATTTCCTGTGGTTCGTGCCGTAACTGCAGGGAAGGCAGAGACAATATCTGTGACAACTGGATAATGCTTGGCAACCACATCAACGGTGCCTATGCCGAGTATATAAAGGTTCCTGCACGAAATGCATATCTACTCCCACCGGAAATCCCGCCGGAGGATGGCTGCATAATCGCCGATGCCGTATCGACACCTTTTCATGCCGTCAAGAACCGTTCGGGCCTGACTCTCGGAGACACGGCAGCTGTCATCGGCTGTGGTGGTTTGGGAATGAATTGTGTTCAGATTGCCGCAGCCATGGGTGTGTCTGTGATTGCGGTGGATTTCGATATTCCAGTTGTAACCGGAAGCCCGAAAACAAAACTTCAAACGGCAAAGGCGTTTGGGGCCTATAAAACCATCGACGCCAAAAAAGGAAAAGAGGTAGTAAAGGAAATACGGCGTTTGACGGGGGGCGGCGTTGATGTGGCTTTCGAGTTGATTGGGCGGCCTGAAACCATCCTTCAGGCTTACCAGATTTTACGGCCCGGCGGCCGGCTCGTTGTTGTAGGATTTTGTCCGGACAATGCATCTTTCAGCCCCGGACGAATGATGGTCAAGCAACTGGAAATTGTTGGGTCGGTCAGTTGCTGTACCGCTGATATCCCAAGAATCATTGATCTTGTTAAGAATAAAAAAATAGACATTAAACCGTTGATTACAGGAAAATTTCCATTATCGGAGGTTAATGAGGCCCTTGATGTGGTACGAAAAGGTGAATCAATTAGAACGGTCTTGATTCCCTAAACCCATTATCCAGGAGGCGAATCGCAATGAATTATAACAATATACTTCTCAATATTGAGAATAATGTGGGCCGGATAACAATAAACCGACCGCCGTTGAACATACTCGATCTTCAAACCATGTCTGAAATCGTATCCGCGCTGGAAGAAATAAGAAACACGAAGGCCATAAAGGCCGTTGTGTTTACCGGGGCCGGAACCAAAGGCTTTTCCGCCGGCGTGGAGGTGCGCGATCATCTGCCTGAAAAAGTAAAAGAGATGCTGCGTGTCTTTCATGGGATGTTCCGTCAAATGATTAAGTTGGAGCAACCTACGATTGCCGTCATAGATGGTTTTGCCTTGGGAGGCGGTTGTGAACTCGCTCTTTTTTGTGACATGGTCATTGCCTCAGAAAAATCCGTAATTGGCCAGCCCGATATCACCTTAGGCAATTTTGCGCCCTTGGCGTTAGCAGCCTATCCTTTTTTTATACCTCGCAAAAAGGTGTATGAGTTTCTCTTCACGGGAGAAAGTATTTCGGCGCAAGAAGCCAAAGAGATTGGATTGGTTAACAGGGTCGTGCCGGCGAGTGAATTGAAAGCAGCTGAAAATGCGATGGTGGGAAGTCTTTTAAAACTCAGTTCCGTTGCTATCCGGGCGAGTAAAATGGCCATGGCGGCTACTTTCAACAAACCGTTTGAAAAAGCCCTGGACGAGATAGAGGAAATTTACCTCAACGAGCTTGCACCTTCTCATGATGGCTTAGAGGGGCTTGTCGCTTTTTTAGAAAAGAGAGAACCCGTTTGGAAAGAAGAGTAAAGACGCCACCGATCGAGGAGGTGGTTTTGTAATAACCCCCAAAAGAAAGGTTTTGGTTATGTGGATAGAAAAATATATGACGGCAGATCCGATAAGCATCGATAAGGACATGTCTATCATTAGAGCCGCTGAACGCATGAAAGAAGCGGGGGTTCGCAGATTCCCGGTGGTACATAATGATGAACTGATTGGAATGGTCACCGATCGTGACCTTCGGTCGGCAAGCCCGTCTCAAGTTGTTAGCTTCGATAAGGCTGAAAGAAAACTGATGCCGGAGCTTTATGATTTGCTGGCAAATATTAAAGTCGGAGAAATTATGAAATCCGATGTGGTTACTGTTTCTCCTGAACAAAGTGTCGTGAAAGCAGCCGAGACAATGTTAAAATATCATATTTCCGGCCTTCCCGTCGTCGATTCCCGGAAAGGGCTTGTCGGAATTATAACTGAGTCGGATATTTTCAAGATTATTGTCGATTTCTCCGGCATTAAGGCGGGGAAGACAACCTTCGGATTCAGACTGGAAGATAGTCCGGGTTCCATCAAGAAGGTAAACGATATAATTCATGAAAATGACGGCCGGATCGCCAGCATCCTTACCCCCCATTCCGGAGAGGAGCCCGGACATCGTCATGTTTATATACGAATGAGAAATTGTGCTCCCGAAAAAATTGAGAAATTAAAAACTATTCTTGAAGAAAAATTTGACTTGCTTAGTGTAATTGATGACACATGATCTTTAAAGCGGATGGTCCTCCATGCGCATCCTCTGTGCAACACGTTATCTGCTGAGAACCGATCTTATTGGGATGCGCATCAGGCCCCAGGCTTGCATGCTGGCAATCGTGGAATTGCGGTACGTGATAGGATCGACGTTTCGTGACTTTCGGGCTCCGATTGCCGCCTGACGGTTGCATCGTCATGCCCTGTTCCGGCATTCGACACTCAGTATGTAAAAGAAAGGGTGATGGAACCGAAAACCTGGTCATCTTCTTGTCCTTCGAACTCTCTCGTCCGCAAAACGTGGGTGTAGCAAAGCTTGAAGCGGTGGATGATCAATCCGATGCCTGCTCCGATATTAGCTACAAAATGTTTTTTATCGACGCTGTGGCTGTCGGAAAAGGTGTTTCCATCCAGAAATATGTTATGCAGCACGGCACACCCGTCGGCCGTGACAAACAGATACAGACCGAACCCTTGATCACTGGAGATTCGGGGGTCCCGTGCGTTCAGAGGCGCGTTGGAAGCGCCGGACGGACGGATCAGAGACGTCCCGAAATCCCTGGGGATATTCCATCCTATCCGGGCTCCCACCCCGGCATTGGCATAGGTGTAAACATTGCCCAATGCACCGCTCAGATGAGGGATAACATCAAAACCCAGTGTCCCGAAATTCCCGTCATACGGAAACCGCCATTTTCGTTCGTATATGACGGCAAGCCCGGGTTCGTTTTTAATTTGATTGTCCCAGCCATTCGGATATTGCGCACCGACCCATTGATGAGCCCATTTTTGCGTCTGTTCGGCGAAAGATGCGGGGCCGACCATGCCGAGCTGAATCTCCATCGAATCCAGACGGCGATCGTTTTTTCTGTGCAGGCCGATGCCGAAGTAGGTCCATCCCGCATATGGCCGTTCATCTTCAACCAGCTCTTCAGCCTCGATATCTTCAGGTGTATAAATGTTCTGCCCGATGGAGAGGACGACATTGCGCTGCAGCCCCGGCTCATTGATGAAAGGCAGCCTGCGTATGAGCGGCAAGCTCCAGTCCGGCAGCCAGCCGCTATCGGCATAACCGGTCAAATCATGTGAAGTCCAGGACAGCTTTACACCGTTGGTGTAATTCTGGTCGGTTTTCGCTATAAAATCGTTTTCAAAATAAAAGCTGAATGTCTGCAATTTTTCCGCAGCTTCACCCGTTTCAGTTCCAAAAACAAGCGCCATGCTCATCGACAACATCAGCAATTTCAAATACATAAATGCAGTTCGCCTCACCCTTTTGATCCATTGTCTTGGCGCTTTGATCTGCAATTGTCGTTCACTTTATTTCGTCCCCAATCCTAAGGGCATCTTTTTCAATCTTCACCGCTTCGACAATGTGGGTCATTACCGCCCGTTCGGCAGCGGTCAAGGCGCCTTCCAGATAACCACCATGTTGGGTGGCGGTCTCCGAGCCGGCAAAATGGATGGTTCCATCCCAAATGGACGTTTGACCTGCCGGAGGGTGATAGTAGGGATGTTCGACCATCGGTGGCTGGTCGAACGGGGTGGCGGTAAATCGTTCCTGTGCCCAATCCCGGTAGAAGAAGGTCGACGGCTGCGCCGCCGGTTTGCCATAGATGGTTGCAAGCTGGGAAAGAATCGCCCCGGTGAGGCGTTGTTGCTGGTTGCGTTGGGCCGCCGGGATACCGACAAAACCGGTCAGCCCATAGGGCCCCCCGCCGTTGTTGTTGGATCCGTCGTGGATCTCACCCAGCGGCCCGCACTCGCTGAACGCCTGGCCGGACAGGCCCGTTTTCCGCCAGAAAGGTTCTTTGTAGAGGGCACAGAATTTCGCCTGACCCGCCATCCATGTACCGATTTTCAACATCGCCTGGGTCAAATGATGAGACAGGTTCGGGGTAAAGAGAATGGTGGCGGCGGCAAGGCGCGGCGGCAGAGCGAGGATGACCTTGCTGGTCCTGAACCGGGCCCACGGTTCTTTCTCCAATTCGCCGACACTGACTATGGCACCTGGGAATTTTTTTTCTATCCGGCAGACCGGGTGATTGCATCTGATGGCGTTTTCAGGAATCGCTTCCCGGAGTCTTGTGATCAGTGCCATCATTCCGCCGGAAAGTCGCCAGGATCGGGGTTCCGTGGCGTAACCGCCGACGGTCTGGACGACGCCATTGGACCGTTGAAAACAACCCATCCCAGCTTCAAACTGACGATATCCCTTGAGGCCCATGGTTTGAATGAGGTGCGCCATTTTCGGGTGAATCGCGGGCCAATACCAGGAGGGGCCGAGATCGGAGAAAAACCCATGATGTTCATGACTTAAAATCCTGCCGCCGGTACGCTCACGGGCTTCGAGAACGATAAAAGATTTATTTCTCCGCGACAGCAAGTAGGCGGCATATATACCGCTGAGGCCGCCTCCGACAATCAGGGTCTCAACTGTTTCCGTAGGCATGTAAGGGTTCCCCAGACGCGTCTCTTTGCGCCTCGCTGCAAAAGCATGGTTAGCCGACTGGTCGGCGATAAATTGATAAACTATAGCTGACGGGTGCAATATGCAAGCAATTAAGTAAACCGGTAATACACCTCTTGGTTTCTCGAATCGGAACGAATCTGATTGCGTTGCATGAGGTAACTGAGGATTTTTGAGGTCTCGTTGATGTGTAGTCCAAATGCCGCCTGGATTTGTTTCATGGTGCAGGGCCGGCGCCTGAGCATGGAAAGGACGTTGGCTTCGTCAACCTTTACCTTTTGGGACCGAGTGATCTTGAACCCGGCGGCGATCCGGGCCGGCGGATCAAACAAACCGGCGAGCGCCTCCATCTGCGCCATGGGTACGGCGACGGCAAAGTCCTCGGCCGGCGGCCGGACGACGGTGTTGAGATGAATGTGCTCCGGCCTCAGCTCCCGTGCCAGGGTGGCGATTTTCTCAACATCTCCGGCCATCGCGTTGATGCCTGACAGGAGGAATACCTCCAGCCACAACCGGCCGCCGAATCCGTTGCGGAATTGTTTCAACCCCTCGAAGAAGCGTCTGAAATCGAGCCGACGATGGGGCCGGTTGACCCACTCGAATGATTTCTGGTTCCAGGCGCTCAGGGACACCTTGACCACATGGGCCAAAGCAGCGGCTTCCCGTACATCCGGTAAGTTAAGCAGGGTTCCGTTGGTCAACAGTACCGACGGCATGGACTGGTCTCGAAGAAAGTCCAGCACTCGGCCGAATTCCGAATGAAGCGTCGGTTCGCCGGAACCGGAAAGGGTCAGGTAATCCGCAACACCACCGCTCTTCAGCCAATGGTCGATTTCAGCAATCACATCGGCCGTGGGGGTGTATGGCTTTCTTTCAAGCGTCTTTCTCGGGCTTCGGCCCAACTGGCAGAAAACACAGTCCAGACTGCAAGTTTTGTACGGTATCAGGTCAATACCCAGCGATCGCCCGAAACGCCGTGACGGCACCGGACCGAAAAGATATCGGTAGTCGGGCTGTTTCATAGGCGGATTATTTTTCTTTGTGCAGGGCAATCATATACCGGTTCAAGGCTTCCTGCAGGGTTTCGGCCGCAAGAAAGGCACAGTGCCGATCTTCTTCGGGAAATATGCCGATCTTTTCCAGGATGGCATCCCCGGTGATGTCGACCAGTTCATCGGGAGTTTTACCAATGGCCATTTCCGCACCAAAAGAGCCGCATACCGTGCTCGACCCGCAACCGTCGGTCAGATAAGCGGCATCGCACACCCGACCGTCGTCAAATTTCAAGAAGATCTCCATTGAATCACCGCATGTTCCCGTCACCCGTGCGTGCGCATCCGCACCGTCCAGGGGCCCCCGATAGAGCGGGTTGCGCCAGCGCTGAAAGCCGGCCTCACCGAAGGCTTGCCGGGTTTCATCAAATATCTGATCCTGAAGCTTCTCTACAAAAGCATCAAAGTCGTCACGCATGTGCGGTACTCCCTTTGCTAAGGGCTCGCGCAAAAATAACTTTATATTTTCGCATCTCAGCTTCAGGCCATCTTTGGCTGATACCTCACTCTCAAAACCCACGAAATAGCTCGCTATTCCTGTTGTTTTGCTCTCTCGGATCAGCCAAACCTGAACCGAATCTGAGCGCCAATTCTGCGAAGTTGTTTTTGCGCGAACCCTTATCGTTCCAGTGAGCTGCTCCACAACCCATGTATATTGCAGTATGCCAAGGCGTGGAAAGTCTTAAAATCGTCAATACCATTAATCTGAAAACGGGCATTTGGATTGGAGTAAACTGGGCTGCAGGCAGCACGACCGATGTTGATGACCTGATCGTTATCCTTTTTTATCCCATAAAGTTCGATCCAGGCAATATGATGATCAATTGTGTTGGGATGGGGGGTCTCGTGGCCCACCGCTACACGTATGATGTCCTTACCTTCCTTGTGTCCTTTAGCAATCTCCATGTGAGGAATGTGCTTCTCCTTTCCCTCATCCTTTTCTGTTTTGATAATCTCTGTAAAATTCATTTTTCTCTCCTTTCAAACAGATTTAAAAGTGCGTAGCACCGATTGTTGGAAGTTACACTATATATGCCATTTCCCCGAGGTCTGCTACCCTATCCGGAATATCGGGAATTCCGTACTTCATAGTATCCATAAACATATGTTTACCTGACAGCAGACGATCAGACGGCCGGTTCCCCGTTTCGAGCGATACAAAGAGTCGAATCGATTGCAATTCCAACCGAGATTGCGGTTTTTATTCTGAAGATCGATAACGATCATGGCGAGCCGAGCGCCTGCGTCCATGACGCGGGAATCGGAATCTGTACGAGCGGTGGTCCAGGTCTTTCCCAACAGCCGGGGCTTTATCTGCCGTTTTCACTTTCTGCGGGATGTTGGCAAAGACTTGATCAAGCCTTCCTACCGCCAACGACGACACTACTTTTGGGAGTATGCTCCCACCACCTGTCCTTGTCAAACACTTTAACTTTTACACCTGGATTGCAATCTATCAAATACGGTGCGATATCGTATTTTATCAGAGCGGCTGTCGCCCATGTAGACCATATTCTGATTCATTACGCACTGCCAAAGCGGGAGACCCACACCGTGGCCATTCCACTAAAAAACGACCGGCAGGACATCTCCGAACATTTTGGTACGCACCTTGCTGTTATGTGGCCAAGGTCCGGGAGAACAACGGGGTCCTGTTCTCGACGGCCTATTACACCAATCCCTTTGCCGGCGAGGAAAAGGGATCCAGGTCAGCGAGTGGCTCCTTGAAAAAGGAGCGGATATGGTTTATGGTATAAAAGGGTTGGATTGATGTAGTGGTATTTCACAGCGGCGATCCCGGCTGAAGGCGCTGCCAGGCGGCCATAGTTGTGGCTGAAAAAATCAAGGAGAAAATTGGGGAGGCCTTCAACCTGGGCATCTTTGCCAATGCTTCCATGAAAGCAATGAAATGCAAAATCAGGAGTGCCGCCACTGTTTTCGTAACCGGCATGCAAACAGCCACGCCAGACAGGAGGTAATCTCATGCATTGGAGATCTGATGTTTTCAAAAAAGCTGTTTTTTTTTTCATCATTGTTTTTCCGACGGTTCTGCCTGGTTTCGCAAATGCGGTTGAGGACAGCATCCATATTGTCATTCCGAATAGCCCGAAATCCTTGAACTATTTCGACGCTACCGACGCATGGTCCCAGAAGGTCCTTCGGTTTTTCCATATGCCCCTTTATGTTAGAGGTCCGGCGAAAGGAAAGATGCTTCCCTGGCTCGCGGAATCGCTGCCGATTCCGGGGGATCGCCCCAACGTCGTAACCATTCGGCTTCGAGCGGCGAAATGGGATGACGACTCACCGGTGACGGTCGAGGATTTGATTTTTACGGTGAAGATCATTCAGGAATTCAACGTCCCCGGCCATATGGAAAAATGGCAGGATGTGTTGAAAATGGAGGCACTGGATGAACGAACCATACGCTTTACCCTGAAAGGGCCAAGCCCCGGCTTTTTTAAACGGGCGCTTTTTGCCCCCTTTGTACAGAAAAAAAGATGGTTTCGGACAGCACTTTCGGCCAGGGCTACCGATGATCCGCTTGGAACCCTTACGGCTGTCACACCGCAAACCGTATCCAGTAATGGCCCCTTTTTTCTGCAAACCTACACCGAGCCGTTCTTCATGGTGCTCAAGAAAAACCCCCATTTTTTTGCCCGGGGGCATGAAATGGACGGAATTTCCGTGGGTCCCTATTTGAACACCATCATTCTGGATTTCAACCGGGATGTTCAAAAATCCCTGAACGAACTGGCAAAAGGAAAGGTCGATTTTATCTGGTGGGACCTGCCTCGCGGTTCTGTTTTGAAAGTTGAGCGAATGCCCCATGTGGCGCTCTACCGCACCAACCGAACCGGCTATGATTATCTGGCCTTTAATCTTAATCGGCCACCCTTTAATGATCGTGCATTTCGTCGGGCCGTAGCCCTTTTGGTGGATAGGAAGCAGATGATAAGGCGGATTTTAACGGGGGGAGGCACACCGGTATACAGTGTGATTCCGCCACAAAACAAATTCTGGTCCAATCCACGTGTGGCAGACGCCGGGGACGGGTTGACCATGGAAGAACGGGCGGATCAGGCTACGAAGATCCTTCAAAAGGCGGGATATTCCTGGGTTGATACGCATCTTATCCTACCTGACGGAAAAAAAATGAAACCCATGGAAATACTGACCACCCGGGGATGGCACAGGCCATTTCGTCTTAAAGTGGCCCTCCAAATCAAGAAGGTTCTGTCGAAAATCGGCATTCCGGTGTCCACGCGAATGCAGTCCTTTCACCAGATGATCGCACTCCTCAGAAAAGGTGATTTTGACGCCTTTGTCATGGGATGGGCAAATCTATCCGAGGACCCGGATTACCTAAAAACTTTTTTCCACAGCCGTGAAGCCGGGTCGGGCGGTAAAAATTATACCCGTTTTCGAAACGCCGCCTTCGATGATCTGGTGGAGAGGGCTTCTCGGGAAACCGACCCGGGCCGGAGGAAAGCCCTGGTTTTTGACATGCAGGTCCTCATCGCGCGGGAAACCCCCTGTATTCCCCTCTACACGGGCCCCAGGGTGGAGGCGGCCCGGAACGATCATTTCAAGGGTTGGATAGAAATGCCTGGAGGAATTGGAAATCTCTGGTCTTTTGTTCACCTGAGGCCGATCAAATAGTCAGTTACGGGAGGATTACCAATGAAACATCGATTGCGCCTGATACCGCTCCTGATAGGCTTCTTTTGCATCCACATCGGCACGGCAACGGCCCAAGATGCCCAAACGGGTATCTCAGAACACCCTGAGTCCCTGAAAGGTCCCTATGCGGACGGCATGGCGGTGACGAAAGACTGCCTCAAATGCCACCAGAAGCAAGCCGATGAAATGCTCCATTCGGCCCACTGGCTGTGGCAGGGTCATAGCCCCAATGTGCAGGGTCACGAACACCGTACGGATCTGGGCAAGCGGACACTGATCAACAATTTCTGAATGTCCCCCATCTCCAACTGGTGCAGGTGCACCAGCTGTCACGCTGGCTACGGGTGGAAGGACGAAAATTTTGATTTCGGGGATCCCATGCACATTGACTGCCTGGTCTGCCATGACACTACGGGTACATACGCCAAAACACCCACAGACTGCGGCCGAGAAAAACAAGGTCTCGATCTGACGACAATCGCACAACAGGTGGGCCTTCCCACCCGCACCAATTGCGGGTCGTGCCACTGGTGCGGTGGGGGCGGGGATGCCATCAAGCACGGGGATCTGGACAGCACCCTGAAACATCCCACCGCTATGCAGGATGTTCACATGGGCGACCAGGATTTTACCTGCCAGGAATGTCATGTGACCATTAATCACAAAATTTCGGGTGCCAGCACCACCTCCGCCGTCAGCGAGGGGAGCGTGTCCTGCACGGATTGTCACGACGAAAAACCCCACGACGACGATCACCCTCTGCTCAAAACCCTGAATGACCATTGCGACACCATCGCGTGCCAGACCTGTCATATCCCCACCTTTGCCAGGGACAAGCCGACCCTCATGTTCTGGGACTGGTCCAAGGCGGGAAAGGCCGTTGAACTGTCGCCGAAAGATCCCTACTGCATTACCACCCACAACAAGAAAAAGGGCGTCCTGATCAAACGGCAGAACGTTCAGCCGGTTTATGTCTGGAACAATGGAAAACATCGGCGGTATTTAATCGGGGACGTTATCAATCCCGAGGGGGTTACATCCCTGAACCCACCTTTGGGAAACATCAGCGATTCGGAGGCCAGGATTACCCCCTACAAGCTTTTTTCCGGCATACAGCCGGCCGATGCCGAATTCAACTACCTCATCGTACCCAAGCTGTGGGAGGGTTTCTGGACGCACTTTGACTGGAACCGGGCCGCGACGGATGGCATGAAGGAAGCCGGGCTCAAATACAGTGGAAAAATAAAATTTGTCAATACCCGCATGCACTGGCGCATCAACCATGGGGTGGTTCCCAAACAGAAAGCCCTTTCCTGCACCCATTGCCATGGCCCGGATGGCGTCATGGATTTTGGAACTCTGGGTTACCCTGATGACCCGGCCGTTTCAGGGGGGCGATTCCAGGGAAAGGAAGCCGACCCGAAATGATGGTGCCTGACTTTTCTCATATACCTGGCCAAGAGCCTTGAACACGAACAAGAATCCGGAGCCATCTCTGTGGGTTTTATTATTTCCAAGACCCTAATCCATCAATATTGATTAAGGCTTGCATAATCAGGCACGCCTCAGTTATGCTCAAACACAACCCCAAAGAGAAAGGAGGCCCCATGAACGGAAGCACCATAAACATTAGACTCATGAAGGCTGACGATTTTGACGCTGTGGTTGGGATTGACGAGAAAGTACGCAAGGCTTCCCGGTTGGCCTACTATGACCTGAAGTTTGAAAAGCTTTTAGAATCCAACGAGTATGTGCCCACGTCGCTTGTGGCGGAGGAAGAAGAAGATGGAACGGTGGTGGGGTTTGTAATGGGAGAACTCTATATGGGAGAATATGGTATTTCCCAGGAAGGAGCAACCCTGGATACCATCGGCGTTGATCCCAATCACCAGCATAAGGGTATCGGTGAGCGGTTAATTAATGAATTTGTGGATCATTTGAAAGATCTCGGCGTTCAAAAAATAAACACGTTGATCGACAAGAATGATTCCGAACTGATGCATTTCTTTAGCACGAACCGATTTAGCCCCTCTAAAACAATTATAAGCCTGGAACGAAGCCCTTGATTGCTGTATGGGATTTCCCGCTCCGGGTGATTGACGCATTGTCTCAAGCCTGATTTTTCCTTCGTGTCGGCGACCATTTTATTTGATGGAAGTACGTGAAAAGATACCACATCACTCTTCAAAAAGAAACGTGATCGCGGGTTCCGACCACACCCATGACACGCGCCTGTGAGGCTATCGGGTGTTGAGCTGTTACCGGGAATAAAAACCGGGGCGGGATGGATATGCAGAAAACCCGCAAACCCGCCGGTATGGTCCCAGGGATTGTGGGATATGAACACCGTATCGACGGCAACCGGTCCCGGGATGCGCTTCATTCACGGCAGCGGACGGCAGTGGGGTACCGGGTTAACGGGGCATTGGATGTGCAATCCCGTCACGCGGTACCCCGAATCCGTTACTATTCGGACCCTCCTTTTTCAAGTTCGGCGATTCTCCGCTGGATGGTTTCAAGGGAGTTTCGCATGGCGTCGGCGTCGGACCGGAGCATCTCGATTTCATCGGTTTTGCTTGCCGGATAACCGCTGCCGTACACCGGCGGATACGCATATCCGCCGAAGGCCGGACCGGCACCGCGGCCGCGCGCCCTGCCGAATCCGCGTCTGAATCCCATTCCGGGGCCATAGCCGTAACCACCGCCGTAAACGGGCATTTCGGCTGCGCCGGCCGCTCGTCCACATATCCCCCTGCGACCACCGGTCATGGGACCGGATCCCATGGGGCCGCTTCTGTCTAATCCTGGCATGATAAAGTCCTCCCTTAAGTAATTGCATTCAATCATTGGGTGACATCCGTTTAACGATTTTGACCGCGACCACCTCCCGAACCGCCGCCCTGTCCTTGTCCGCGACC
>DEIP01000167.1:0-6681 GCA_002352605.1 Desulfobacteraceae bacterium UBA2771 | reverse complement strand
TGTCCGCGACCGCCGCCCTGTCCTTTACCCTGGCCGGAACCGCGTCCACCGCTTCTTCCTCCCTGACCTCGGGGTTGAATCGGCTGGCTGTTCTGACCGCAGGGGCCTTGTCCTCTGCCTGATTGTCGGCCCTTTCCGTCCGGGCCATTTCCATCTCCTTGGGGCATCTGTTTCACCTCCCTTCTTTGTGTCATTTCGTTCGATAGCATGCCGGCGTCCGTTATATTATTGACCCCCCATGCGGCCCCGTCGCCCCCGGCGCCGCCGGCCACCCCCGCGCATGGTATAGTTACCGCCGGCGATTTTTAAGGCTTTACCGGTGACCAGCGCTTCACCGACGATACTGCGGGCAGTAGATAGAATCCTGCCGTAGGTCTGGCGGGACACCTGCATAAGACCGGCTGCCGATTCCTGGTCCAACCGCTCGAAATCACTCAATCGGATTGCTTCCAACTCTTCGACCGACAGCATCACCTCCCCGGTGATCGGCATGCCCTGAGGGACAAAGGCGGCAATGGTCGGATAACCGGATACGAATCTCGGTTTTTTGGGTCTCGGCACGTTTTCATTCCTCCCTAATATTGATCGTTTGACTGAAAAATAATTGTTATAAACAACGATGTCAAGGAGGTTTTAGGTCATTTGACTAAAATAAATATCCCCGAAACGAAA
Organism: Desulfobacteraceae bacterium UBA2771; assembly: GCA_002352605.1. Classification (GTDB taxonomy): domain Bacteria; phylum Desulfobacterota; class Desulfobacteria; order Desulfobacterales; family Desulfosarcinaceae; genus Desulfosarcina. Next base: position 6,009 of record DEIP01000167.1, on the reverse strand, counting down.
AACACCTTCTCAAAGGGTTCCAGGGCAATCTTTTCACCATTCTTTTCCACCATCGCCTTGTCGGTTTCGAGCGCCTCTGTCGTTGGGTAGGGCATCAGGGGAAAGATGGGTCGGTGCATCGGAGACGCCATCACCGTTACACATACTCATCAAGAACGTATAGCAACGTTACCATAACGCTTTTTCTTTCACTCGGCGCGTTGAAGGATAGGAGGAGGATGACGAAACCCACCCAATTGGGCAGCGCCGTATGTTTATTTCGATGATAAATTCGGATATGGATCCACTCCTATCCAATGGGTATTCGGTTAATTCCGGCGGCCTTGAATTGCTTCCGGGCGATTTCATCCTTTCTCTTCACCCTCAACATTTGTGCCAAAAGATGGAAAGCCCCGGCACGATTGGCATGCATTTCATCGTGCCGGGGTCTTAGGAAGGGAGAGTAAGGTTGAGTGAATCAAAATGGAGGTATTGACTGCTTACTCTGTCGTAAAAGTTAAGCAAAGGATGTGCCAGAGTTTGTTTGTTTGATTCGCATTCGGCATCGATCATACCGCCGGAACGGCTGACAAATTCAAATGCGCTTTTCAGCCAAAGACCAGTTGACAGCGCAACTGACTACGAGTACCCTGTTATTCCGTAATAGCGAAGCTTGGAAAAGGAGCTTGAGAAGGTAAAAAAAATATATCTCGAGCCGAAAGCACGCGCGATTAAAAAAGCATTCATTAAGATTCAAAATCGGTGGAATACATTGCTGCTCGATGGTTTTTCAGAAAAGGAAAAAGAAAAGCTTTTATTAAGGGTCCTGGGAAAAATGACCCACAACGCCGAAGCCGCATTTAAATAATCCCCATCAGGAGGAGATCATGAACAAAGGAGAAAAACTGGTAATAATCGGTTGTAGTGGTGCCGGAGGACCGGCCGCACTCATGTCAAAAAAACTCATGCCGGATGTCGATGTGACGGTTGTGAGAAAAGAAGCGCATTTTATCGTCCGTTGAGCCCTCCCCCATGTCGTGGCCGGTCTGGCCACCCCTGAATCCATCGTCGTTCCGGATGCAAAGCTGGAAGGTGCGGGAATACAGGTTTTTGTCGGCGAAGTAACCGATGTTGACGCGTCCGGAAAACAGGTTGTCCTCGGTGATGGCAGAACCTTCGATTACGACAAGCTTTTTCTTGCCACCGGTGCAAGTTCCTTGGTCCCTCCCATACCCGGCAACGATCTCACCGGTGTGTTTTGCCTGCGGGGCGCTCTGGATGCCGAACAGATTCGAGCCCTCCTGAACGAGAAAAAACCGCGACGATTGGTTTTTGTCGGCGCCGGATTTATCACCATGGAGATCGCCTCCCTGTTGGCAGGAAAATCAGAGGAACGAGAGATTTCTGTTGTGGAACTGTGCGACCGCCCCTTGCCGGTGATGCTCGATAAAGACATGGCCGATTCGGTGAGTGATTACTTGGTAGACAAAGGGATAAATCTGATTACCGGCAGAAAGGTTGAAAAAATCCTCGGAGAAAATGGCAATGTCACAGCCGTTGCCCTGGATGCAGGGGAACAACTGGATGCCGATATGGTTTTTATCAATGTCGGCGTGCGTCCAAACTTGGAATTGGCCAATAAAAGCGGTCTGGAAATAGGCCGGTTTGGCATCAAGGTCAATGCCTTTCAGGAAACCTCGGACCCGGATATTCTTGCCGGCGGCGATTGCGTGGAAAAAGTCAATTTCATCACCGGCAAACCGGATGCCGGTTGTCTGAGGGGACCGGCGGTCATGCAGGGCAGAGTGGCCGCCAAAAGGCTGGCCGGATATTCGATTCCCTTCCCGGGGGTCCTGAATGCCGGTGGTTGCCAAATGTTTGATCTTGTCGTTGCCGCCACCGGCCTGACCGAAGAAAGTGCGGTGGCCAATGGATATGAGCCCGTATCTGCGATGGTGGAATCAAGAAGCAAACACGGAATGATTCCGGGAATGCAGCCCTGGACGATCAAACTGGTTTTTGACAAAAAGACCCAAAAACTGATCGGCGGGCAGATTGTCAGCCACGGTGTGGGGCCGGCCAGAGAAATTGACGCGGTCAGCGCTTTCATCATGGGCGGAAAAACCATTGAAGACCTTACCGTATTCACTTCAGCATGTAATCCGGATATTTCATCCGAGCCGAGCATGGAACCCATCACCATCGCCGCCGAGCAGGCCTTGCAGAAATTGCCGCGCACATAGTGGGCGTGGTGAACCACATTTTTTCAACACTTGGTCGGCGGTGGCCGGCAGGGGAATCCCAGGCCGGACCGATAAGGGGGCGCATAGGCCAGGTCCGGCTGCACCAAGGCCACCACGGTTTATATGGTTGTTCGGTAAGCACGTACGGCAAACGTTGTGCCGGAATTTTTAATTCAGCTTTTTGTGGGTATACGCCCTGGCATCGGTCCCGCAGTAATCTGCAACAATATGGCCGTTTCCCAGCAGGCGCCACTGGTAGATCACCAGCCCCTCCAGGCCGACCGGGCCGCGGGCGTGAATTTTGTTGGTGCTGACGCCAACCTCGGCGCCCAGGCCGAAGCGGAAGCCGTCGGCGAAACGGCTTGAACAGTTCCAGAACGCATCGGCCGTATCCGCCAGGTCCATGAACCGTAAGGCCCGTTCTTTATCGGCCGTTACAATCACGTCGGTATGGCCCGAACCGTAGGTATTGATATGGTCCAGGGCCGCCGCCATGTCGGATACCACTTTGACCGACAGGATTAAATCCAGGTATTCGGTGCACCAATCCGCTTCGCTGGCCGGCCGGACATCAATGATATGGCGGGTGGCCTCGCAACCACGGATTTCCACGCCATTTTCCTCCAGCGCTTTCCTGAGCGCAGGCAATACCGCCCGGGCGACCGACTGATGCACGAGAACCGTCTCGGCGGCATTGCACACGGCCACGTACTGGGTTTTGCTATCCAGGACAATTTTAACGGCCATCTCCGTGTCGGCCGCCTGGTCGATGTAAACATGGCAAATACCGTCGGCATGCCCCAGCACCGGAATGTGGGTGTTGTCCATAATGTGTTTGACAAAGGTATTCGATCCTCGGGGAATGATCAGATCGATGCTCGCATCCATTCCAAGTATATCGGCCACGTCGGATCGGGTTTCCAAAAATCCCAGCCAGCCTTCGGGAATGCCGGCCCGAACACTGGCCCGGATAATGATATCGGCCAGAATCCGGTTGGTGCGGGCGGCCTCGCTGCCCCCTTTTAGCAACACGCTGTTGCCGCTCTTAAGACAAAGGGAGGAGATCTGCACCAGTGCATCGGGCCGCGATTCAAAAATCACCCCGATGACGCCGATGGGCCGGCTCACCCGATAAAGCTCGAGCCCCCGGTCCAGTTCCAGGGCACTCAATGTCACCCCCACCGGATCCGTGAGACCAACGAGGCTTTTCAACCCCGCACCAACCTCCTGAATTTTGGTTTGATCAAATCGCAGCCGCTTGAGCAGCGGTGCAGCCAACTGTTGCGCTTCGGCCGCCTCAATATCGGCCTGATTGGCCGCCACAATATCGGCTTCGGCCGCCTGCAGGGCCAGGGCGATCTGAGCCAAAGCCCTGTTTTTGATATCGGTGGAAACAGCGGCCAGCTGGATTGCTGCCTGTTTAGCCCGTAAAGCAATCGTTCGAATATCTGTCATGACGCTCCCTTACATGCCCGTAATGGCACGAGTTCATTCATGCGCCAACGTTGCATAAACCATATGGAAAAAGGTAGCTGCCCTCATCGTGTCATGTCAAGTAAGGACAAGTTGCTACCATGTCGATGAACACGCCGGCAAACGCTCGCGATTGGCGCATCAGCTTAAGGATTTGGCGGGATGTTTTACGATTTGATCAAGGCCTGTATAAACGGCATCAGCCGTTCCCGCAGATCCGGCCGATCCATGGAAAAAGACAGGTTGGCCATCTGGAAGCCGGCCTTGTTGCCGCAGTCGAAACGGGCGCCTTCGTAGCGGTAGCCGTAGATGTCCTGGGTTTTGAGCAGCCGGACCATGGCGTCGGTAATCTGGATTTCACCGCCGGCCCCCACCTCTTTGCCTTCCAGGATGTCGAAGATTTCCGGCGTCAGGATATATCGGCCGATGATGGCCAGGTTGGAGGGCGCCTCCTCCGGCCTGGGTTTTTCCACCAGGCTGCGAATCTTGGTAACGCTGTTAACCGGTGGGTCCGCATCAAGAATGCCATATTTACTGGTGTCCTGCGGTTCCACTTCAACGACCGAGACGATCGAGGACCGCAGCTCATCGAATTTCTCCACCATCTGTTTCAATACCGGCTTTTCGGCTTTCAATAAATCGTCGGCCAACAGGACGGCAAAGGGTTCGTTGCCTACGATGTTGCGGGCACACCAGATGGCGTGGCCAAGCCCCAGGGGCTGGTTCTGGCGGGTATAGATAATGGATCCGGATTCGGGAATCAGGGAGTGGATCTCTTTCAGCTGGGCATCCTTTCCCCGGGCCATGAGCATGTGCTCCAGCTCGCAGGAGTGGTCAAAATGGTTCTCGATGGCATTTTTGCCGGCGCCGGTGACGAAGATGATCTCCGTGATGCCGGAGGCGTAAGCCTCTTCCACCGCATACTGGATCAGGGGTTTGTCTACGATGGGAAGCATTTCCTTGGCCATGGCTTTCGTCGCCGGAAGAAATCGGGTGCCCAGGCCTGCGACGGGAAAAACGGCTTTTCTGACTTTCATGAGTCCTCCCTGCTTGAGATGATGTGCATCTGTGCTTCAGCCTTCAACCTGAATACCATGCCAAACCCATTATACGGCTTCCACCCAGCCCGCGGGGCCTTCGATGGCGCCGTATTGAATATCCTGAATGGCCTGGAAAAACTTGTGGGCCAGGGGGCCGACCTTACCATCGCCGACGGTGATCAGGGTGTCTGCGTATTTCAATTCTCCCACCGGAGAGATGACTGCGGCCGTGCCGGAGCCGAAGATTTCCTTCAGACGACCCGATGCATGGGCATCGATCACTTCGTCGATGCTGATCTTTCTTTCGGTAACCTTCATGCCCCAGGATTTGCCCAATGCGATCACCGAGTCGCGGGTGATGCCGGGCAGGATGCTGCCCGAGAGCATGGGGGTGGTCAGTTCATCGTCGATAACGAAGAAAATGTTCATGGCGCCCACCTCTTCGATGAACTTTTGCTCCACGCCGTCCAGCCACAGCACCTGGGTGTAGCCGGCCTGGTGGGCCTTGTCTCCGGCAAGCAGGCTGGCTGCATAGTTACCCATGGTTTTGGTGTCGCCCACACCGCCGCGAACGGCTCGCACATGTTCTTTGGTGACCATGATCTTCACCGGATTGAAGCCTTCGGCGTAGTAGGCGCCGACCGGGCTGAGAATAATGAAAAACCGATAGGTAAAAGACGCCCGCACGCCCAAAAAGGGGTCGGTGGCGATGATGGTGGGGCGGATGTAAAGCGAGGTTCCAGGTACACTGGGCACCCAGTCCGTTTCGACGGTGAGCAGCTGCTTGAGGGCATCCAGCGCAAAGGCTTCGTCAATTTTCGGGATGCATAGCTTATGGTTGGATGCATTAAGGCGTTTGAAGTTCTCCCGGGGACGGAACAATTGAACCTCTCCCTTGGCGTTCCGGTAGGCCTTCAGTCCTTCGAAGACCCCTTGACCATAATGCAGAACCATGGTGGAAGGATCCATCACCAGTGGCGCGTAGGGTTCGATGCGGGGATGGTGCCACCCATTTTCCACGCTGTAATCCATGTTGAACATGTGATCGGTGAAGATGGTGCCGAATCCCAGCTTGTTCTCGTCCGGCTTGGCTTTCGGCTGTTCGGCTTTGGTGATTCTTACTTGCATGATGGTTCCTCCTCGGTGCGTGATACGGTCCTGATCCGGCGCCCGTATTAAAGAAAATAAAATCGCTCAGAAAAATGACAGGCAGATCGACCGTCCCATTTTAAGTACACTTATTTTTCCCATGAATCAAGACTTTGGACGCTTAG
>DEIP01000034.1 GCA_002352605.1 Desulfobacteraceae bacterium UBA2771 | reverse complement strand
TTGTAATATCAGATAGTTATCTACCGCCCGTTCAATTGAGCACTATTTTGATACGGCGAAATGTCCATTTTTTGGCCCTCAAAATGGGTGGAAATAACGAGGTCTAAAGTTGATTCCCAAGATTGCGGCGAATTGTGGATCGGCCCCGGGTTTAAATTACGCTCCTCATTCATGAAAAATTGGAGACGATCATCGGCGACCGCAAGACATAATTCCTGCTTGCATCCTCATCACGGTGACGTTAGGATTAGCGGTCGGGGTGGAATCTGATACAATGACTTGCGCCGAGGGTAACAAACTCTAAAATGAGCATTTATCTCTTTTTTTGTTGGGTGTTTTCGACGGGTTTGGGGGATTGAAACGTCTGTAACCTGCCACCGGAACAGGGCTTTAAAGGGATGACGGGGAAAGCGACATCTCACCATCGTAATTGAGGAGTAGGGAATGCCAAGGACCCCGATTTTTTCCATGCCGACCTGCATCTTGCTGTGGTCCGCGATATTCATCGGATGTGCATCGCAAGACGCCTATCGCTACGAAACCATCAAGACCGAGTATGCCGACCTGGCCTGCAACCTGGACAACTCCCGGTATGCCGAAGATTCCATGGCCACCTGTACCATAAACGGCAGCCTGACCTTGCAGGACGTGCTCGACATCGCTCAGACCAATAACCCGGATCTGCTTATGGCCGTAGCCCGTATCAAACGGGCCCGGGCCATGCTCGAAAAGTCCGCCGCCCCCTTCTACCCCCAGGTGAATGTCTACACCGAATACCTGCAGGGCGACGCCCCGTCGGCCTACCTGTCCAAAACCATCGATCAGCGCAAACTACCGTCAAACACCAATTTTAACGGCCCGGGATGGTTCGAGAATTATGAAAGCGGTATCAGCGCCGGCATCAACCTTTTCAATGGCGGCATGGACGGCCTCAACCGGAAGATGGCCAAAACCGGCCTGACCATTTCTCGGTTGGACCGAGACGGTATCGAAAACAGGATCATGGCCACCGCCATCGGCGCCTACTACGATGTATTCGCCGCCAGCAACTTCACCACGGTGGCCGAAGAAGCCGTAGAAACCACCCGCTCCCAGCTGCGCATCATGAATGTCCGCTTTCAGTCGGGCGGCGCCTTGAAAACCGATCTGCTCTCCCTGCAGGTACGCATGGCTGAAATCGAAGAAATTCTCGTTCAGAGCCGTAACCGGAAGCGACTGGCCAAGGCCGCGCTGGCGGAGATCCTCGGGGTTGCACCCGAGGTACCCTTCGGCCTCGCCGAGGCCAAACCCAGGGCCATCGGCATACCCGATGATCCTCTTTCGGCAATGGACTACGCCCTGCGCCACCGGCCTGAACTGGCCAGCGTCCGAGAGAAATTGCGCCGGTCCAAGATGGCCGTGGATGCGTCCCGGGCCGGCTACCTGCCCCAATTGGATTTCACGACCCGCTACTATGCCGACGACCCCAAGATGAAATACGGCTCCGCCCGGGACAACTGGACCGCCGGCCTCTTCTTGAACTGGAAGATCTTCGATGGGTTTGCCACCAAAAGCGATCGGGCGGAAGCCCTTTCGCAGTTGCAAGAGACCATGGCCGCCGACCGCAAGACCCTGCTGGCCGTCAAGTTCGACGTCAAAAAGGCCTACCTCAATCTCGACGAAGCACAGGAACGACTGAAGGTGGCAACGGCTAATGTGAAGACGGCCAAAGAAACCCATGAGCTGGTCAAGCGCCAGTACGAGGGAGGTTCGGCGAACATCACCCGTTACCTGGAAGCTGAATTGGCCTACAACCGGGCCAGGATGCGTGAAACCACCGCTTATTTCGACCGGGAAAAAGCCCGCGCCCATATCGCCCGCGCCATCGGCTACTGGACTGGCAGTCGTGAAACCGGCACCAAGGAAGGATAACCGATGAAGCGAGAATTCCGATTCCCCTTTTTGCAGGCCGGCCTGTACGTCTCCGCCGCATGGATGCTGCTGATTGGATGCGACACGATCGAACCCGGCGCATTCACCGCCGCTGAAAAGACGCCGTTTACCCCCTCGCAAACCGCCATCGCCGAGGTGCGCGAAACCGACCAGGTGTACGAAGCCGTGGGCACGGTCCGACCCAAAACGGAAACCCGCATTGAAGCACGAGTGACCGGCCAGGTACTGGATGTCCTGGTCAGCCCGGGGGATCAGGTAGCCAAAGGCGCGCTGCTGGTCTCCTTGGACAGCCGCCAGATGATCTCGCGCATGGATCAAGCCAAACAGCTCTTGAAAACCGCCGAAGCGAGCCGTGAACAGGCCAAACATGCCCTTGAAGCCGCCCGAGCCGGCTTCAAGCAGGCCCGGGCCAACTACAACCGGATTAACAACTACTTTGAGTCCCAGGCCGCCACGGCCCAGGACCTGGAAGGGGCCGAAGCCACATTCCGGCAGGCCGAAGCCGGCGTCAAGCGGGCTGAAGAAGGGCTGGCCGGTGCCGACGCCGGCATCCTGCAGGCCCGGGCAGTGGTTAAGGAGAGCACCATTTCAATCGGGTATACCCGGATCCTGGCCCCCGAGGAGGGTGTCGTGCTCAAACGCTTTGTGGAACCCGGCGACCTGGCCCTGCCCGGCAAGCCGTTGGTGGCCCTGCGCACTTCGAACGCCCTGCGGCTGGAGGCTTACATCCGCGAAGGATTAATCTCCCGGGTGGCGCCGGGATCATCCCTCGACGTAGATATCGAAACCCTCAACCAGCGGGTCAAGGCAACCGTCGAAGAAATCATTCCCTATGCGGACCCCGACTCGCGCACCTTCCTGGTGAAAGCAGCCATGGCACCCATAGAAGGCCTCTACCCCGGCATGTTCGGCAAACTGCGCGTTCCGGTGGGTCGGCAGCGCATCGTCACGGTGCCATGGTCCGCCGTTCGCCGCGTGGGCCAGTTGGAGCTGGTTCATATAAAAGTCGGTGACAGTTGGCAGACCCGCCATGTGAAAACCGGTGTCCGCTTGGCGGATGAGGTCGAAATCCTCTCCGGGCTGGACGGTATCGAAACCATTGGTTGGGAGGAATCAAACGATGGTTGAACAACCGTCGGCACCCCAAGGATTCATTGCGGCGGTGGTTCACCGTTTTCTGACCTCTCAGCTTTCCATTATTCTGATCATTCTCTCCCTCTGCCTGGGTGTGGCCGCCGTTATGGTCACGCCAAGAGAAGAGGATCCGCAGATCGTGGTACCCTTGGCCGACATCTATGTCAGCACACCGGGGGCCAGTGCCGAGGAAGTCGAAAAGCTGGTGGCCACGCCGCTGGAGCGCCTGCTCTGGCAGATTGACGGCGTGGAGTACGTCTATTCCATGTCCACCCAGGACATGGCCGTCGTGACCGTACGCTTTTATGTGGGTCAGGAGCGAGAGAACTCACTCCTGAAAATCCACAACCGCATCGCCATATTCAAGAACGAGGCCCCCCCCATCGTCCGGGACTGGGTGGTCAAGCCCGTCGAAATCGATGATGTGCCCATCGTCAACCTGACCCTTTTCTCGGACCAATACGATGGTCATGAGCTGCGCCGCATAGGCGAAGAGCTTCTGGCGCGTCTGTCGGCGGTCAAGGATATCTCACGGACACAGATCGTCGGCGGAAGAAGCCGGGAAATCCGCGTGGAACTGCTTCCCGAACGGATGGTCGGCCTGGGCGTATCCCTGCCCGATGTTCGCCAGGCACTGATGGGCGCCGACGTATCCGTCACCGCCGGCACCTTTTCCCGGGCCAACCAAACGACCACGGTCACCGCCAACGCCTTTCTGACCTCCGCCCGTGAAGCGGCAGCGCTGGTGGTCGGCGTTCACCGGGGGCGACCCGTTTATCTGAGAGACATTGCCACGATTCTCGACGGCCCCCGGGAAGCGGACACCTATTCACGGATCGGTTATTCTCACTATTTCAGAGACCAAAACGGCCTGGAGAACACGCCCCCTTCTTATCCGGCCGTAACCCTGGCCCTGGCCAAGAAGAAGGGAACCAATGCCGTCACCGTGGCCGCCAATATCCTGGATGAACTGGAGACCTTGAAAAAAGAGGTGATCCCGGATGGTGTGCGTGTCGAGATTACCCGCAACACCGGTGATACGGCGCAGCAAAAAGTCAACGAACTACTCGCCTCCCTGGCCTTTGCCATCGTCACCGTCGTCATTCTGCTGGCCTTTTCCCTGGGATGGCGCGAAGCCCTGGTTGTGGCCCTGGCGGTGCCGATCAGTTTTTCCCTGGCCCTGTTCGTGAACTTTCTGTTCGGCTACACCATCAATCGGGTCACCCTGTTTGCCCTGATTCTCTCGCTGGGTCTGGTGGTAGACGACCCCATTACCAACGTGGACAACATCCAGCGCCACATGTTCAACGGTATGCGCGGCCCCATCGACAGCGTGCTGTTCGCCGTCAACGAGGTCCTGCCGCCCGTGATCATGTCCACCATCGCCATCATCATCTCCTTTACGCCACTGTTTTTCATCACCGGCATGATGGGCCCCTACATGCGCCCCATGGCATCCAACGTGCCCATGACGGTGATTTTCTCCACCCTGTGCGCCCTGACCATCGTTCCCTGGATGACTTACCGGCTGCTGAAAAACCATCCGGTGACGGCACAGGGCGACAGCGGCGGTCAGCAGGCAGCCACCGGCACGCGTATCCATCGCATCTACCGGACCGTGGTTTCACCCTTTCTGGCATCCCGAACCCGGCGCTACGGCTTGCTGGTTGCCATCATCGCCTTGCTGATTGTTCCCGTCGGCCTGGCCGTGTTTCGTCTGGTACCGCTCAAGATGCTTCCCTTCGACAATAAAAACGAATTTCAAATCGTGGTAGACATGCCCGAGGGCACCACGTTAGAGGCCACCGATGCCGTGGTTCGACAGTTCGAAGCATACCTTCGCACGGTACCGGAGGTCACCAATTTTGTCTCCTATGTCGGAAACGCCTCGCCCATCGACTTCAATGGATTGGTTCGCCATTACTACCTGAGAAAAGGGCCACACCTGGCCGACATCCAGGTCAACCTGGCCGACAAAAGCCGACGTGAGCAGCAGAGCCATACCATTGTGCTTCGGCTGAGAAAAGATCTTGAGAAAATAGCCGGTGAGAACCGGGCCAGCATCAAACTGGTGGAAACGCCTCCTGGCCCGCCGGTGATGTCTACGCTGGTCACCGAAATCTATGGCGACACGGATGTCTCCTACCGGCAACTGATCGCCGGTGCCGCCCACGTCAAGACGATCATGGCGGCTGAGCCCTTCGTCACGGACATCGACGACTCAACGGAAGCAAACAGGAAGAGAATTAATTTTGTGGTGGACAAGGAAAAAGCCGCCCTGCACGGGGTCTCCACCCAGCAAATCATCCAGACTTTGCGCATCGCCCTTTCCGGCGACACCCCGGCCACGGTGCACCTGCCCGAAGAGCGCCAGCCACTGACCATCAACACCATCCTGCCCCGCCACAAGCGCTCCGGTGAGGTGCAGTTGAGTCAGGTCCCCGTAAAAAGCGCCGGCGGGGCCATGGTTCCCCTGGCCGAACTGGTCACACCGGTGCGCGTCGCCCAGCATCAGCCGATCTACCATAAAAACCTGGAACGGGTGGTTTTCGTCACCGGCGAGATGGCCGGCCGGGCGCCCGGCGAAGCCGTGCTGGACATGATCAGACAGCTCGAATCCAATCCCATGCCTCAAGGCACCCGGGCCCAGTGGGCCGGAGAGGGTGAATGGCAAATCACCCTGCGCGTGTTCCGGGACATGGGCATCGCCTTTGCCGCAGCACTGACCGGCATCTACATCCTGCTGATCGTGCAGACCGGTTCCTTTTTCATGCCACTGCTGATCATGATGGCCATCCCCCTTACCCTGATCGGGGCCATGCCCGGATTCTGGTTGCTCAACCTGATCACCGGCAGAACAGTCGAAGGCTTTGCCGACCCGGTCTTTTTCACAGCCACCGGCATGATCGGCATGATCGCCCTGGGCGGCATCGTCATCCGCAATTCCATCGTGCTCATCGAATTCATCCAGGACGCGCGCAAGCAGGGCCTTGCCTTTGACGAGGCGATCCTGCAAAGCGGGGCCATCCGCATGCGCCCCATCCTGCTCACCGCCGCCACCACGGCCCTGGGGGCCTGGCCCATCACCCTGGACCCCATCTTCTCCGGGCTGGCCTGGACCTTGATATTCGGCCTGCTGGCCTCCACGTTGTTCACCCTGGTGGTGATTCCGGTGACCTACTATGCCCTGTACCGGAACAAACACGATAGGACCTGATGGACACGATAGGGACGTCTATGATATAAGGGGCAGGTCAAGACCCTTCATCATCAGGTTCCAGTAATCCCACCTGACTTCAGAGTCGATGAGGCATTTGTCTCATCGAGAGGCGCCACATTGTGGTATATTTGTCAGGAAGAAATTTTGCCGAATACAGAGAACCGAAAAAATATCGACGCAGATACCACAATGTGTATTTGAAGTGGCATTTTGATTTCCATGGAGGAGCAGATGGCAGACAACCATAAATTTGAAACCCTATGCATCCACGCCGGCCAGGAGCCGGATCCGGTGACATTGTCCCGGGCTGTCCCCGTTCACCGGACATCGTCTTATATGTTTAAAAACACGGCGCATGCAACCCGCCTGTTTGCATTAAAAGAGCCGGGCAACATCTATACACGAATCCAGAACCCCACTCAGGATGTGCTGGAAAAAAGAATCGCCGCCCTTGAAGGTGGGGCCGCCGCGCTTGCACTGGCATCCGGTACCACGGCCATCTACTACTCTATTATCAATATCTGCTCGGCAGGTGATGAGATCGTTTCGGCAAACAACCTTTATGGCGGAACATACAGCATGTTTGCCGATATCCTGCCGCAGTTCGGCATTCACACCCGGTTTGTGGATCCGGCCATGCTTGAAAATTTTGATACGGCTGTTACCGAAAAAACCAGGGCGATCTTTGTGGAGACCATTGGAAACCCGGCCCTTGAGGTCACCGATCTTGATGCCGTGTCTGCAATTGCAAAAAAACACCACCTGCCCCTGATGGTCGACGCCACATTCACCACCCCCTGCCTCATTCAATCCATTGCCCACGGGGCTGATGTGGTGATCAACGCCATCACCAAATGGATTGGCGGGCATGGAACCGGTATCGGCGGCGCCGTCGTCGATGCAGGTACCTTCGACTGGACCGATCCGAAATTCAAACTGTTCAATGAACCGGATCCCAGCTACCATGGGATTCGCTATGCCCATGATCTTGGGGATTCAAACCCTATTGCCTTTATCATGAGAATGCGGCTTGTTCCCTTAAGAAATCTTGGTGCCTGCATCTCTCCGGACAATGCATGGCTGTTTCTCCAGGGTCTTGAAACCCTTCATCTTCGAATGGAACGGCATTGTGAAAATGCGCTAAAAACGGCAAAATATCTACAGACCCATCCAAAAGTGTCCTGGGTGAGGTATCCGGGTCTGGAAACCGATCCCACTTATCCGGTTGCATCAAAATATCTAAAAAATGGATTTGGGGGAATGGTGGTATTCGGCATCAAGGGCGGACTGGAAAAGGGGGCGGCATTCATAGACAATCTGAAGCTCATCTCTCATCTGGCAAACGTCGGGGATGCCAAGAGCCTGGCCATCCATCCGGCAACCACAACCCATTCCCAGTTAAATGGCGAGCAGCAGCAAAAAAGCGGGGTGACGGAAGATCTGGTCCGTCTCTCCATCGGCATTGAACACATTGACGATATTATCTCCGACTTGCATCAGGCCTTTGAAGCGGTTTAATTCGCTGGAGTCCCAAAGGGTTTTAGTTTATGGATGCAGAACAGTTCGCATATTTTCGGAAAAAGATGAGAAGCAATAAAGAAGGGAGAATGTGCTGGGAGGTCAAGACTTGTCCGGGAGAGAGAAAAGAGAACTGCCCTGCGTGGGAGTTTAACGCCGGCGCATTGTGCTGGTTCATAAACGGTACCATCTACGCCGGGTCTGTTCACCAGAACTGGAAGGATAAAATGAAGCTTTGCAAAAAATGCAAGGTCTATGCTTCCCTTATGGAATCCATCGATAATGAGTGAGTATATACAGCATGACCGGCAGGGCAAAACCGTAGGGATTGTAGAAAAAAGATACTTCTCCTTTGCCCATGACGATAAACCGATGCGCCTTGAAAGCGGTGCCGGGCTTGGCCCTGTCACAGTGGCCTATGAAACATACGGGAAGCTGAACAGTAAAAAGAATAATGCCGTATTGATCCTGCATGCCTTAACCGGTGATTCCCACGTTGCCGGCTACTACAGAAAAGAAGACGCAAAACCCGGCTGGTGGGATTTCATGGTAGGGCCTGGAAAGGGGATCGATACGGACCGCTATTTTGTGATCTGCTCAAATATCCTCGGCAGCTGCATGGGATCCACCGGCCCATTGTCCATCAACCCTGAAACAGGTGAGCCCTACGGCGTTGAATTTCCCTTTGTGACCATCGGTGACATGGTTGCCGCACAAAAAAAACTGGTGGAGCACCTTGGCGTCAAAAGGCTGCATTCCGTAGTGGGTGGATCCATAGGGGGAATGCAGGCGATGGCGTGGGGTGTCCGTTATCCTGAAATGGTGAATTCGGCCATCCTTCTTGCGACAACCACAAAACATTCCGCCCTTTCCATTGCTTTTAACGAGGTAGCCCGCCAGTCGATCATGGCGGATCCAAAATGGAACGCCGGAAATTACCATAAAGGGAAAAAACCGGATATCGGTCTGGGCCTTGCCAGAATGATCGGGCATATCACCTATCTGTCCGATGAATCGATGCGGCAGAAATTCGGTCGAAAACTACAGAACAAAACCGACTTCTCCTTTAATTTTGATGCGGATTTTCAGATTGAAAGCTATCTTCGGTACCAGGGTAAAAAATTTGTGGAACGGTTTGATGCCAATGCCTTTCTCTACATTACAAAGGCCGCAGACTATTTTGATCTGGAGCGGCAGTATGGCAACGGATCTGCGGTAAATGCCTTTTCACGGGCAAGATCGAGATTTCTCGTGGTCTCATTTACATCGGACTGGCTCTACCCCACCTACCAGTCAAAGGCGATGGTAAAGGCGATGAAAAAAAATAGCCTGAATGTCAGTTTTTGTGAGATAGAGGCAAGATGGGGGCACGATGCTTTTTTGATTCCCAATGAAAGATTAACCGCTGTGATTAAAGGGTTTATTGGACATGTCAACGGGCAGAACGAAAGACAATGATATTCGGTATGACTTAAAGACCATCGCCTCATGGGTTCCGGAAGGCGCCACCGTTCTGGGTCTTGGCTGCGGCAGGGGCGAGCTGCTTTACCACCTGAAAAAGAAGAAAAAGGCCAGGTGCACAGGCATTGACAAAGATGAATCCCGTGTTGCCGCATGTATTGAACGGGGTCTTACGGTTTTGCAGGGGGATATTAGCGAGGAGATCAAGGATTACCCGGACAATGCCTTTGATGTCGTGATTCTGGCGCAGACCCTTCAACAGATTTATGAACCGGCACCGCTGCTTCGCTCTATTTTAAGGGTTGGAAAAAAATGCGTCGTCAGCTTCCCAAACTTTTCCCACTGGAAGGTGAGAGCCATGCTCCTTTTGACCGGTCATGCTCCGGTTACCCGTCAGCTGCCCTATCAGTGGCACAACACGCCCAACATCAGGGTGATCACCCTAAAGGATTTCAGGCAATATGCCAGGCAGGTGGGCTTTGGAATTTTAAAGGAGATTGCCATCAACACGGATAAAAAAGGTGAAAGCGGACAGGTGATCCGCTTTCTGCCGGATTTCCGTGCCACTAACGGTTTGTTTCTAATTGGAAAGGGAAAATGATGAAAGTTGTTTCAATTGCAGTGAGCAAGAAACAAGGTGAGCCTCTGGGGAGCCATAACCAGACCGTCTGATAGCTTCTAAAACCCAGCAGATCTTTAAGATTGACTGCATTAACCCCGGATTTACGGGTGGTGCAACCACCAGATGGCTTTAAACCAATAGGTCAATGGTTCTTCCCAAAATGCGCCCTTACGCTTTTTTCTTTGGTTAAATTCTTGCCCTGGTATATAAGGTCTCTTAGCGTTAACCACTGATTCCTGTGGACAATGCTCTTTTTGACCTTAAAGAATGCACTATAGTGAAAAAAAATCGTAATGTTTATGCCGGTTTTTCTATATTTCTGGATACGTTTCGTGACCCGACCCCATTCCGTAACCATTCCGATAGGAAACTTCAGATATGACAATTGAAACAGAAATTTTAGTCAACGGTCTTGGTTTTCCTGAGGGCCCACGCTGGCACGAAGATAGATTATGGTTTTCCGATATGTCGATGTCCAGGGTTATGGCCGTTGATCTTAGTGGCAGGCTTGAAAAAATAGTTGACGTGCCAGGGCAGCCCTCAGGCCTTGGATGGCTTCCTGACGGACGCCTGTTGGTGGTTTCCATGTCTGATCGGCGTTTGATGCGTCTTGATTCAGACGGTTTGTCTGAGGTAGCAGATTTAAGCCGCCTTGCTCCCTTTCATTGTAATGATATGGTGGTTGACAATCTTGGAAGGGCATATATAGGAAATTTTGGATTTGATTTTGGTTCAGGAGCGCCATTCGTTCCTGCTGCTATTATTATGGTGCCCCCTGAAGGTGATGCGCGAACTGTAGCGGAGAATATGATTTTTCCCAACGGAACCGTAATAAGCCCTGATGGCCGCACACTTATTGTGGCTGAAACATTCGGTTCACGCCTTTCAGCCTTTGATATTGAACCTGACGGTTCTTTGAAAAATCATCGTGTCTGGGCAAAGCTTGAATCTGTAACTCCTGATGGCATCTGTCTTGATGCAAAAGGCGCCGTATGGGTGGCATCCCCATTTACTTCTGAAATTTTGCGCATCTGTGAGGGTGCGAAGATTACCAGAAGATTAAAGCTGAAAACTCGGCCCTATGCATGTATGCTTGGCGGAGAAGATCGTAAAACACTCTTTTTGATGACAGCAGGAGGAACAAAGCAAAACAGCGGTCAAATAGAATTTTTTAGAGTCGATGTGCCCGGCGCAGGATTGCCGTGATTCATAACAGGATAAGGGTCCTGGTAAATAAATAACTGGGGTATCTACTTGTCTCAACCAGCCACAATATGTAGTTTCATGGTATGGAAGAAGATTACCCGAGATCCTTGGTTGAATTCTAGCAACGCTTTGCTTCGGATGAAGCTTGCCTTGATTATCTGGTCAAGTTGCGGTGGGGCGATAGTTTCTCTTGTCCCGTTTGTGGGTGTGCCGAATTCTGGCATATGAAGCGACAGCTCAGGTGCTGCCGAGCATGCAGGCATGCAGGCATCAGACGTCTGTTACGGCTGGCACGATTTTTCATAGAGCGAGGAAGCCATTGTCTATTTGGTTCAGGGCAATGTGGCACATCACCAATGAGAAGCATGGTGCAAACGCGAAGGGTATGCAACGCACATTGAGCCTTGGGAGCTACCAAACAGCATGGGAATGGCTCCACAAGCTGCGTCGAGCTATGGTCCGTGTCCCGGCCGAGAAATGCTTTCAGGAATCGTCCAGGTAGACGAGACATACATTGGTGGAAAGAAATCAGGCAAGCGCGGCAGAGGCGCTGC
>DEIP01000113.1 GCA_002352605.1 Desulfobacteraceae bacterium UBA2771 | reverse complement strand
CGCATAAAACAGTCTCTAATTATATCAATTCGGTTTTGTATGGTTCCAAATTAGTGGATAAAAATCTGCTGGGAATAAGGAACATGGTCGTTTAAAATTGTCAACAAAAAAGTCGCGGGATGTTTCTGTTTTTTTTATTGACATTCCGTCGACCTTTTGGTTATTAACTGTTTGAAAAATTGGTTAATTGGTATTTTATGGAAGAATGACTGGAGCCGGATTGATTATTTTAGGGATTCGGTGGAGATATGGTCAAATTTTTTTGAAATCCCTGCCGTGGATTAGGATTATTTCAGGGAGGAGGTGACGGTCGGCACTAATTTTGGGATATATCCCTTAGAGACACCTTAACAACGATAATATTTTGAGGAGGCAAGTCTGATGGCTTTTGAACCCAACGAAGAACAAAAAGTATTGAAGTACGACGAGCTTCGCATCTACAGCGATGAGGAGCTGAACAACTATACGGAGGATGACCTCAAGGCATTTAAAATCAAACATGACACCCCCGATCTGGATGAACTGGAAAAAGGGCCCTGGCCGAGCTTTGTGGCGGACGCCAAACGCGAGGCTCTTCATCGAAGGAACCTGGCCGACGATCGGATGTTGATTGAGCGGGATGTTGTCGAGGACATGCTGGGACAGCTCCAGGTCTCCTTTGACGAAGGGGAAACCCACTGGAAGCATGGCGGCATCGTGGGCGTTTTTGGTTACGGCGGCGGCGTGATCGGCCGATACTCGGATTTGCCCGAAAAATTTCCTTCCATTGCGCATTTTCATACCATGCGCGTCAACCAGCCGGCCAGCAAATTTTACACCAGTGACTACCTGCGGTGCATCTGCGATCTCTGGGAATACCGGGGCAGCGGCCTGTTAAACCTGCACGGCTCCACGGGCGACATCATCTGCATCGGTACCTTTACCGAACAGTTGGAACCCATTTTTTATGAGCTGGGACACGTCCTTCAACAGGATCTGGGCGGATCCGGTTCCAACCTGCGTACACCGGCCTGCTGTATCGGCAAGGCCCGCTGTGAATATGCCTGTATCGATACTCAGGGCATGTGCTATGAATTAACCCATTACTACCAGGATGAGCTGCACCGTCCGGCCTTCCCCTATAAGTTTAAATTCAAATTTGACGGCTGCCCCAATGGTTGCGTGGCCTCCATTGCGCGATCGGACATGAGCTTTATCGGCACCTGGAAAGACAATATCCGGATTGATCAGGAAGCAGTCCAGGCCTATATCGGCGGCGAGATACCCCCCAACGCCGGCGCCCATGCGGGCAAAGACTGGGGCAAATTCGACATCGATAAGGAAGTGATCAACCTCTGCCCCACCAATTGCATGTGGATGGAAGACGGTAAACTCATGATCGACGACAAGGAATGCACCCGTTGCATGCATTGTATCAACACCATGCCGAGAGCCCTGAAGCCGGGTGTTGAAACGGGATGCAGCATCCTGTTCGGCGCCAAAGCGCCCATTTTAGACGGTGCGCAGATGTCCGTTTTGACCATACCTTTCATGGAATGTGAAGCGCCCTATGACAACATCAAGGAAGTCGTGGAAAAGATATGGGACTGGTGGCCGGAAGAAGGCAAGAACCGTGAACGTCTGGGCGAACTGATCCAGCGTCAGGGTATTGCCAAGCTGCTGGAAGTCCTGGAGATTCCGCCCATGCCGCAGATGGTGAAAGAGCCGAGGAGCAACCCCTACATCTTTTGGAAGGAAGAGGATGTACCCGGTGGATGGGACCGCGATATCAACGAGTACCGAGCCAAACATGCGAGATAGGAGGAATCAATAATGGCATTATCACTTGAAAGACTGGGGCTATATAACCCTGAAAAACCCATGGAAAACAGGCTGACGGACCTGGGTCCGCGGCATTTCTGGCAGTATTTTCCTTCTATTATCCAAAACAATTACGGTAAATGGGATTACCATGAAATCCTGGAGCCCGGCATCCTGGTTCATGTGGCCGAAAGCGGCGACAAGGTTTTTACCGTAAGGTGCGGCGGTTGCCGGTTCATGACCGTTGAAAACGTGCGCGAGCTCTGTGAAATCGCCGACAAACACTGCGACGGATTCATGCGGTTTACCACGAGGAACAACATTGAGTTCATGGTAGACAGCCAGGGCAAAATGGAAGCTTTGAAAAAAGACCTTCAGAGCCGTAAGCATGTTACCGGAAGTCACAAATTCCCCATCGGCGGGACCGGCGCCGGCATCACCAATATCATTCATACCCAGGGTTATATCCATTGCCATACCCCGGCAACAGATGCCTCCAGTATGGTGAAAGCCGTCATGGATGATCTTTTCGAAGAATTCCAGGGGATGAACATGCCGGCCCAGGTTCGCATCTCCATGGCCTGTTGCCTTAATATGTGCGGCGCGGTCCATTGTTCCGATATCGCTCTCTTGGGGTATCACCGGAAACCGCCCCTCATCGACAACGAAGTGTTGGATCAGTATTGCGAAATTCCGTTGGTCATTGCGGCGTGCCCCACGGCCGCCATTTCGCCGGCCAAAACCGAATCCGGCAAAAAAACGGTCAAGATCAAGAGCGAACGCTGCATGTTCTGCGGCAACTGCTATACCATGTGTATGGCCCTGCCCCTTGCAGACAGTGAAGGGGACTGCGTGACCATCATGGCCGGCGGCAAGGTGAGTAACCGGATTTCGCCGCCCAAATTTTCCAAGGTCGTTGTGCCGGCACTGCCCAACACCTTCCCGAGATTCCCTGAAGTATGTGAAAACGTCAAGAAAATCGTCAACGCCTATGCAGGGGACGCCAACAAGTACGAGCGGATTGGCGATTGGGCCGAGCGGATCGGCTGGGAAAGATTTTTCGAAAAATGTGATCTTCCCTTTACGGACCACCTCATTGATGATTACAGGCTCCAGTATGATACCTACAGGACGTCCACCCAGTTTAAATATACTGAGGCATCCTGGGCCGTATCAAAAGCCATTAACGGCATCAAATAAACGAATGCTCAATAGGGTTTCATCCGGGGAAAAAGCCAATTTTTCAAGGTGTCTCTCCCCCCGGATGAAATGTGAATGAAGGAGCAACAATGGAAGAAATGAAAGAAGCCATTTTGGCGTTTGCCGAGAAGAGCAAGAAAAGTAAATTTTACTTTAACGATATTCAGAAAGCGGTTCAGAAGGTGCTCCCGGATGCCAAAGCCAGAGCCATCAAAAAGGCTGCCACCGCACTGATTACCGAAGAAAAACTGATCTATTTTTCCACCGGCAGCAGCACCATGTATGGCCTGAAAGGGCGAGGCCAGACTGAGGATCATTAGAAAAACCGCTTGCTGTACAAATAAGACAAACTGATGGCAAAAAGGCCGCTGTCCGAGTG
>DEIP01000171.1 GCA_002352605.1 Desulfobacteraceae bacterium UBA2771 | reverse complement strand
CAACAAATGATCGGTAATTCCTTAGGGCTCGCGCAAAAATAACTTCACATTTTCGCAGCTCACCTTCAGCCCATCTTTGGCTGACACCTCACTCTCAAAAGCCTCGAAATAGCTCGCTATTCCTGTGGTTTTTCTCTCTCGGATCAGCCAAACCCGGACCAAATCTGACCGCCAATTCTGCGAAGTTATTTTTTCGCGAACCCTAACCACGGTTCTGAAACAGATCCATCCCCGCTTTCGCTGCAAAAGCATGCGCCGCCTTCGTTCTGTCGACCTCCTTTTCAATCATGACGGCATAATGATCAATTGCCATCTGTTTGCTTTCCAGGCTTTTGATTATTGCTTGAGCGGCAACTTCACCTGAAATGATCGCACCGGTTATCCCTTCGCCAAATGGATAAACAAAACCGGCGGCGTCACCGGCAGTCAGAATATTGTCTTTACCTAAACAAAAAGCACCTAAAGGCCCCATATCGTTTATTCTGATGCCATGTTCTTTAGCCGTTTCCGTTACCTTTAGGTTGTGGACCTCTTTAAGGTAATGAGAAAAATTGCTGTGCAGTTGCTTTATACTTTGCCCCTCCCTTCCGCACGTTACCTGAAGCAGGAAATCGTCCTTTTTATATATACATGAATATAATCCTGTGAACTGAGGGTCAAGAAATCCATGCAACCAATAAGGATCAAGGTCTATGGTTCCATGATGCCACTGTTCGTAACATGCAATCCATGTAAGTTTTTTATCGAATTGAGGAAAAAGTATACCCCTTACTTTCGAAGCTGCACCATCAGCGCCAACCATGAACTTAGTCCTGAACTCGGCAGGGGTATTGTCTTTAGAAATAGCATTGACCGTAATACTATCCGCTTTAACAGTAAAGCTTTTAAAATCACATTCATCTTTTATCTCGGCCCCAGATTCTTTCGCCAGCCAGTGGTCAAGAGGATCCCGCCATGTATTGATAATCCCCTCTGGCAAACCCGGCTCCGAAAGCGGTTCCATCGGAAAATAAATTTCCATGGATTCTTCCACAGTAGTGGCTTCCGTCGGGAAAATTTTATATCCATGCCACTTGCTGGGTTGGGACAATACGTGTTCCGGAATTGCGCCATAACGTTCTTTTAAAAACTTCTGTGCGCCAGGGAACAGCATTCCCGTACACATTTTGTAACGGGGTAATTTCTTCTGCTCTAGGATGACAACTTTCAATCCCGCATCCACCAGGGTTTTTGCCGCCAGGGAACCCGCAGGACCGCTGCCAATAACGACGACATCGTAATCAGTCATTTTCTCTCCTTACTTTTATCCCCGTCAAAACCTTGATCCGAATTTGTCGCGTAAAGAGATCGGGGCTTATCTTTCCTCGAGTTGCAGAGCGACCAGTTCGGCGATATCGAATATCTTTTGATCTTCGGTAAACTTTTTGGCGCCATCGGTTAACATAAGAAGGCAAAACGGACAGGATGTTGCGATAAAGTCAGCCCCGGTACCAAGGGCCTCTTCGGCTCTTACCTGATTAATTCTGGTTCCCACCTCTTCCGCCCAGTAGTTTCCGCCGCCGCCACCGCAGCAAAAGCTTTCGTTACGATTGCGCGGCATTTCCACCAATTTCCCCATTGAATTGACCACGTCGCGCGGTTCATCATAAATGGCGTTACGCCGTCCAAGATAGCAGGGATCATGATAACATATCGTATTTGTTTCTCTGTTAAGGCTTAACCGGCCGGCTTTTAAGAGCGATTTTAGAAACACCGAATGCGGAATAACCTGGTAATTGCCTCCCAGCTTCGGATAGTGCCGGGTGAAACTGTTATAGCAATGGGGGCACATGGTAATGATCTTTTTTATTCCCAGATCGGAAAAATCTTCAATATTCTGCTGAGCGAGCTCGGCAAACTGGAATTCGTTGCCCATCTGCTTGGCAGGATCCCCCGTACAGCGGAATTCTTCGAGAATTCCGAATGAGGTACCTGCATGTGATAATATCTTCACCATCGATCCGGCAATCTGTTGGGCGCGTTCTTCATAGGTGACTGAACAGCCGATCCACAGTAAATATTCCGTTTTTCCCTCTTCGAAAAGCGGAACATCCAGATCTTTACACCAATCATTCGGTCCGGCGCCGGTTCCGAAAAACGGATGGCCCCGAAGTTCAAGGCTGCTGTTTGCCTTGCCCATCAGTTCGGGAATCTCGGAGCGCTCCATGACGAGATTTTGCCTGAATTTCATGATCGTTTTGGGCTGATTAATCAGGGCCGGACATGCCTCCATGCAGGCGGCACAGGTAGTACAGCAAAAGAGTGCTTCACTGGTCAATGAATCAATTAAAGAATCATCTTCCACGCGACCATCTTGTAAGCATTCGGCGAGCGTAATGATGACACCCTTGGGTGACAATGGTTTACCGGTTTGTGCCGCCGGACAAACCTCATGACATCGCCCACACCACAGGCAGGTTGAATAATCGAGTAATCTTTTTCGGCTGAAATCCGCCAATTTGGCAGCTCCCAGCACAGGCATCTCCTCGCTCTCCTCGTCCTCAAAAGAGGAAAAATCAATGAGGCCCATTTTTGTGCCCGGCATCGGATCGGCCAGTGCCGCATTTACGGGTACCAGAAGCAGATGCACCAGTGGTGAGTATGGGATATAAGCCAGAAAACCAAGAGCAAGAAATCCATGGATCCACCACATGTAGCGGTGCAAAGTAAGCCACTCATCACCCTTGCCGAACATCATCGACAGATAATTGCCCATAAAGGATCCGTTGTCGATCCCATTGCAGGCGATTCTACCGCCTTCCACCACGAAACCGGTAAGGATGACCACCCCAAGCAGTAAAACGATCGGCGAAAATCCAGTGCGTGATTTTGGTTCTGTTAACCTTTCAGGTGGGAATAACAATCTCCTGACCAGGAAAAAAAGAATACCGCCAAAAACGGCGAGCCCGGCAAAATCGAGTGCAAAGGCCATAAACCAGTGGTTGAATCCACCGCTAAAAACGGGTAAACCGAACAGCACATTTAAAAATACCAGGATGGTTCCCAGTAACAGAACGACCATCCCCCAGAACAGTCCTCCATGGGCAACCC
Organism: Desulfobacteraceae bacterium UBA2771; assembly: GCA_002352605.1. GTDB lineage: Bacteria > Desulfobacterota > Desulfobacteria > Desulfobacterales > Desulfosarcinaceae > Desulfosarcina. The sequence goes on along the minus strand of DEIP01000171.1, from coordinate 21,399 downwards.
CAGTGTAGATTTTTTTGTATATCTTGGTCCCCAGGATTCCTTTTGTCAGCAGGCTGTAAAGATATACCGGGCCGATTTTCCCAGCCGATTTCGACAAATCCAGATTGACTCTGACCTTGCCCTGACGGATACGTTTCCAGTGCCCATACATACCATAGAAAAAAATGACGATCATCGGCAATGCAAACAAATCGATAAGAATACCAAGGTCGATGTTCCAATAGGGTGTCCGCCCCATTTAAGCTTCCTCTTTTAAGGTTTCGATCAGAACAGGCACAATTTTTTTATAATCGCTGACAATTCCGAATCTCGCGCGTTTGAAGATATTGGCCTCTTCATCCTTATTGATGGCGACAACACATTTGGCGTTGGCAATGCCTGCCAGATGCTGGCTGGCTCCGGATATGCCTATCGCAAAATAGACACCAGGGGCCACGATTTTTCCGGTTTGTCCAACCTGCTGTGTCGGCTGCACCCATCCTTCGTCGACAGCGCCTCTGGATGCGCCGACGGCACCATTGAGAAGATCGGCGACATCCTGGAGCATGGTAAAATTTTCCGCGGCACCGATTCCCCTCCCTCCGGAAACAATGACTTCCGCATCCTCAAGAGGAATCCCCTCCGTTTTCTCCTCTTTTTCGGCGATCAGCGCGACCTTTTTTTCAGCAATGGAGAGCGGCGAGGAATCAGTGAATCCCTGCAAATCGGCGGCTTCAAAATATTTCCGCCGAATGGTCAATATGGCCGGCATTTTGTTGAGCTTGTAGGTCGCCACCGCCTTTCCGCCGTACAAAGGCCTTTCGACAACAAGATCCGGCTTGATTCCAATTACCTCTGAAACCACCGGCGCCGATAGTTTAACGGAAAGCGGGGCCGCAATCCCGGAACCGAGGGTTGAAGCGGTCAGTAAGACAATTTCATAGCCCTCCTTCAGGATCAATGAAGCAAGATCCGAAACCAAATTCGCAGCGACAGTATCCGCCACCTGGTATGCTTTACCGAATGAACCCGGTATTTGCCCCGCTCCCACGGCAACCATGTCGGGCTGTTCACAAAATTCCCTGCTCACCGTCACCAGTTCGCCGAGCCGCTTCGGCTCGATCATTTCAATAATCAGGGTTTTCATATGAGCCGTTCCTCCCTCAATCTGCCCAGCAAGATTTTAGCGGTTTCCGCCGGATCATCTTCCGTCGGCAGGAATTCACACACAGATTCCATTTTGGGTATATCAACCGAAAGCTCATCGACGGGCATCGCATCGCCTTCTATTTCCGGAAGTTGAACCACCGGTTTCTTTTTGGCTGCAAAAATGGATCTGACCACAGGGATTCGAGGAACGTTTTCCGGCACGCTGGTAATCGACAATACCGCTTTGCCACCAAATTTCAGTTCACTGGATCCGCTTTCGGTATTTTGAATAACCTTCCATTGTCCGTCCTCCTGCTCGATCTTAGCAACCTGAGGGATAAACGCAAATCCGAGCATCTCGGCCAGCATGCCGTGGACGATACCTCTGTCCATATCCGCCGATTGCTGGCCGGCCAGTATCAAATCGACATCTTCCAGTTTTTCGACGGCCATTTTAAGATTGGCGGCGATGACGTTAGGATCATCCGACCCCCCTAAGACCAGGCTGAGCTTTTCACCACCCATGGCCACCGCCTTTCTCAAAACCTGAATATCCGCTTTGATTCCATAAGATACAATGGTCAGTGAAGCGGAATATTTTTCTTTTAATTGTACGCCCGATTCGATTGCATTTTCATCATAGAGACCCATCATCCGCTTATACCGACTGTGGGCGCGACTATTTGTCAGTTCAAAGTCGCCAGCCGGGACTTCGTAATCCGGAACGACTTTTGCCAATACAACGATATGCATTGGATAACCTCCTGTTTTAAGACGGATAGAACGTCGCATCGCTTCGTTCCGGCCAAACATAATAGAGGGCCGAAGCAGTTAGTTTAGACCTCGTTACTTCCACCCATTTTGAGGGCCAAAAAATAGACATTTCTCTGCCTTAAATGGTGTTTTATTGAACGGCTTTGCAGATAACTAGCTGATATTACAGGTTGCCCGTAAATCAAGAGTGTCCAATTTTNNAAATCGAGAGTGTCCAATTTTTATCTGAGATCCTGTTTTTTTGTCTGAAACAACTGCATTCCCAAGTATTTTGGACATGGATATTTTTTGATGTAACGAGGTCTGTAGTTTTTCAATCCTGCTACTTGCCCTTGTACTCAGGGGCCCGCTTTTCCGCAAAAGCCTGAAACCCTTCCTTGCGGTCCTCGGTATCTCGCAACACTCCCCATAACAGATGAGAAAATGCGATCCCATGATCAAGGGGCATATCCAACCCCATGACAACCGCCTGCTTGGCCGCTTTGACGCTCAACGGTGCATTGGTGGCGATCTTTTCAGCATATTTCTTGGCCAGGTCCATCAACCCGTCAGGTTCAACGACATCGCTGATCAAACCGATCCGGTGTGCTTCCTTGGCGTCGATCATCTCACCGGTCAGGATCATCTTCATAGCGATCGCCTGCGGTATGGCCCGCGGTAAACATTGTGTCCCGTTTAATCCCGCCAGGCTGGCCACCTTGGTCTCGGTCAGTGCGAATTTTGCCGTTGAGCTTGCAATTCTCAAGTCACAGGCCAAAGCCATCTCGAGACCACCGCCGACGGCATAACCGTTAATCGCTGCAATGATAGGCTTCCACATTTTCATATGTGGAAGAATCGGCTGCCCGTCCCGCAGATAGCTGGCCGCCATGCATTCGGTCGGCGCCGGCGTTTTCTTCATATCCGTCCCGGTGGAAAACGCTTTCTGACCGGCAGCGGTCAGTACCGCCACACGAATGTCCGGATCATTTTTGACCGTACCCCAAACATCAACCAATTGAGCCATTGATTCGGGATCCAAGGAATTCATTGCTTCCGGTCTGTTCATCGTTATATAGGCAACATGGTTCTCTTTCTTAAAGTCTACGCCCATTTATTCCTCCCATTTTTTATCGAGTGATCGGTTTGCAAACGGAAAGACCAAAATGTACCGTAATCGGCTATTTTAGTCCTCTTTTCCCACCATTAACGGACTGTATGTTTTCTTCTGTCTGAGCAGCGTTCTTGCCAACGTCCATCGGTGAATTTCCGAAGCGCCTTCTAAGATCCGCCACATTCTCACCATGCGAGCGACATATTCGATACCCAATTCATGGGCAAGGCCGAGACCGCCATGGACCTGAATGGCTCTGTCCGCGACCCTGAATAGCATTTCGGTGGCGGCGACCTTAATGGATGACCCTTCAATCCGCAGATCTTTGTACCCCTGGTCTGACTTCCAGGCTGCGTAGTAGAGCGGCCAGCGAACACTCTCGAGTTCGGTCGTAGAATCCGCTATCCAGTTTTGAACGGATTGCCGATCAGCCAATGGCTTCCCGAATGTTACACGGGTATTGGCCTGATCTATCATCATCTGGATTAATCTCTCGGCCATGCCGACACATTTGGAGGCAAGCTCGATTCTGCGCACCCCGAAGCGGTTCTGCAACGGTATGAACGCCTTGCCGACCTCTCCAAGAACGGCATCGTCCCCGACCTCGACATCCTCCAGAAACAGGTCCCACGTCGGCATGGCCCCGATAACCGGGATTTCACGGCCGATACGCACGCCCGGTGTTTCCCGATCGATAAGAAAGGCCGTAAACTTGTTCTTGGACGTTGCTTCCTTGTCTGTAACGGCAATCAAAATGAAAAAAACCGCGGGGTAGTCACATTTGCTGATCCACATTTTTGTGCCGTTAATCACCCACTTATCACCCTTGCGCACCGCGGTCGTCTTCAAACCGCTGACGTCAGAGCCGGCATCGGGCTCGGAACACGCCATGGCCGAATCGACCTCGCCGTTACAATAAGGTGCAAAGTATTTCTTCATTTGTACTTCCGAACAACAATCATGCAAATAGTACAGATTGGGTGCATCAGGCGGCAGCGTAAACCCGTGGGGCGAAAATCCGACCAAAGACTTCGATAACTCTTCAACAACCAGTGTTTTGGCCAGCATTCCCAGGCCCTGTCCACCTAATTTCTCCTCAACCTCCAGTCCCCAAAAGCCGAGTTCTTTTGCTTTTTTCGACAATCGATCATGGTCCTCCTGGGGAATCAGCGGACCCGGTTCGGTCCAAAGGGACAGTTCCCGATCCAGAAGGACTTTGTCCAAAGGCAACATCTCCCGTTTGACGAATTCAGCCATCGACTCTTTAAGCATCATGTATTCTTCGGATATCGAAAAATCCATCTTCACTATCTCCCTTCAATTTTTCTTTGGATTGGCCACACCAAAAGGTCTCTCGAAATGGTATAATCTGCTTTTGTACATGCAAACGGAGATATTATCCGTCTAAACACCAATGACCAGGACGGAAACGGAGAACATTAGCGGTTGCATAAGCAAGAAGAAATTCACAGACGACCATCGCCGTCATAACGTGAACCACCCCCGCATCGTTCAGCGGGATGGTTCACGGTATCTAAGACGAACGACCCGGTATTTTTTTTGGGTAGGCCCTTAGGTCCGATCCGACAAAGGCGACCGAAAAAATCCGATGGTATCCGCTATCTTGCGGTTATCCCCGGCAGCGGGCAAAGCAAAAGCCAGTGCCCTTTTGGGATCAACCCTTTGCTTTATCCTGAAAATAGACTTCTGCCGCCGCATACATAAAAAATCTGCCCGGTAATAAAACTGCTGTCGTCATCGGCGAGAAACATAATTGCGTAGGCAAGGTCATCCACTTCACCCAATTGACCGGTGGGTTGCTTACTTAGTAGAAATTTTTGATTTTTTTCCGGCAGTTCCTCCCACAGCGGCGTATGAATCAGTCCGGGTGCAATACAGTTTGACGTAATACCCTTGCCGCCGAGTTCGAGCGCCAGTCCCCGGGTTAAACCAACCATTCCCGCTTTTGCCGAAGTGTAAGGGGCCTGTCCGGGACCACCCAACCACGCCCGTGATGCAATATTAACGATGCGGCCGTGTGAATTCTTAACCATGTAATTATGCGCCGCCTGGCAGCATAGAAAGGTTCCCTTCAAATTGACATTGATGGTAACATCAAAGTCTCTTTCGCTAAGCTTTCTCAATGCCCCGGCATATTCCATTCCGGCATTATTAACCAGAATATCAATGCTGCCGAAGGTATCCACCGTTTCTTTTATCATGTTATCGACGGATGTTTTGTCGCAGATATCGGCCGGTTTACCGATTACATCGAGTCCCATCGCTTTAAATTCTTTTACGGTTGCATCCACCTTGTCGGTAACCAAATCATTGATAACGACTTTGGCACCGCTTTCCGCCATTCTCAAAGCAGTTTGCTTTCCAATACCACTCCCCGATCCCGTTATCAGGGCAACCCTGTTTTTAATACTCATTTTAATGCCTCCAGAGGATAAAGATAATAAACCTAAACCACAATAAGTAACGCCTTTCTAAAAGGCCATGGAAGAATATAAGCTTTTCCCTCCGCAGACAAACAGCATCTGGCCGGTAATGTATTTTGCTTTCTGTGAAGCAAAAAAACCTACCGTTCTGACGATGTCTTCCGGCGTTCCCAGTCTTTTCACAGGCGTCCGTGAAGCCATCTTTGCCCTCTCGTCGTCCGAAAGATCGGATCCTGCAGTTTCACCCTTGATTAGGCAGTTTGTCGTCACATTGTCGTGCGCGCCTTCGAGTGCCAGGGATCTCGTCAGGCCGAAGATCGCGGCTTTGGTCGCCGAGCAATTTACTTTTCCTTTACGCCAGCCGAGATAGTCGATGTCCGTAATATTGACGACCCGTCCGTACTTATTTTCACGCATTCCCGGTATGATCTCCCTGCAAAAATATAAAACCGAGTTTAAGTTTTTATTAACGGAGTTGCTCCACCGGTCATCAGACACGTCGGCGATTTCGAAACCTTCAGAATCATCCACATTGTTAACTAGAATATCGATTGAACCAAATTCCGCCTTAATCTTACTGACCGCCGCTTTGACTGCTTCGGGTTTTGCTGGATCCACTGCCAGTCCGAATGCCTTCCCCCCTTTTCCCTTGATCGCTTCAACGATGCTGTCTACCTGCTTCTGATCGGTATCACAGACGGCAACCTTGGCACCGCCGTCAGCAAAGCCGAGACTGATGGCCTTGCCTATCTCACCCGTTCCGCCGACAATTACAGCAGTTTTGTTTTCTACGCCATCCATTTTCATCCCTCCTAAGTTATGATTCTGACATCTTTTTCCGATACTTCAGAGCAATTAATCATGTTCTATTTAAAGGGCTGATAACCTTCCAATCAGCCGTAATTCCGAATTGCGTCCCGGACATGATTCCCGGCAACGTCGGGAAAGAATCAGAACCAGTGAGTTACAGGCTCAAAAACACTACGATTATAACCAAATTTGAGTTGCATTCAACAAGGTAATATCTTCATTGTCAACCCTTTTTGGGAAATTTGCGAAAATCAATGAATAATTTTCGAAATGAGGCTCCGGTTGCGCAGCATCGATAAAAAACGATTTGAATTGCGCCAACTGTGCGATTACCCATAAAAAGCGCCGCATTTGGAAAAAATGAGGTCATCCAAGGCCCTTACCTGGAACATAATCATTCGGTTGCAGCAACGTCGGGTCCGGTTTTTTCGCCAACCGTTTGTATTTTTATTTCATTTCCAGATTTTTGTTGCTCGGTGCGGTGAGCGGCGGGTTGATTTAAACGGTTACGATCCACAATATGCCTCATTGAAAATTCCAGGTTTTTATTTACCGCCGAGCTTAAAAGATTAATAACCTGGCCCAGTTCCTCCATCATATCGAGAGCCGTCACATCCTTTATATTTAGCCATCGGGTGGCCAAATGCGAAAAAGTTCCGATAAAAAGATTTATAAAAATCCTGTTATTGACATTTGCATGGAAACAACCCTTTTCTTTACCCTCATCCAAAATTTCATTAAGGTAGCTTATATTATGGAGGTACTCATCATATAAACCGCTATTTAGAAAATTTCTGTTAAGTTTAATGTCCCGCAGATAGAGCACGATGAATGCACGGTCCGTTAAAAAAAATTGAAAATAAAAGGAGATGAAACTCTTGAGTTTGATCAGTGGATCCCTGTTGTCTATCACATGTTTAAAAAGGGGGTCGTGAGTCTTGATATGTTCCCTTGGAATACTGAAAAGCAGATCATTCTTGTTTTTGTAATACTCATAAATGGTTCCATCCGATACGTCGGCGCGTTTGGCTATTTCCGTCATCGTTGCCTTATGGAAGCCTTTTTTGGCAAAAATAGTTTTGGCGGCCAACAGGATTCTTTCCCCCTTGTTCGTTTGTTTATCGGAGTGGTTTGATGTTGTTGTAATCATGTTGAGAATTAATGTCATGATGTCATCAAAATCAGACATTGTTTTCCGGGGGGATTTAGGTTCGAGACAGCCGATGGATATTTCATCCAGCAATCCAAAGATCATGTCCCTGACGATGTTTACATTCAAATCTTCATGGAAAAAATGTTCCTCGACGCCTTGTACGAGAATATTTAGTAAAGTTTTGGTGTATTCTTTTAATGAGTAATATCCTTCATGCTTGTAGAAATTACTATACCCCCGGCTTTCAAGCAGTAAATTTTTTATGACCCGAACATCTTTGGTGTACGTATCGTTCAGAGAAAGATGAACCCATACCATTTTACCCAGTTTGGAAATAGGCCCGATAATCCCTTTAAAGTGATATTGTAAATTTTTATTCATGGCTTTTAACTCTCGACCGACCACACTAAAAAGCAGATCCTCCTTATTCTTAAAGTAGTGGTAAATAATTGAATCGGCGACGCCTGCCTTTTTGGCGATTTCGGAGACCGTGGAATCCATCAGTCCCTTTTGGCCGATGATCTCGCGGGCTGATCGGATAATTGCCTCTTTCTTCTTGTGACTATCCATGAAGCTGCTTCCTAAATTATTTTCCGATATTATTAAAATTCAGTTACACAGAAAAATGAGCCCTATTCACTTAATTGCCGTCGGCATTTGGCGTGCGATCACCTAAATTAAGTTTTATTATAGGTATTTATAATTTTTATTCGGGCAAAACTTAGGGTTCGGGCCACAGTATTTCGTGTGAGCCTAATGGAACGCTACCTTCAGGTCAATACATATTTTATTGGCACCGATCAAATCCATCGACGATTTGCCGCCACGGCGCCCCGACCCTTGCAAAATCAGCCGCATAAGCCGATATGAGACATATGCCTCGTGATCCAGACGTAAAGCAGTTGTGATCAAGGAAACGCTTCAACGCCGATCGAGACGATCTTACCATAAAAAAAAGCTTGACATCGGCGCCCCATACGCTCATAGAATATCATTCATTAAATGCAACATACGCATTGGGTTTCGACTTTTATCGGTTTTGATCGAAGCCACCGGACACGAACCCGTGGGAAAGTGCGTTCGATCCGCTCTTTCTGCTAAAGCCGGTCAATTATGAATAAAATTATATTCGCTCGGGATCGTTGTGACTTGTTCAAGTTATCGTTTTCGCAGGAATCAATCACGAATAAAGATTATGTAGTTGGTATATCTACAGGCGAGGCTATTTTACCTTTAACCGTACACCATTATTAAAAGGAGTCAATCATGGCAGGAAAAGAAAAAGGCAAAAAAGAGAAAAAAAAGGTAGAAGAGATCACATTTTACAACAAGGATATATTCGAGGTGCCGGAAGACGGCAGTCCCCCATTCATTAAAGCGTGGAAATGTAACCAATGCGGTAGACTGTGGTTTCCGCGCACAAAATATTGCACGAATCCTGAATGCTGGAGTGAAGATTTGGTGCCTGTTCCCTTGAGTAGAATCGGAAAAATTTATACCTGCATCGATATTTATATAGGCGCACCTGGATTCAAGACACCTTATGTCTGGGGATATGTGGACCTGCCGGAGGGCATCCGGGTTCCGACCACATTTGCCGGGGAGGTAAAGAGTTTTGAGATAGGTGACGAGGTGGAAGTGATTGCTGCGCCAATCAGAAAAAACAACAGTGGTGAAGACATTATCAGCTGGAAGTTTAAGAAAGTGAGTTAGGGAGAACAATGTTGTTATAGACCGATGCAAACACGATGATGTTAAAAATACAAGGAGATGTAAACATGAGGGATGCGTATATAATCGGCGGTTATGCGACGGAAACCGGCAAACTGAAAGATGATTTCAATCTATTGGGTGCCCGGGCGGCAAAAGGGGCCATTGAAGATGCCGGCGTTAAGGCAAAGGATATCGAACGCGCTTATGTTGGAAACGCATTTAACGGAAACGCGGTTGGTCAGAGCGTGTTTGCCGTGCTCGGTATGTGCGGAGAAAATTTACCCATTACGAACGTCGAGGGCTATTGTTCAAGCGGTGGGTTGGCAATCCATCACGCCATTGATGACGTAAGATATGGAAAACATGAAATTACGATCGGCGTCGGAGCGGAAAATCTTACCCTGCACAGGGGAACCGGTACCGCATTTGCGATCAACTTTAATGACCCCAATCCCGAAGGTATGCACGGGATGCCCATGCCCGGCAAATATGGGTCAAGGGCGAGAGTTTATATGAATGAGACCGACTGCACCAAAGAAGATCTCGCCGATGTGGTTGTCAGGGTCAGAAGAAATGCCGCCAAAAACCCGCGTGCCTGGATGCGTAAACCGGTTACCCGAGAAGAGGTGCTGGCATCGAGGATGATCGCCGACCCCATCACCCTGCTTATGTGCTGCGGTATCACAGATGCCGCCGGTGCCGTTGTGATTGCATCTGAGGATGTGGTCAAGCGGTTGGGAATTTCGAAACCGGTCAAGGTGGCCGGTTCCGTTATGATATCGGGTCCGGTTGATGTCGGCCATGTTGATTCAACCGGAGATGACATCACCGAACTCGCTTCGGCTATGCTTTATAAGGAAGCGGGAATAGGTCCGGAAGACATCGATCTGTGTGAAATTCATGATGCCTTCGCTATCTGTGAACTTCTTTATTATGAGGCGTTGGGCTTTTGTAAAAAGGGTGAAGGATTTATCTACCAAAGAGAGGGAAAGTCAGACCATGGTGGTGAATGTGTATTCAGCCCGCGTGGTGGTTTGCTTGCCAATGGCCATCCTGTCGGCGGAACGGGGGCTTTGCAGATTGCCGAATCCTATTACCAGCTAAAAGGGCGGTGTGGCGATTATCAGGTGGACAACGCCAAAGTGGCACTGGCGCATGTCACCGGTGGCGGTATTTACGGCGCCGAGCATGCGGTGGCGACACTGCACATGTTGACCGTTTAATAAATGGAACCGGTAGCTTTCCGTTGAAGTAATCAATGGTATTTGAGGATGTTGGCTTGTTGTATGCGGGCCTATCGGGTCGGTACACGGTGTTTGCGGCTTACATGAGAGCCGGGTTGACGGTCGGGGCGAGGAGTTTTCTGATCTGTTGCGTCAACCGATCGGGGATGGGAAACGGAGTCGCGGTAAGGTGGAACGATGCGGCGTGCCGGATGGGACGCACGCAGCCACCGAAAGCCGTGAAACGCCGCACTCATCCTCGATTCCACCGTGTTTCTTGGTCGGTAGTTAACTCACACGCTTGAAAGGGGGATGGGATGAGACGGTTTGTTATTTCGGGTTTTATTGTTTTCGGTCTTGTTTTCGGTCATGTCATTGAAACCGAGGCTATCGAGTCAAAGATTTTCGGGAAGCCCTTTATCTACACCGGCTTCCTCAGGCAAGAGGCCGGGTTAAGCACTGATGGCGACACCAACCTTCACTCGGCTTATTCGAGCTTATGGTTTGAAGCCGATTACAGCCCCTCCGATATTCTCGATCTGCACGTGATTGTGAACCCGGTGTATGATCTTGCCTATGATATCAATTCCGATAAGTCATGGTGGAACGAGGCTGCGCCGAACTATTACCCCGCGGGACCGTATAAGAATTCCGCCTACGGTGACCCGTACAACTACGAGCCCGGCAATAGTTTCTCGAGAGGTGACATGGCTTTTTACGACGACTACCTCCTGAAGGAACTCTATGCCGACGTTAATCTTGGTGACCTGGTTTTTCGAGTGGGAAGGCAGACGGTCGGCTGGGGCGAGAGCGACGGTATCCGGATTATGGATTTCGTTAACCCTTTGGACCTGAGCAGAGAGTTCGTGTTGCGTGATCCCTCTTTCGAGGAAACAAGGATACCGCTCTGGATGCTCAAAACCAGTTACTATGCTGATTGGAACCTGGGGAAATTGATTATTCCGGCAGTTGAGCTTCTCGTTATTCCAAATATTGAAACCACCCGATTGGGTATGCGCACCGATGGTGCCGTAAGGGGCCTTACAAATAACGGCGTCTGGGGGTTGCCGCAGCCGATACTGCCGGGATTTATCACCGAAGTTCCGTTTGATTTGCAGGAAAGAGACGACTGGGACGATACCGAAATCGCATTGCGTATTTTTGGAGAACTCGGGGATTGGAGCCTGACGCTGAATGGTTTCTATGGATGGTCGGATGATTTTCTTGGCAAAGCCACCGGTATTGGGGCGTTGGTTAATGTACCCGGGGCCGGTTTGACGGAAGTGGCCAGGCTGTCACCCCAGGACGTTGCGGACACTGGCCTCAATGACGCGACCGTCCATTATCTCGAGGAACATGGGACCGCCGGTACGCCGTTTGAGGGCATCGAGCAACTGAGGGCGTACTTCGACGGGGTTTACGAGCGGCAGAAGATAATCGGCATGACGCTCAACAGACAGGTCGATTTCCTCTCATATCAAAAGGCATCACCGGTTTTCCGGTTCGAAGGCACCTATCAATTCGACAAATCTTTTAACACCGATGGCGATAACTGGGGCGACTTGGCCTGGCTGAAACCGGATGGGATCGTGGAAAAAGATCAGATCAAATATATGCTCGGTCTGGATTGGCCCATTCGCGTCCAATGGCTGAATGCTCGAGAGACTTTTTTCACCTCGATGCAGTTTATTCAATACATAATATTGGATTATGACAAGGAGCTATTCCACGCCCCGTACTATTACGGCGATGTCGATACCACCACGAATATTACCGAACGCGATCCATATGAGATACCGGAAGTGCAAAACTTTTTTACTTTTCTCGTGAGTACCGGCTATGACAACGGTCGGATCAAGCCCTCGGTTCTTTTTGCCCAGGATTTTCAATCGGAAAGTTACTTCGTCCATGCCAAACTTAACTTTCTTTACACCATGCACTGGCGACACGAGATCGGTGCGCATATCTATGGGGGGGATAACGATTTTCACGGCTTTGGTATGTATGACGGTAACGACCAGGTGTATTTCAGGTTATCATATCAGTTTTGATGATTTGGAAAAAATAGAACATATGGATTGGGAGCGGAATGAATTGAGGGAAAATCGTGCAGGGCTTCGGTTCGAATGCATGGCGATAAAAAACGGTTACATACCGGTTGTCGGTGACCGTTTGTGCAATGCGGAAGACAAACGTTTTTGTTCAATCCATAAAGTCCACAGTCCGAAGCAAACGGTGGGAAATACATGAAGAGATTAATAAACATAATTACCAATAAGTTTTTGTGGATTACGATAATCACGTTGGGGTTTTTCTATTGGGCCAACTATTATATTAATATGACCTCTGTCGTAAAACAGGAGGTCGTTGCCCCCAAGTTAAAGATCGCCAGGGATCTATTCGGGATCGATTTTCCGAGCCCGGACTGGGGATGGGTGGTTGGTGAGGACGGACTGATTGTACACACGAAAGACCAGGGACAAAACTGGGTGGTTCAGCAGAACGATGTAATCGCCAACCTTGTATCGGTACATTTTTTTAATACCAAAAAGGGTTTCGCGGTGGGCGCAAGCGGGACCCTGCTTGCGACAGAAGACAGCGGCAATACCTGGGAAAAAAAGAGTACCGAAACCGATGCCTTTCTTAACGATATCTCTTTTCCGACCCATGAGAACGGTTTCGTGGTGGCAGAGAGAGGTCTCATCTTATTTACGGAAGATAGCGGTGTGACGTGGCAACAGAACAATTCATTATTTGAAGATGCGCTGCCGTGGATGGTTCCGGAGTTGAAAAGTATATATTTCGCTTCTCCCGAAAGTGGTTGGATTGTGGGGGAGTTTGGCACGGTCTTAAGCACGGTCGATGGCGGAAAAAGTTGGAATAAAAAGGATTTGGGGACAGACGACACTTTATATGATGTGAATTTTTTTGATCGGGACAACGGTTATATTGTCGGCGTCCAAGGAATTTTATTAGCGACCGAAGACGGTGGCCAAACCTGGCATAAAGACAAGACCTACAAGAGGAATTCAGACCTTTACAAGATTATTTATCGCGATCAAAAAGCGAAGACTCCCGTTTACATCGCAGGCAGGGGTGAATTTATCTTTAAGCCGAACGAAAACGCCCGCTTCAGGTCGGTAATGGTTGAATCTTTCGATATCCGCTATACTTGGATTTATGGTGTGGCGTTTGTTGACACCACCCACGCTTACGCGGTGGGCAAATCAGGACTCATTTTACATATTACCAGAGGCGAGGGAGATGTCTGGGGTGAGTTGGACTATAACTTACGGTTAAATTGATTAGGATGAAACATTGCTATGGAAAAATTGATTAATATTCTATTACGGTATCGCCTCATCGTTATCGGAACGATAATAGCGATTACGCTTATTTTCGTCTACGGTATTGTCACCAACTTGAGCTATGTCGTTCGTTTGAATGAACTGGCGCCTCCCAATCACCCGTATGTGAAACTTGCCAACAAGTTTGTGAAAACATTCGGGGGCGGCAATTCCTTCGTACTGGCGCTCGAAGTCAAGCAGGGGGACATTTTCAACAAGGAGACCCTCGGTAAAATCAGGGCCATCAATGAAGAGCTGTACCATCGGCCCGATGATGTGTGGCGGGCATCACTCGTTTCCATTGCTCAGAGGAAGATAAAGGTGGTCAAGGGGCTTCCGGGCGGTCTCGATGTCAGCGCCTTGATGTGGCCGGACATTCCCGAAGATGAGTTGGCGATCAGCGAGCTTAAAAATAACGTTTTGACGAATGAATTGATAAACGGGGTGTTGGTTTCCGAAGACAGCAAGGCCGCCTTGATATTTGCAGAGCTGAGACCGGAAACCGATTACGGCCTTTTTTTCGATTACCTGCTGGATATGAAGCAAAGAATGGAGGATGAAAACACCCGTATCTACATGGCGGGCCTGCCGGTGCTCTACGGATGGATCTATCAATATATGCCGGCCATGAAGACGATATTTTGGATTACCGTGGTTTTTTGTTTTGCCATTCTCGTTTGCCTTTTCGGGAAACGGCTCCATGGCCTGGTCATTCCCATGCTTATCGGCGCAACCAGCACCATATGGGGCTTTGGTTTCATCGCGATGCTGGGTATCAACCTGAGCCCCCTGATGATCGTATTGCCGTTTCTGATCGGCACCCGGGCATTGAGCCACTCGGTACAGCTGACCCGGCGTTTTTTGGATGAATATTACGAACATGAAAGCCTGGTGACTGCCGCCGACCGCACCATGCACGGTCTGATTCTACCCTCTTTGGCCGCCATTGTCACCGATGCCGCCGGTTTCTTGATTCTAATATTCGTCAAAATACCCGCGATCCAAAAACTTTCCTATATGTGTGCATTCTGGGTGATTGCCATCTTTATTCTGGTTTCAATATTTGGACCGCTTATATCCATTTATCTGCCGGGACCCAGAAAGCTCAGTGAGGGAGGAAAATCATTACGGACGAGCTTTGCCACCAACTTTTTCAATACCCATATCCATCGCCCGCTCGCGACCTGGTTAACGACCAATACGAAATGGTTGATTTTAGGGATCTGGTGTTTGATTTTGATCATTTCCGGAGTGATGAGCACGAAAATGAAGGTGGGCGACGTCTATCCCGGGTCTGCCGTGCTTTGGCCCGATTCGGTTTATAATCAAGATTGTATGTCCATCAACAGGGCATTCAGCGGCGCCGGAACCGATATGCTGAGTATCGTCATCGAGGGGCCGGAGTTCACCATGGAAGAGCCGAAGGTCCTCCGTATGATTAAAAAATTCGAGGAGGAGCTAAAAGCGGAATTGCCTGAAATCGTCGCGGGCGTGCAGTCCCTTGTGCCTGTTTGCGAAAAGCTGAGTATGGAATTGCACGAGGGGGATCCGAAGTGGAAGAAGATCCCCGAGACCATCGAAGGTATCGGCCAGTTGTTTTACATGTATCGCAGCACGGCGGATCCCTTCGATTTTGATCGCTACAGCGATGGAGAATACGAGCACGGCAATATTGTCATCTTTCTGAAAAATCATACCAGCGACACCCTCGACAAGGTTTTGACGTTCTGCAAGAATTTTCGCACCGATAACGCGATAGAGGGTGTGGCCTTTCAACTCGCCGGCGGTACGGGCGGTATACTGGCCGCCATTAACGAGGAGATCGAAACCACGCATAACATCGTTATTCCACTGGCGATTTTAAGCATCCTGGTTTTCGCCTCCATTTCGTTCCATTCCATTGTTGCGGGCATCGTGCTTATTATTCCACTGGTCATTGCGCTATTGGTCTCTTACGCGTTCATGGCTTTTAAGGGAATCGGCATGGATGTCAACACGCTGCCGGTGGCGGGTGTCGGCGTCGGAATAGGAATAGACTACGGAATATATCTTTTAATGAGAATCAAGGAAGATGTCGATAATGGGCAGGATCTGAATCAAGGCATCTATACCGCGCTGTCGACCGCCGGGAACGGGGTCCTGTTCACGGCCTTGACCCTGTGCTTTCCCCTGATGCTCTGGTATTTCATGAGCGCCATACGGTTTCAGGCTGAAATGGGTCTTCTCTTGGCGTTGCTGATGTTTGTGAATGCGCTCGGGGCGATCTATTTGCTGCCCGCCATTGTCGTGGTCCTTAAGCCGAAATTTTTAAAACGGGAAAGTGCACGAAAATTAATTTCAAAAGCCTTTAACACAAAGGAGGAAAACTGATGAAGAAGATGAAGATGGGTTTTGTTGTTATCCTGGTCACATCCTTGATTCCATTCTTTGCCGCTTCGGCCGAAGACCTGCCGGAATGGGTAACCGAATGGCAGGACTTCGCCCGGAGTTCGGGAAACCGGGAGATGGTGGAGTTCGTCGAAAGGTTGAGTGATCCGAAAGCCCTGGAACTCGGCAAGAATTGGGCGGCCTATCAGGGGTTTGATGCTCCCAGCTACGTTAAGGCAAACGATCCGGCTCCGGAGATCAAACCGGGATTGGAGATCACCAGTGAAAATTATCAAGACTACCCCGGCTTAAAAAAGTTGATGCCCCCGGAATTTTACGAAATGTTGGCACCGGGCGCTTTTGCGGGGTTCGGCAAAATGACGATCGTTCCCACCTTCCACTACTATCCGCCCCCGGGCAGGCAGAAGTACACCAAACAATACGAAGGGCAGTGCACCATAGCGGATGAATTCAACCTGGAAAACTGGACGGCCGGCTATCCATTTCCCAAGGTAGACCTGACGGACCCCATGGTTGCGCCGAAATTGATGCACAACCTCGATGTCGGGGCGACCGGAAATGATGACTGGGAGGACGATCCCCTGACGTTTTTCCTCTTCGGAAGGGATAATGAGCTTGAGCGAACCCATGTTTGCAGGCTGATATGGAAATTTTATCAGGGCAGGACCGAAAACGAGCCTATCCATGGCAAAGATGTCAATTACCGGGAAAAGGGAGTTATGATCGTAAAGAGTCCCTATGACATAGCCGGATTCATAGGCCTTAAAACAAGGTTCACGGCACCCGAAAAAATTGATGATTTTGTGACCTATGTTCCATCCATGCGCCGAATAAGGCGACTTTCCGGCAGCAATACCCAGGATCCATTGATCGGTAGCGACTTTAGCTGGGATGACTGGCGCGGTTTTTGGATCAAACTCTCCAATAAGGTTTATGACATCAGGGCCGAATATATCGGCGAAGAGATTCAACTGTTGCCGACCAAGACGTTTCCGATTCAATGGAAAGGATCAAAGGTCGATTTGTACTGGGAAAAAAGACCGTTCTATGTGGTGGATCTTTTCGTCGGGGGCAACTATACCTACGCGCGGCAAAGAATCTGGATCGACAAAGAGCTGTTCCATTTGGGCTATAAAACGATTTTCGATCAAAAAGGACGGCTGTGGAAAAAATATTACCCGGTGCATTTTTGGAGACCGGAAAAAGGCACCTATGACTGGTATTCGAATATCATGATAGACATGCTGAACAAACATTGGTCGGGTATGAATTTTGGTCCCGTCGACCATGACGAGGCCCTTCCCGACAGTCTGTTCAATCTGGGTAGTTTGCTCAGGAGAGCAAAATAGGTCTCGGGGTGGCGGTGGCTTCGCGCCAAACGATGCAAGCCTGGTAAACTCGCTGCAAGTCACCGAACATGCCATCCACACACGAGCGGGCACCCATTATTATCAGATTCAGATACTAATGGATGCCCGCATTCGTGTCACTGCTTACGAAAACATCAAATGTCGGGGCCTGGAATGGTAACACGTGCCGGATGAAACATGGAATCGATTTTGTTGTCCCGGAAATGACGCCGATGACGGACGAATAAACACAGCGGGCATACTCCGGCAACGATGACCTTTTCAAACCCGAAAAAACAGGCACGAGGACAATATGCGCAACAATAATGATGACGATGATAACACGCTTAGTGATATTCGCGTTTTGGACTTAACCGGTGGTGTCGGTGAATATACCGCTAAGTTATATGCCCATATCGGGGCCGATGTTATTCATGTTGAGCCAGTCACCGGTGATCCCTTAAGAAACAAAGGACCGTTTTATAAAGATCTTGTGGATGAAAACGGAGGGATGGAATTTCTTTATTGCAACATCGGCAAGAAGAGCCTGGCCCTTGACCTGTCGGATGGAGAAGGGAAGAAGATATTAAAAAAGCTTTGTAAAACTGCGGATGTACTTATAGAGAGTTTCTCTCCCGGGCATATGGATGACTTGGGCCTCGGCTATGAAACATTGGCTAAAATCAATCCGAAACTGGTTTATGCCGCAATTACCCCGTTTGGGCAGACGGGGCCGTATAGAGATTACCCATTTTCCGATCTTACGTTGATGGCCCTTGGCGGTTTTCTGTTTCTGGCAGGGAACGAAAATGAAAAACCGGTTCGCGCGTGCGGTGAGCAGGCGTTTCAGATGGGCGCGGCATATGCTGCCATGGGCAGCATGATTGCGCTTTATCATGCCCGGCATACCGGCGAGGGACAGTTTATCGACGTATCGATGCAAGCCTGTGTGGCGACGGCGCTGGAAAATGCAATTCAGTGGTACGATCTTCAGGGGGTTAACCGCAGGAATGTCGGCTATGAAGCCGGGCTTGGCGTGTATCGTTGTCAGGACGGATTTGTATGTGTGGTCGCAGCGTTCGGCAGGACACGGGCGATGTGGGAGAATTTTCTCAACTGGATAGAGAGGGATGGTGCCGAAAATCTCGATGAACTGAGAAACGAGAAATGGTTTGAGCCCGAATACAGGAAGACCGATGAGGCGCGCTCCGAATTCAAAAAACGATTCGAGGAATATTCGGCAAAACGCACAAAAGCACACCTGTATGATGAGAGCATGAAGAATCGCTGCGTTGTTTTTCCCGTGAGCGACGGCAAGGATATTTTTGAGAATGCCCAATTTAACTATCGCGATTTCTTTAAGACGATTCATCATCCCGCAATAGATGCGGATGTGTATTTTCCTGCCTATGGATTCGAGATGAGCGGCCTCGACGTAGAGATCAAAACGCCGGCGCCCACCAAAGGCCAGCACTCTTTTGAACTATTGGAGGAGCTTGGGTATACCGAGTCCGACATTGAAGGATTACTGAAAGGAGGTGCCGTGTATGGCGCAAAATGATTTGCCTCTAAAAGATATAACCGTTTGCGATTTTTCGTGGGTTGGCGCGGGCCCGATAGCAACAAACATACTGGGTCAGTTGGGTGCCGACATAATCAAGATTGAATCCAGAAGCAAGCCTGAAGTGTTGAGACACGGCTATCCTTTCAAGGATGGGAAACCGGGAATTGAAAGGAGCGGTTATTTTGCAAACCGCAATCCCAACAAACGCAGCATTTCCTTGAATATGACGATGCCTGAGGCCCGCGATGTCGTTGTTCGGCTGATTAAAAAAAGTGATATCGTAATTAACAATTTCAGAGCCGGGCAGATGGAAAAGTGGAATCTCGGATATGAAGATGTCAAAAAAATAAATAAAGATGTTATTTACGTAACGATGAGTATTCAAGGCGATGATGGTCCTCAAAGTCACTCAGCGGGTTTTGGTGTAACTTTGAATGCTCTGGTCGGGTTTACCTACTTAACCGCCGACCCCGATGGTGAACCTTTTGGCACCGGAACCAGTTATACCGATCACATTGCGGTGCCGAGCCACACCGTTTTTGGTATTATGGCTGCGCTTCTGCACAGGGACAAAACAGGTGAAGGGCAGCGGGTGGAGGTTCCCCAGGCCCAGGCGGCAATTTGTTTAAAACCCCTCGACGTAATGGATTATGCGGTAAATAAGCGAATTCAACAGCCGCTTGGCGTCAGGGATCCAAATGCCGCACCCCATGGTGTATACAAGGTTTCAGGATACAAAAAATGGATCTCGATCGCCGTTTTTTCCGATAACCAGTGGTGTACACTAAAGAAGGCGATGGGGAATCCTGACTGGGCCGAAGAGGATATGTTCGGCACCACACAGGGCAGACTCGATAATCAGGATCTTCTGGACCGTAAAATTGAAGAATGGACAATGATTCAGGATGGCACCGAACTTCAATACCGGTTGATGGGGTCCGGCGTTCCTGCCGGCATGGTACAGGACGCAAGGGCCATGATCGAAGACCCGCAGCTTGCGCAGCATGATTTTTGGGCCTACCTTGACCATAAGGAAGTCGGACTTACTTTGTATAATAGGGTGCCCATGAAATTTTCAAAAACCCCGGCGATGATGAAAACGGCGGCCCCTCTTCTTGGAGAGCACACCCAAGATGTGCTGACGGATTTCCTCGAATATAGTGACGCCGAATTCGAAACCATGAAAGCCAAAAAGATTTTTGATTGAGGGGGCAATAGGAGGGTTATGAAGGATCCTGTGCTGGTTACAAGAATTCAGAGGGCTTCGGGTAACGATGGTCCTGGGATGCGAACGACCGTTTTCCTAAAAGGATGTTTTTTCAAATGTCCTTGGTGTCACAATCCCGAGACCATCAGCCCCGGGTATGATATCTATTATCATCGCGACAAATGCCTGCGTTGTGGAAAGTGCGTGGAGGTTTGTCCCGAAAACGCCATCTCGCCGGTCGGCCCCGATGGTGAATACCCGGTTATGGACAGAGGTAAATGTGTCAAATGTATGGACTGTGTTAAAGCATGTCCGGCCGGTGCACTCGAGCAAGTAGGCATGGCCCTGTCCACCGAGGAGATTATGACCGAAGTGGTTCGTGACAGGCTTTTTTACGAAACTTCAGGCGGCGGGATGACCGTTTCCGGGGGTGAGGCCCTTTACCACCCCGAATTTACCCTCGACCTGCTGAAAAAGGCTAAAGCGTCCGGAATCCACACGTGCCTCGATACCACGGCGAGCATCAGGTGGGAAATACTCGATAGCGTTTTGGACTACGTTGATATCTTGCTCTTTGATATTAAAACGATGGATGGTGCCAAGCTTGAATCGATAACCGGCGTTTCCCTCGGGCTGATAAAAGAAAATGCCGTAAAAATGGCCGGACGAGGCACGAAGATGGCGCTTCGTATACCGATTATACCCGGTTTTAATTTTACACCGGACGATGAGGACGCCTCCGCCGAGTGTTTCAGGCAGATATTGCCATTTGCGCTGGAACTTAAGGAAAGCATAGTAAGCATCGATCTACTTCCGTTCCACAATTTTGCGGAAAAAAAATATGAAAATTTGAACATGCCGTACAATTACAATGGTTTGGCCTCATTGGAAAAAGGAGCGGTCAGGCCTTTTACAGACATTTTTGAAAAGCATGGGTTTGCGGTAACCATTGGAGGGTAATGCAAGCCTCTATTAACCTGAAAACAAGGGGGGTCCACTATGCCATATCGAGTCGCCACAAGTAATGTCAGGATCCAGGACGGGTTCGGCAAACCGAGTACCGCCAGGACGAAAAAGTTAAAGCATACGACCTGGTACAAGCATAGCCGGTCCGGCGAATTTGCGGAAGAAGGGATAAAGATTTGCATGGACAGGGCCCGCATCGCCACCCGGGTTCACAAGGAAACCGAATTGGAACCCGAGGTT
>DEIP01000047.1 GCA_002352605.1 Desulfobacteraceae bacterium UBA2771 | reverse complement strand
ACCTCGGCCTCCTTCGACAGGTCGGGATCAACAATAAAAATCGTTTCATACCGCTTCATAAAACCTCCTTGTGGCTTAATAGCCCCGGCGTCGGACCGGAGCAAGGATACGTGAATCCGATGAAAACAACAAAAATTAACATAAATATCACCAATAGAAAAAACTGTCAAGCGCTGTAAGCCACCGTGCGCTCATCGGTGGCGGTGGGTGATCTATCCGTCTACCATAGAAAAAGGGGCGGTGTTACCGCCCCTCGGGAAGTTCGTTGGTGGGCCGTGAAGGAATCGAACCTTCAACCTACTGATTAAGAGTCAGGTGCTCTGCCTAGTTGAGCTAACGGCCCCTGCGACTTTGTAAAAACGTTTAGTAACAGTAGGGTTACGGGTTGTCAATGCGTTTTTTTAAAGGCGGAAAAAAATTGACCGGTGGTTTGGGTGCAACCTTTTTTTTCGGCGCCGGTCGGTTTTTTCGGCAGGGGAGGGCCGCTGAAACCGCTAAGGAGAAGGCAATCGGACAGGAACAACTGCCTGCCAGGCATGTAAACAAGCAATTTGGCCGGTTTGTCGGTGGAATGGTTATGTTTCACTGATTCAACTCAGCCCTCAGCGCTCCGTCTTGACCCGCCTGCGTGTGTCTGGTAGTTTCGACACCGATCCGCCAAAAAGTCAACACGGTTGATTGCTTGTTTTTAAACCGGATGGTTTGGGCCCGCTTCCAACTGCGACGTTTAAAGCGCTGACGTACTTACGATTCCGTTCAATCAGAAAGGATGTAACCCAATGAACAAAGAGAGATCCACTGTGTTGTACCGAAGCGCTCAGGAACTGATTCCCGGTGGCGTGAACAGTCCGGTCAGGGCATGCCTATCCGTGGGAACCGATCCGCTATTTATCGAACGTGCCGACGGGTGTCGGTTATTTGACGCCGACGGCAATGTGTATATCGATTATATCGGATCGTGGGGCCCGATGATTCTGGGCCATCGGCATCCGGCGGTGATCGCGGCTATTTCGTCCGTGCTGGCGCAGGGAACCAGTTATGGCGCGCCCACCGAGCTGGAAAACAATCTGGCCGAAATGATTGTAAATGCCGTTCCTTCCGTGGATATGGTGCGGATGGTCAACTCGGGAACCGAAGCTACCATGAGCGCCATCCGGCTGGCGCGGGGCTATACCGGTCGGGATAAAATCATCAAATTTGACGGCTGCTACCACGGACATGCCGACGCGTTGCTGGTGGAGGCGGGTTCCGGTGTGGCGACCCTGCAAATCCCCGGCAGCCCGGGGGTTCCCGCCAGCTTTGTTGAGCATACCCTGTCGCTGCCCTATAATAACGTCGATACGTTCCGGCGGGTGATGGCGGAAAAGGGGGACCAGATTGCCTGCATTATTGTGGAGCCGGTGGCCGGAAACATGGGACTGGTACCACCGGATGATCAATTCCTTGAGACCTTGCGTGAAACAACTGGAAAATGCGGCGCCCTGCTTATTTTCGATGAGGTCATGACCGGCTTCAGGGTGGCGTTCGGCGGGGCCCAGGCGCGTTACGGCATTACCCCGGACCTGTCTTGCTTCGGTAAGATTATCGGCGGCGGCCTGCCGGTGGGCGCATACGGCGGCCGGCGTGAAATTATGGAATATATCGCTCCGAAGGGGCCGGTTTACCAGGCCGGCACCCTGTCCGGCAATCCATTGGCCATGGCCGCCGGCATTGCGACCTTGAAGCAATTGAAAAGACCCGGTTTTTATGAACGCCTGGAGGCACAATCCGAACGGCTGATCTCCGGCTTGAAGTCACTGGCCGAAAAGGCCAATATCCCAGTTTCCTGCGCACGGGTGGGCGCAATGCTGGGTCTGTTTTTTACCGATCAACCCGTGAAAAGTTATGCCGACGCCAAAAAATCGGATCTACAGCGATTTTCGTCATACTACAAGGGAATGCTGGAAAACGGGATTTACCTGGCACCATCACAGTTTGAGGCGTTTTTTCTGTCTGCTGTCCACGATGACGATGCCATCAACCAAACCCTGTCTGCGGCAGAAAGGGTATTTGCCCACCTATAGAGGTGGGACCGCCTACTCTTTTTTGTCGTGAACCCGAGGCGCTTGGGGTCAATATTCAATTTGCCAGCGAATCCATGGATCCAAAAAGGTGTGCCGTTCGATAATCGGATCGACGGCGCTCTCTCCTTGAACATAATCGAGGATGCATTCGACATCGATGTTCAGCGATGATCTTGGAGAAATAGACAGGTTGACCCCGCGATTATCGCTGCTTTTTAACTGGCCGGGTGTACCTGGGTTAACCACCGCGTTTTCGGTGCCGGCAACATTAAACAATTCGTAACTGGAACTGGTGCAGTCGGACAAGAAAATCGCCATTCCAGATAATAACAAGAAAGCTGTCTTTTTCATTCTATTGCCCTCTTTTTTTCTGGTATTGTCATATCCGTTTTCCTGTGCCTTTTTGTGCTGCCATTTTAAAAAATGTCTATTTTTGTGCAGTATGATTCGGGTGTCAGTCGAAGAAATATTTCGTGGGATTGACGGCCACGCCGTTTAAACGGACTTCGTAATGAAGATGAGGGCCGGTGCTCCGCCCCGTATTGCCCACCAAGGCAATGGTCTGACCCCGTTTGACGTGTGTCCCCTTTTTCTTGAGTATCTTCTGGATATGACCGTACCGCGTCACCATTCCAAAACCGTGTTCGATGGTTACCATATTTCCCATCAGTCCCTTTTTACCGGCAAAGGTCACTATGCCGTCTGCCGGTGAGATGATCGGCGAGCCGGCATGGGTCGCGATATCGAGGCCACGATGAAATTCCCGGCGACTGGTAAAGGGTGATTC
Source organism: Desulfobacteraceae bacterium UBA2771 (assembly GCA_002352605.1). Classification (GTDB taxonomy): domain Bacteria; phylum Desulfobacterota; class Desulfobacteria; order Desulfobacterales; family Desulfosarcinaceae; genus Desulfosarcina. The sequence goes on along the minus strand of DEIP01000047.1, from coordinate 1,531 downwards.
CCGGTACCCGAAACGCGATGATATCCACCCTTTTACCGGGCGGATGGACGGGGTTGCAGCCAACAAGTTCCGTTTGCCTTCCAGTTGGCCGAAGATCGATGAAAATGAATCACGCTGGGCATGGGAGGCCTGATCGATTTCCATTATTTCAACGTGCATATCCCTGACAAGTCCTTGGTAATCTTGTTCGATCATCGTTGCCGGGTTCAGGTCTTCCGGATCCGCACCGCCTACACCAAACATACTCGACCCACCATTGCCGGCTTCAAGATTGGCGATGATCCGGATTTTTTGTTCGAAGCCGTGAAGCTCGGCCAACTGGGTCTTCAACGAATCAAACTTTTGGGCAAAGGCAACGATTTGATCCTGTTGCTCAACAACCCGTTCTTCTTGGGCCTGCAGGGATGAACGAAGGTTGTGGACATCCTTCGTTTCGGTTTTCAATCGATGGTAGTTTGCAATGCCAAGGACTATGACGATTGCCGCTCCCATGAAAAACAGAACCGTCATCGGCAGCAGTGTTTTCGGAATGCTTGTCTGTCTGACAGGGGCCCCCGTGGAATCAAAGATTAATAGCGTTAGCTTCTTCATCATCACCATCATGGATAAAGTTTGTTTAGGCCTTAATTTTCCAAGGTTGTGTCAGTAACCGGAACCAGATCAATGGTACAATGCCCTTCGAAACGGCCTTCCCGCTCACTGCAGATGTGCCCGATGCGGGTTTCGATCTGCTTTTTGGGGCATTGCGTATCGCAGCTGTAATAGGTCATGTTCAGGATGGTGCCGGCCTTGAGTTTGGGAAGAACAGCAGAATTTTCCTTGACCACAACGAACATCAGGTTGCATTCGCTGCGCCAAATCTTGAATTGATAGAGCGGGCGTGGTTCGTCTACGGCGAATTCCACACTGTAGAACCCCCCTGGTTCCATTAACTTCTTACCTTTTCTGAGGGTGCTGGTATTCAATGCAACGGCAGTCATGATAATTCTCCGGGATCCGATTGTCGGCTCAAAGCCGGTTGATAATCTGAAATAGCAATTATGATGCCATGCTTCATTCTCGCCACGGGGCAACGCATCACCCCCAAACTGGGTATCGGTATTTTTTGCAAGGTCTTGAACTGATGTGAAAAAGGGTAGGGTCAGGCGAGATTGCGGATGTCATAACGGGTGATTAGTCGGGATAGGTAGGTTCGCTGGATATCCATTATTTTGGCGGCCTTGCTCCTATTTCCGTCGGTATTTTTCAGGTTGAGCAGGATAAATTCTTTTTTGAATTCATTGAGGGCTTCGTCAAGGGTGAGCCCAACCTTCAGGCCGGTGAATTTTGGCAGCGAAGTGGCGATCGGTAGATCTTCCGGCATGATTCTTATTCCATCTCCCATTACAACGGCGCGTTCGATGGCATTTCTCAACTCGCGAATGTTACCGGGCCAGTCGTAGTGGGCCATTTTGTCCATGGCCGCTTCGGAGATGGTCAGGTCTGTCAGGGCGGTCTCTTTTTTATACACGTCAAGAAAATGCGCCACAAG
>DEIP01000102.1 GCA_002352605.1 Desulfobacteraceae bacterium UBA2771 | reverse complement strand
CAAATGGATGGCACTGGCGATGGTGATTGTATTGGCAAACTTCCCGGCCTGCTCCAAGCAGTCAGTTGAACGCGCCGGCCAGGGTGCCGCAACTGGCGCAGTGGTTGGAGCCGTAGGGGGAATGGTCAGTGCGCTGGTATTTGGCGGTGATGTCGGTGACGCAGCTGCACGCGGTGCGGTATGGGGGGGCAGTACCGGTGCCGCCGCCGGAGCTATTTCCGGGACCATGGCGGAGAGCAACCAGAAAAAAGCCAAGCAGGCCCAACAGACCAACGAAATTGAAACCCTGAGAAAAAAACTGGGAGAGGATGCCTTCCAGGGACTGGAGGCCCTGGCGCAATGCAAACACGAGGTGGCTCAGGGATATGGGCGCACCGCTGCCAAATCCGACAACCAGGACTATGCCCTGGCCGGCCTGTGGCTCCAGGTGCTGGCCTATGCGGACAGCCGACAGGAGGAAAAGGCCCGGGCGCTTTTTCCCGACCTGGTTTCAGAAGACAGCAACATCTCATCGGCATCCCAGGCGGAAACCGAAATGCGCGACGCCCTTCAAAAGCTGATGGATATTCGGCAGGAATACGACTTGCCCAGAGTATGCGGCTGATGACCGAGGCCGGAGTGTTGGGGACGGATGACTCAAAAACTGAAAAAACGACGACTGGCAACCAAAGGAATATAGAATGAACGGGCGTAAAAAAATCCGAGCTTATCTACTGATATCCGCACTGATGATCATGCTATCAAGCCTGCCTGGCCAGTGCCTTGCAGACAATTTCTCAACTTTCGGCCCGTACTTCATCTTTGGCGGATTGACGGGTTTCGAAAATTTCCAGAACACGGGTGTGGACGATTTCAAGGATGCGTGGGGTATCGAATTCAGGGTTGGCCACCGATTCAGCAAATATCTGGCCGCCGAGGGCGATCTCGGAATGATGAACGGCTTTGATGCAACCATCAACCTGTCCGATATAAATCCGAATCTTTCGGGTACGGAAAAAGTGACCCTCGACACACTGATTCTCACCGCCAATCTCAAGGCTCACCTGCCACTGGGCCGGATGGATCCTTATGCACTGATCGGTGCGGGAATCATGTACGCCAACGTCCGGTCATACTACCCGACGGGATCTGTCTGCCGGCCCGGATACTACGGCTGGTACTGCAGCGATGCCTATGCCAGTATAGACGACGCCACGGCCTTCGTCACCAAGTTCGGCGTCGGCACCGATATTCACATCAACAGGAAGTGGGCGATCTCCCTGGACGCCTCCTATGTGGTTCCCTATTCCAAGCTCTCGGACCTCAGGTACACATCCTTTGCTTGGGGGGTCCGATATGATTTCTAACAAAGGAAGGATAACAAATGAATGATCAGGTGAAGAATAAAAGGGGCATCTCTCTTTCCACCCAAATCCTCATTGGTTTAACGCTTGGGCTATTCGTCGGCCTGTTTTTCGGAGAAAGAGCGTCGGCACTCGCCATCGTAAGCAGAGCCTACATTGGTCTGATCCAGATGTCGATCCTGCCATACATGGTGGTGTCATTGATGCTCGGCATCGGGTCTTTGAGCTATGAGAAGGCCGGAAAGCTGGCTATCACGGGTGGGATCGTTCTGGTCGCCTCCTGGTTGCTGGCCTTTGCCATCGTATTTCTAATTCCCTTGGCTTTCCCCTCCATGGAATCCGGCTCTTTTTTCAGCACCAGCCTGGTGGAAGTTGCCAAGGTGGACTTTATCGACCTTTACATTCCAGTCAATCCGTTCAGTTCCCTGGCTCGTACAGTGGTACCTGCAGCAGCAGTGTTTAGCGTCATCTTTGGCATCGCGCTAATTGGGGTTGAAACCAAGCAAAACCTGCTTGAGATTCTGACGGCCACTTCCAAGACACTCACCCGTGTTGCGATGATGGTGGTAAAAATTACTCCCATCGGTGTCTTCGCCATCGCCGCAAATGCTTCCGGCACGATGACCATTGAAGAGTTCGGCCGGCTGCAGAGCTATATCATACCCTTTATCGCCGCGACCCTTTTACTGGTTTTTTGGATTCTTCCGGGACTGGTGGCCGCGATAACACCTTTTAGCTACCGTGAAATCCTCAAAACCGCACGTGATGCACTGGCAACCGGCTTCGTAACCGGCAACCTGTTCATCACGCTGCCAATGCTAGTCGAAAATGCCAGAACACTTTTCGAGGATCATCAGATAAGCAATGACGACACCGATAACTATATCGAGGTGCTGGTTCCGACCTCCTTCAACTTTCCCAACATCGGCAAACTGCTGACCCTGTTCTTTGTCCTCTTTGCAGGATGGTTTGTCGGTAAAAATATTGCTCTTGCAGACTATCCGGGCTTCGCGGTGATAGGATTGTTTACTTTGTTTGGGGGTGTGGATTTAGCACTGCCTTTCCTGTTGGACCAAATGAAGATTCCTTCAGACATGTATGAGCTCTATGTCGTTACCGGAGTCCTCAACAGCTGGTTTGCGACCCTTCTTGCAGTCATGAACCTGTTTGCATTCACGCTGGTGGCTACATGCGCAGCGACGGGGGTAATGAAAATCAACTGGTCACGCATTTTCAGGTTTTCGATAATTTCGTTGGTTATTTTTGTTGCTTTCCTCCTGGGAATGCGTTTCCTGCTGTCTGAGATGGTAAGCAAAGAAGACATTCAGCGACGCACCCTGATGCAGTCGGAGATAAAAGAAGTTTCACAGACGGCGGATATAAAAAAAGTCGGCCCAAAAGAGGCGATAGGTGAAAAAGGCCATCTTGAGACGATCATCAAGCGTGGCACGCTGCGGGTAGGCTACAACCATGAAAACCTACCGTTTTCTTATCATAACGAAAACGGCGATCTGGTTGGTTTTGACGTGGAACTCATACACGCACTGTCTCGGGAGCTGGGGGTTGAGGCGGAGTTTATCCCGTGGACATACGAAACGCTTTTCAAAGATCTCGATCAGAACAAATTTGATGTGGCGATAGGCGGAATGATCGTCACCCCGGACCGGCTTACCAAGGCCAAGTTTTCGGATCCCTACATAAATATTACCACAGCAGTGGTTGTAGAAGACTACCGCCGCCATGAGTTTAAGACCTGGCGTTCGATAGACGAAGAACACACTATTCGTTTGGGTGTGGTAGGGGAAAATCGGGCGAAAGGCGCCAAGCGCTACTTGCCGAATACGGATATCGTACTGATGAAATCCTATCGCGAATTTTTCACAGACAATCCAAAAGGGGTTCACGCACTCGTCATCAGTGCGGAGGCGGGTTCAGCCTGGACAATCGTCTATCCTTCCTATTCAGTGGTTGTGCCCACGCCTCACATAAAAGCTCCTGCTGGTTTGGTCATGCCGTTGGGTGGTTCGGACTTCGGAGACTTTGTTGACGACTGGCTGAACCTGAAGAAGACCAACGGATCCATTGAGAAGCTATACGACAAGTGGATCCTGGGCAAGAGTGAGGAGCAAAAAAAGCCACGCTGGTCAATGGGGCGGGACGTGTTTGGGTTGTGGGAGTAAGTGTAACGGCAGGTCAAAGTCATCAATCCTACGCGTCACCTTGCGGTGGATATTTCGTGCGTCGATGATCAAGACCGTGTTATTGTGTTCCTTATCGTTATAATACGGCCGTGTCGACCGACGTTGTTTACGATTGAAAATGGGGAGGCTGCCTATGCCTGCGCCGAAAAATGCCATGGAGATCTTCAAACTGCTAGACAAATCCAACTGCCGGGACTGCGGTGAAAAAACCTGTCTGGCTTTTGCCGGAGCCGTTTTACGGGGCCAAAAAAGAATTGACCAATGCCCCCGGCTGGACCCTGGCGTTGTCGAACGCTTTTCCAGAGATTCCGGCGACCCAAGCATGATAGAAACCAACCGGGAGGAATTTTTGGCAATGGTAAAACAAAAAATTGCCGGCATCAATCTCGTGTCAGCGGCCGAAAGAACCGGGGGCCGATTTCAAAACGGCCGACTGATCCTGAAAATCCTCGGCAAGGATTTCAGCGTCGACGCACAGGGAATCTTCCATTCGGACATTCACGTCAATCCCTGGGTGGCAGCCCCCTTTTTCGACTATGTGCTCAACAGCCATGGCATTTCCCCAACCGGTCAATGGGTTTCCTTCCGGGAACTGAAAAACGGAAAGGACCGTTATCCGCTCTTTCAAAAACGCTGCGAAGAGGCCATGAAACAAGTGGCCGACACCCACACCGACCTGTTCGACGATGTGGTCCACATGTTTTCCGGCAGGCAGGTGCAACGGCAGTTTCAGTCGGACATCTCCGTGGTGCTGTATCCCCTGCCCAAGGTGCCCGTCATGATCTGCTACTGGCGCCCGGACGAAGGCATCGACTCCAGCCTCAATATTTTCTTCGACGAAACTGTCGTCCGAAACCTGGACATCGGCTCCGTTTTCTCAATAGGGGCAGGGCTGACCCAGATGTTCCAGAAGCTGGCGCTCCGGCATGGGTTTGTCGAGGCGGCCGGATAGTGTTGACGACTTCGTGAGGCCCGATATCTGCGTTACGCTTTATCCCTCGTCACTGCGGCGACGAAGTATGTGAGCATTCTCCGCACAGGCTTCGCGATCCAGGAGGACGAACCCCATCTCCCAGGTGAGTTGTTAGGATACGAATATAGTAACGGTTTATCCCGCCCAAGTGACAAAATAATGTAACGGCTCAGCATATACCCCGCTGCGATATCCCGCCTAAAAAAATAAAAATATACACTGCATACCCCGCCGTATCCCCAGAGCTTTTTTGTAATTATTCGGGTTACCCCTTCTGAAGTCAATTATTCAAAAAAAGTCTAAACCTTTTGGCAAGAGGATAGACCCAGATATCCTTAATAGGAACACTTATTTTGCCTGGTGGTCCAAGTTTTCCACGGCCTTTGGCCCCCTGTGTCAGGATAGATGTCGTCTCCGAACAGGAAATAAGCTATCTGGGCCGAAAGTTCAATTAGTTGCGCGTACCCCCTGAAACCGTCCCAATTCGTCCAACAATACGGAAAAACGGATACGCTCTTGTTCCAACCGAAGATGAGGGCCCAGGCGGTGTTGCTTCAGGTCGTCAAACAATTCATGCTCCGGTTCGGTGAGATGAGCCAAGTTACCGGTAAAACGCTTACCCGGAATTTCTGTGCCCCACAACGCTTGGTGGGCCATAAAGGTTTTTCGATCCATGAGAAAAGATCGCACATGGGAAAAATGTCCTCGAATTTGCGAGAGGATGGCAAACCCGTGGGTATCGATATCCCCCCAGTAGAAAATATCCTTTTCTCCCAGCCAGCCGATCTCCGGGAGCATTTCGGCACCATACCCCAATCCGAAAATCACCATGGCCTGGCGGACCTGGGGAAAGGCAAGGCCGTTGATCTTGTTTTCGGTGATAAAGACCGTTTTGGCCCCCACATCGATTTGCGCCAGTTGGTCCAAAGAAACGGTGATATCAGAAAATCCGCCCCTGACCAAATCCGGATCCAACAGGCGCAACCGTACCAGGGGCGGATCATAGGCAAGGCCGAATTTGCGTTCGAAACCATGTTTGGCCAAACCGGTGACCGCCCCATCCACTTGCGTCTTCTCAAGCACCAAGGGCAACAGATCATTTAATAACGATTTATGGGTTTCAATAAATTTGGTGTCCACGCCGGCGATGTTCAGCTGGCGGATATACAAGCCTGGCGACGGATGGTTCTTGAACCATTCACAAACAGTGAGAATCTTTGGCCAGTGAGCCGCATCTCCCAAAATTTTCAGGGGCTTTTGGGCAAGATGGGGCAACAGTTCGGGACGGGCACTGCGGGTTTGGTCGACCACGTCCATAAAGGCTCGATGTTCCTTCTCCTTTTGAATGAAGGTCAGCCAATCCGCCGGTGTGGAAAAGACGAGTTGCCGGGGCAGTTGCTGATCGCCGATATTGCGGTGACGGATGGATTGCCAGACGATTTCATATCCGTTGGCTGTAGATTCCTTGCTATTATTCCGCAGGGCTTGAATCCAGGTGCGCACCCGGTCATAAGTATCCAAGATTTCCTTGCCGGACGGTGTGCGAAAGCGAATGATAATGGGAAAGATCGTCGTGTTTTCCACGCAGCTGCTTAAAAATGCGCCGGAATTCCATTGAATCATGGCTTTCTTACGGATTTGGGCCTGGGTGATCACGATCCGACTTTCTGAAAGGCGGCTTTTTCCTCTTTGTATTCCTCGATGGTCAGGTTGCGGATCATGGAGTTGCGTCCCCCCTCATTGTGAATGAAGTGAACGGATTGAACATAGTCTTCGATGATGTGGGTCTTTTGCATGGGCGTGACGATCAGCAATTGCAGGTTTAGTTTATTGAACAATTCCAATGCATAACGCGTGGAGTCATCCGACCCCCGGCCAAAGGCTTCATCGATCATGACAAAACGAAAGGCACGGGAACGCCGTTCCCCCCATTTCAAACCGAATTGATAGGCCAGGGCCGCCGCCAGAATGGTATAGGCCAACTTCTCTTTTTGCCCGCCGGATTTTCCGCTGGTGTCTGAAAAATACTCTTTTTCCCCATCATCTTCCCGCCAGCGTTCAGAAACGGAAAAAACCGACCAGTTTCTCACATCAGTGACTTTTTGCGTCCAGCGGTGGTCTATGTCCGTGCGCCCGTCCCTTCCATTGAAACGGTCGATGATGGCTTTTACCTGCAAAAATTTATACTCGTTGTAATCCTCATCCGCCTTGCCGGTGAGGGTGCCGCCCAAACAGCCTTTCAGATCCTGTCGGAACTGGCGCACCTCCCTGTTCCGGCTGGGATCGGCCATCAGCGCAATATACGAACCGTCGTTGTAATCGATGGCCGATAAAGAGCGGTTGATGATTTTGATTTTATCCCGGATGTCGGCCAGTTCGCTTTCCAGTTTGGACTGAAACAGCGCCATGTTTTGGATGGTGCCCTCATTGAGCATGGTTTTAAAACGGCTTTCGTGCCGGGGCAGATCTTCTTGGACCAAGGTGTCCAACATCCGTGTGTATTCGTCGGCCGCCGCCACGGAAGCGTCGGTTTCCCGGGTTTGTATGGGATATTCGTTCTTATACGCTTGCATGAGCTGGACGATGGTTTGGGACAGACGGTTCTGTTTTTTTACCATGAGATCAATGCGATCCTGGAGCCAATTGCGCATCTGGGTCTGACGGACATCGCAATTTTTTGCCGTAATCGGCAAATCTTTCAGCGCATCGCCCTGCAAATTTTCCAAATCCGGAAAGATCTCGTCCCGATATTTTTTCGGCACCTCCCCCAGTTGGCCCAAAGCCGTGTTGCGGATCTCCTTATAGTTTTGCAACCGCACCTCGATTTTGCTGATGATCTCGATCAGTTTATCTTTTTTTTCCTCCCATCTGACAATATCCGCCTGATTGTCCGAGAGCTGTGTTTGGAGGGTTTGGAGAATGTCGGAACTTTTTTGAAGCTCTTTTTTTTCCGTATGTAATTTTTCGATCTCAATGGCCAGGATCTGCCAATTGATCTCGGAAAAAGAGGCGAACATCAACAGATTTCGCAGGAGATCTTTTTCCTCGTTGAGAACTTTACGCTCGGCATCGGCATCCTTCAGAATTTCGATTTGCCTGTCCAGTTTGCCTTGCAAACCGTTCCAGTCCCGGGTCAGGGCTTCGATTTTTTCCACATTTCGCCAACCCAAAATAAAGCGGCTGCGATCATGGATGGCAAAGCGGTCGTCCTTCTCATGACGCCTTCCCGCGCTTTTGATCTGGCCCTGCCGCGTCACGGCAAAAGGCAGGCGTTGAAACACGGTAAGATCCTCACAGCACACCGCATTGAACCGCCGAAACAACTCGGACTCCAGCCAATCGTAAAAGGAGCTTTCCGGCTTGATCTCCAGTTTGCGGCACAGTGCATGGGGATCCGTGGTGTCCACCAGCTGGGGCTCGCGGGCAACGGTTTTATAGTACACGATGCGGCCGGCCAGATGATGGTCGTTCACGTAGGCGGCCGCGGAAACGTAGCATTTTTCGGGCACCAGCAGACTCAGCCCGAAATTGTGAAGCATCCTCTCGGCCGCGCCCTCCCACGCCTTTTCCGTATCCCGGACGCGCAGCAATTCACCGCAAAAGGGGATGGTTGCCTCATCCACCCCCAATGATTCGCACAGCTTTTTTCGGATGGTGATATTTTTTAAGGGGATATTGCTTTTGCGTTTTTTGAGGGAATCCAGCTCCGCTTCTATATCGGAGATCTGTGTTCCCAACTCCTTGAGGCGAACTCGGGTCTCCACTTGGCGGTTTTCCTGTTCGGCCACCCGGGCGTCTACTGCGGCCACCCGGGAGTTTACCGTCTCCCTGTTGGCCAAGAAGGTTTCGTCATTGTTGGGTTTGGGAAGGGAGAGTTTGCGGCAAAGGTCCAAATAGAATTGGGTCCGTTGTTTAATGCGGGTGCATTCGGTGGTCAAGCGGTCGATCTCATTGGCCAACTCGGCCAGCCGGTTGCCGCCTTTTTCGAAAATGGCCTGGCGAAGTTTGGCCTCATGCAGCTTCAAGGCACCCAGTTTGTGTTTGACCCGGGTGAGTTGGGCCGACCGTTTTTCCGCCTCGGTTTCATATATCCGAATTCGATCATCTAGCAACACCGCCTTTTTGGCGGCGAAAAAGGCGTGCAATATCTCTCGGTAACGGCGGTGGCGGTCCATTTTTGCCTCCCTTTGACGATGGGTGTGGCAATGGTCCACCAATGGCGAAAGGCGTTCCACCTGATCCCGGGCTCGGAGTACCGCCCCATGGGCCTTGTTTAGATCTTCAAACTGCCGGCACAGCCCATCGATGCGCACTTTCACCGGCGGCATCTCCAGCATGTGCCTGCGAACGAAATCGGTCAGGTTTCCCACGGATTTCATGGAAACGGTTTGAAAAAACAGGCTCAACGCCTGGCTGTTTTCGATCCCCATGCGCCGCATGAAGGCGGCGCTGTATTTTGTAAACGAATCGAATACGTTCGTCTTTTTCCGCTTTTTCAGACGCTTTTTCAATTCCCGGATATCTTTGCCGAATCCGCCGAAATCGTCCTTGATCCGCAAAGCCCTGTCGGCCACCACATAAAATCGTTCCGGCTGCTTGCCCTTGTCCGGCAGCCAGAGCACGACAGACAGCGTCACGGCCAGTCGATAACCGGCATTGAAAAAAACGGCCGACAGCACACTAAAGCTGTTCTGGTCCCGAAGGGCCACGGAACTGGCCTCCAATGTTTCGACATTTTTTTCGCTTTTGAAATATCCCAGGACGTAGGAACGAAGGTCCCGCTCCCGGGTTTCCGCACCGGCAGCCTTGTTGTAAATTAGCTGCTGGGGCGGCACCAACAAGGTGGTTAATCCGTCCACCAGGGTGGATTTGCCGGAACCGATGTCGCCGGTTAAAAGTCCGTTGCTGCCGCCGGCGGGAAGGGACCACACATGGCGATGAAAGGTGCCCCAGTTTAACACCTCGAAGGATTGGAGGCGAAACCCGGCCGTGGCATCGGTTTCGGAAAAATCAATCAGTTGCTGCATGGTCCAAATACGCCTTCAGCTTTTCATCCAAGTCGGCGAGCCAACTGGCGTCCACCAGGGCCATCAATATCCGCCGCACCTCGAAGGTATCGGGCGATTTTTGAAAACGCCGCAAGAATCCCAATTCGGCAACCTTGTTGATATGGGTGTCGATCCGGTCCACCAGTTTGGCCTCATTGGGCTGATCCTGTAAAAAAACCCGCATCATCTCCGCCATCTGATCCCGGGTCAATACCACCCGCAGATCTTCGCCACCCACATCCGCTTCCACCAGTTTTTTGCGCAGCAGCACGCAAAGCAGGCTCACCGGATAACTCAGGGAGCGGCGTTGCATTAACCGCGGCAATTTTTCATCATCGCTATCCGAATCCCTTTGGTGAAGGTAGGCGTACCCTTCGGCCTCATCCATCATCAAATCCAACCCCATTACCCGGACGTAGTCGCTCACCTGGCTTTCCAAAAGCAACAGGTCTTGCCATACCGTCTCCCGGGCATCGCGGTACAACACGCCCTTCATCAGATGGACGACCACCGGACCCAGTTGGGGCAGGGTTTCCGAGGATGGATTGGTTTCTTGCTTTTGTTCCAAATTTTCTCCGTGCGCTCTGCGGTTTTGAAACGGGTCCTTTAAAAATAGATGCGTCAGCGGACAAAAATAACTTCCGGCATAACCGCCTTTCGTTGTCGGCCGCCGGTATCCCGATAAATAATGGGAGTTTGGGTATCCGTATCCACCACGGCGTTACCATCCTTACAGGCGATATGCAAGTATCCTAAAATTTCCGTTAACCCCTTGTCCACCGGGTATCTTTCGCAAATTTGAAACAAGGTCACCTGGGACCGGCCCCTCAAGGCCCGGTGAATTCGTTGCCGCAATGCTTTTTCATCCACATATTCCTGTTCGTACAAAACATGGGCATCGAAATCCCCTTCACCCATTTCAACTCGGTCATCCACCGAAATGCGCTTTGGCGGTACAAACAAGCCGCGGGCCATGGGCAGGCCAACCTCCGGCTTAACATGGTCCACATGGACGAATCCGGATAGGGGAAGCGGTGTGGCGCGAATCTGAACGGCTTTTTTTTCGATTTGCCGGATGATCTCCATGATGCGCTTGTTTTCCAGCCAAGTCTGATCGTCTAAAAATTTTCGCAATTGCTCCACCAATTGGGCACAGGTTGCGTTGACCCGCTCACCCGCATCGATCAGCTGAAATCGAATACGTCCGAGGCGTTCGCTTTCAATTAAGTCTTCAATTTCAGGAAGGGCCGTCACCTGAGCCAGCAGGGTCTCTAATTCCTCCTGACTGGCGGGGTTCATGATGTACTGCCAAAATGCGCGGAAGCTTTTGCCTTGATCCGACCCGTTGATGGCATCCTGCTCGCCGAAAATATCGTCCAGCAGCTCTCCTTTGGCGACCTCGCTGACGGCAATTTTTTCCCGGGTTTTCCGATCCAGCTGCCGAAAATTTTCTTCCACCTGACGAAAATCGAACAGCAACCGGTGAGCGGTCTGATCGGCTTCCAAAAACCGCTCCCGGATACGGGTGCTGTCCGCCGGAGCATATTGACCGGCTTTGAGCGCCGCCAGTTCCGCCTCGATCCGGATTTTTTCCTGTTCGAGACGTTTGATCTCCGCCTTGGGGTCGACCATGGCTTCTTTGACGATCTCCCGCAACAGTCGGAAAATGGTCAGCAATCGGGATTCAGTGCCCACGAACTGGGTGGATGCAAAAGCTGCCAACCACTCGATCACCTTTTCGCTTGCCGGTGTCAGGTCAAACTCCTCCTCTTCTCCCCTGGCCGGATAGAACTTGCGCAGGTATCCGGTTTCGGAACCGGACCATTCGTCAAGGTATGCCTTGGCCGATCGGGGATAGGCATCCTCGCCTAAGATGCGATGCAGATGGAACAGGTAATCCTCCAGTTTGGCGGTCATCTCCTCTGCGGGAATGGTCCGCCGGTTCTCCTTAGTAAACACCCGGTAAAAAAAACTGATGATCAAGGGTGCGGAAACGGCATTTAGCAGTCGCCAGGAGGGATGTTTTTTTAGACCGACAAGATATTCGTATTCCATGTCCACTCATTTTGAACGAAAATTCGGCGATCACCATAGTAAGGGATAACTCCGTCAACTGAATCTTTTCCCGGTCCATCCAGTTGCATCCCCCGGGGTTACATAAAAATTTTTGGCGCGCCTGGTCCCATGGGATTGAAGATAAGGATCGTGAACTTTATAAAGTGAACCCAATTGCTTGTTTATCCGTCTTCTGGGTTTCATCAACGGCTACATACAACCAGTATGCAATCGTTGATGCGCCTTAAATACGAACGGATATCCTTCGCAATTTTCGTTCACTTTATTTCGCCCCCAATCCTAAGTTTTTTGGCAAGGCCGGAGGGAGGAAGTTGTATGGGTAAACCGCAACGACCGATAACGCGGTCCCCAAAATTATCTTTAACCATAATAGCGATTCACCAACCGGTTTTTTATCACACTGCTCATGAAAAACAACCCACTGCAAAGAATTAATAGAATGACGGCCGCACCGTAGCCGTCGAGCTGCTCTTCCGGGTCCATGTATGGGGATGAGATGGTGTAGATGAAAAACGGCAAGACTTCATTAGGCGTCGAGCCAAACGCCCGGAATCCCGACCGCGGCACCGGTGAGCATGATCACGGCCGTGTCTTCCGCAAAGGGAATCCCGGCCAGGATGCCGAAGATCAGACAAAGAACCTGTTTCAGGCGACCGCGGCTGCATTCATCTGAACATATGCCGGCGCAAAGCCGTAGATGACTGTGGGAACGCCGGTCATGAATTGAACCGGAAGGGAAAAACCATCAAAGTTGTGGCGGCACTGAGAAATGCGGAAGTGGCGAACACGCCGTGGGCCTGTGAATCCGCTTGCATTAATTTACCGGAATAAAAAAATGTGGCTGGATAACGACTCTCGGCTGACCCAAAAAAGTCGATGTCCCATTCCTGCGATTAGCACAATGTTCAGGTTGGTCGGACGAATCATTCCAAATTCCTATCTCTTGTTACATGCGTCCGTGTCCGGGAAGCAACTCAGGCTTTACCTTCCTTAAAAAGGCTACGCAAAACACCGTTAACACGCCTTCGATGATCATCACCGGAATGTGGGCCGTAACTACCAGACCGGCCACCTCTAAAAAACTGCCCTCGGTGAACATCAAGCTGGCACCCACCAACACAGCCCCTAAGAAAACCGAGCCGGCACCACAGACGAAGGCTGCCGGAACGGAAAACCGCGGCTCTTTTTGAACGAGGGATCCAAAAAGAAAGTAGCAGAGCACCGCCGGCAGCGCCATGATCACGGTGTTGACCCCAAGCGTGGTGATGCCCCCGTACTGGAACATCATTGCCTGGAGAAGTAGGGCCGTCAGGATGGCCGGAAATGCCGCCCACCCCAAAAGCAGCCCCACGATTCCGTTTAGGATAAGATGAACGCTGGCCGGTCCCACGGGAACATGAATCAGGGACGCCACGAAAAAGGCCGCGGCCAGTATACCGGCCTGGGGAACCCGGTCCGGATCCAATTTCTTAAGGCCTATGGCCGTTCCGACCAGGGCCACGGCCGCGCCGACCCCGAGCACCGGTCCGCTTAGCACTCCTTCAGAAATGTGCATATATGTTTATTTCCAGTCGTGAAAATAGACCCAGATCACCGCACCCATCTCCACATCCTTTTCCCGGCCGTCTTTCTTAATCGTGGCGTCGGCGGTATTCAGGGCCGCAAAGCCCCACCAGCCCGAAGCAGGGACCGCGTAGGTAAAAACACCGTTTCCGTCTGCCTTGATGGTCTGGGTGACCATATAGTCCGTGGGTGCGTGCGCCGTCTTTTCCCGATTGTAGTACTCCACTTCGACTTCGGCGTTGGGAACCGGTTTCCCGTCCATTTTCACGATTCCCTGGAACACATTACCACTATAAAGGCCGTATGGTTTGGAAAGGGGAACGATTTCGGTTTTCAACCCCAGCTCCGCATCCCAGCCCTCGTCATCGCCGAACGCGGTAACCACCGTTTTGGTCAGGTGTACGATAAAACAATCTTCCGCGGGTTCCCAATAGGGCTCCGGCTCCATGTAGAACATGTAGACACCCGGACGTTTGATCGTATAGTCCACGGTCCAGGCCGAATGATCCATCACCTTGGCCGGTTTCAATTTCCCGAGCAGATCCTGATTCTTGCCGTTGACCGACACGGCGAATACTTTGGGCCGCACCAATTCCATCCCGTCCATCTCCATGGGATGGGAAAAGGAGAGGTTCACATTTACGGTGCGGGCGTCATCCTGCATCACCATGGTGTCCGACGGGATCACCATGCCGAAATGGGCCATGGTGGGGCTGGAGACCAAGACCATTAAAACTGCGACAGTAAATATTAAACCGGGTTTTAACACATTCATCACGATCCTCCTTATTGCGTATGTAGCATTATTCAATGATTCTCGATTCGTATTGTTGACGAGAAATAGAGGGCGACTGCCAATTAAGCCATCCATGGGCGCATTGCGGAAACAAAAAAGGCCACGGATTCACCTGTCCTTCCGGACGGAAGCCTTCGTGGCCCAACTTGACGAGCAATACTCTTTTTTTATTACAGCGGCAGGCTTCAGCCTACCAATTGAGAAGGATCCTTATCCCAAAACGACGAAAAGTTCAACCCGTTTTTTTGGTCGATGTACTTTGCCCGCGTAATATGATAAACAAAAGATTTCTATCGCAATTATTGACACCTGATTTTTATTCATCCGCAATTTTTCGAAGCCGTCAATCTTGGGAGCGCCATGGCAAACCTGCCCTCTCCGAATCAACTGGTTGTTTTCGGTCGCTATCCCAAGCCCGGGGCAACCAAAACCCGTCTCATCCCTGCGTTGGGTCCGGTCGGCGCAGCGGCACTTCAAAAACGGCTGGCCGAAAGGATCGTGGCAACCGCTCGCCAATGGGTACGACGGTCGGGGGCCGGGCTGGTATTTTGCCACGATGGCGGAGATGCCAAACAAATGGATCGATGGCTGGGCAAACCAAGCATGGATTACTTGGCCCAGACGACCGGCAATCTGGGTAGCCGCATGTTTCTGGCTATCCAAACCGCCTTCCAACAGGGCGCCGAACGCGTGTTACTCGTGGGAACGGACATTCCGGGGATCACCGTGGCAATACTGGAAAAGGCCCTTGATTCGTTGGACGCCCACGATCTGGTTTTGGGGCCCAGCACCGACGGTGGCTACTGGCTGGTGGGAATGACAAAACCGAAGAATATCTTCGACGGTATCGTCTGGGGCCGTGCCGATGTATTGGAAAAAACCGCAACCTTGGCGCGACAAAAGGGGATGGATCCTTGTTTGTTGGAGCCACTAACGGATTTGGACACCCCGGCAGACCTGAACCGGGAGCTGGGGCCTGAAAATGCGCATTCGCCCTATCTATCCATAATCATCCCGGCCTTAAATGAGGAACGCCAAATTGCACGCGCCATTGTTTCCGCCACCTCTGCGGATGCGGAGATCATTGTCTCTGACGGTGGCAGCCGGGATCGCACCGTGGAAATGGCAAGGTCCCTCGGCGCCCGCATCGTTTCAGGCGATCGCGGGCGTGCCGGCCAACAGAACCGGGGTGCACGCGCCGCGAAGGGAGAGGTGCTGCTCTTTCTCCATGCCGACACCCGGCTGCCCCCAAACCATGCGGCACATGTTTTTGAAAAGTTGATGGACCAGCATACCATACTGGGCGCCTTTCGTTTTTCCACCGATATTCATACGCCGGCCATGCGTTGGGTCTCCTATTGGACCAACCTGCGTGCCGGCCGCCTCCAGTTGCCCTACGGCGATCAAGGACTGTTCATGCACCGGGCCGATTTTTTCAGCGCCGGCGGTTTCCCCGACGTCCCCATCGCAGAGGATCTCTTTTTGGTCCGCACCATGGCCCGGCAGGGACGGATCGCTATAGCGCCGGCCGCGGCCGTCACCTCCGGCAGACGCTGGCAGCGCCTGGGTGTGCTGCAGACCTCGATAATCAACATCATCATTGCCATCGGATGTCTGGCGGGCCTTTCACCTGATCGATTGATGCCTTTGTACCTGCTTCGTGGAGTATGCAAAGATGAGTAATTTGTCATTTTGCCTCATTTTAACCGCAGACACAACAGAATCGGCCATTTGTTTCAAGGACTGTGTAAAGCGTTTCTGGTTCAACTCATGAATGTCAAGGAAGAAGAGTTCGACCACCTCATAAGGGAGTTGGAAATAAATAAACCCACCAATTGGATGGCTTGTATTTTTAAAATAATTCCAAATGGCTGAAACAGATGAAATCTTTTCACATGTCCATACAGCGAACCGAATCGCTGATAAAACGGACGGGGTGATTCGCATATCCATTGCTGAAACTCATAACGCAAACATATGAAAAAGGGGTTAAGCTCACCAAAAATGCTATGCAAAAGTTGGAAAAAATGATTGAACGAGCACGAGGTATTGAGAAATGGGCAGTTGATATTGGCTATTATCAGCCCGCTATTTTGGTGGATTTAATTATTTCCAACAACCTTACAGGTCCAGGCTTTCCAGAGGGCTGGTGAGACGTGAAATATCCTTGTCCATCACATGGGTGTACATTTCCGTTGTTTTAACATCGGCATGGCCCAGAAGTTCCTGCAGCACACGGATATTGATCCCATTTTCCAGCATGGTAGTAGCAAAGATGTGGCGCAGGGTTTGACAGGCAACCCGTTTGGGAGCAGAGGGACGCTGTGGCGTTGTTGGCTTATCGGGTCGTTTTTAGTATATATTCACCATGCCGCGCCAAGCCAGAATAGATGCCCCCGGAGCATTGCAGCACATTATCATTCGTGGAATCCAGCGGAAGGCGATTTTCAGAAATGACACCGACCGAGAGGAATTCATCGATCGGCTTTGTAATTTGATAGAAGAGACGGAAACGGCGTGTTATGCTTGGGTTTTTATGACCAACCACGTCCACCTGTTATTGCGAACCGGCACGACATCTCTTTCTATAAGGCGGGTATACGGTTGACCAGTGACGAGCGCATTCTTGGCAGCAGCAGTTTCGTCGAGAAGACCCTGGCAAATGCCGGCGAAGATTACGACCGGCGGATGAGGCTGAAAGCTTCCGGCATCGATCTTGACGTTGTGACGGGTGTCGTAGCCTCCCATCTTGGAGTCAACAAGACGGAACTGTGTAGCACTTCTCGCAGACAGTAGATCTGTCAGGCACGTGCACGGATAAGCTATTCGGCTGTGCGAAGGCTGAAGATTTC
>DEIP01000183.1:18793-19872 GCA_002352605.1 Desulfobacteraceae bacterium UBA2771 | reverse complement strand
GCTGGGAATGTTGCAAACTGGAATCGGCAGCATCTTGTGCCGGTTGGTCCGATTGAACTTCCTGAAGATGGCCAGGACGTCCCGCTGCCTGGTTTCAAGGCCCCGCTCGTCGCCCCTGCCTGCTTCGAATACCATGGCCCACTCCAGTTCATCATAGGTGGCACCGATCTGGCTCTCGTCGGAACGATTATCGCTCCACAATCCGTCCGTGGGCGGTGCCTGGACGATCTCATCGATAATGCCCATCGTTTTTGCCAGGGCATAGACCTCCGATTTCATCAGATCGGCAATGGGTGCCAGGTCGACCCCGCCGTCGCCGTATTTGGTGTAAAAGCCCACGCCGAAATCCTCCACCTTGTTACCGGTTCCTGCCACCAGCATGCGGTAGTGGGTGGAAAAGGCATAGAGTGAGAGCATGCGCAGCCGGCTTCGGGTGTTGGCCATGGTCAAATCGTCCTGGATCGCATCCGGAAGCGTTCCTTGCAGGGCTTGAAATGCGGTGGTCAGGTCCACTTCTACGCCATCTGCATTGCTGAAGCGCGCCGCAAGCCACCCGATATGATCGGCAGACCGGCTGACCTGGTCCGGTGCCTGGAATATGGGCATATTCAACGCCTTGACCGGCGATCCGGTCATGGCGCACAACGTGGAGGTCACCGCCGAGTCGATGCCGCCGGAAACGCCTACCACAAANNCCGAGATACCGGGTGAGCCATTTGACAATATGATCGATGACCGTTTGGGTTTGCATGGACCGATCCCTTCATTTAAACAGATGTTTATGAATACGCCGGCACCTGGCCGACACCAAATCTCAATCGGAGTGATCCCAATCCAGGGAAGCATGGCGGCCGCTATTCGCTGAAGGGGTATCCAGTTGCAGCGGCAACCCGTGT
This sequence comes from Desulfobacteraceae bacterium UBA2771, assembly GCA_002352605.1. Classification (GTDB taxonomy): domain Bacteria; phylum Desulfobacterota; class Desulfobacteria; order Desulfobacterales; family Desulfosarcinaceae; genus Desulfosarcina. The sequence goes on along the minus strand of DEIP01000183.1, from coordinate 18,976 downwards.
TGGGCTTTGTATTGCAGCGCCAGGCGGTGCTTCTCAATTTCCGTACGGCTTTCGATGCTCTTTTTTGCCAGTAGATACCGTAGGTAGACGATCCACAGGCCGATCCCCACCACCACCGCGCCTAAGGTGATGAACACCCACTTGAAGCGGATGATGGCGTCGATGCCGGTGCGGCCGACATAG
>DEIP01000183.1:18141-18785 GCA_002352605.1 Desulfobacteraceae bacterium UBA2771 | reverse complement strand
ATGATCCAATAGGAGATGACCCCGACGAAAATCAGGAAGCCGATGATGAAGATGTTCATCCGGCTGATGCGGAAGAGGATCGACTCCAGGCGGGTTTCATAACCCGGTTCATAGGCGGGTTTGGATTCATCACCCGAACGTTCGCTGCCGTGGAAGATGGCCACGTAGGCCTTGACAACGAAGCCGAAGAGCAACATGGCGCCCACCGGGATGCCGATGGCCGCCACGAACCAGGCCCGAAACGGAAACGGGTTTTCCCGGGTTTGTAGGCGGACATCGTAGTTCTCGAAGGGGCCGAAGGTCTTTTCGAAATAGTACTTGTTGAATTCGCTCAGATTTTTGCCGCTGGTCTCGTGGATGACATGGCCGTCGCCATCGATCACCTGCAGCCACGATTTTCGGCCCGATTTCATGGCTGCCAGGGCGAAGATTTCCAGTTCCAACAGAAACAACCCGACAATGATGATGATGAAAAGGGTCTTGTGTTCCTGGATTAAATTACCGATGCGCGTCGTTTTCACAGTGTTTTTTCCCGCAGGCACCGCAAGGGGTGCGGTGCAATGGTCTCGTTTTTTCCGTGGCCGCCATACGGATAATACCGATGGCCCGTGCGTCTAAGAATTGGGGACAAAATAAAGTGAACG
>DEIP01000183.1:1506-18059 GCA_002352605.1 Desulfobacteraceae bacterium UBA2771 | reverse complement strand
CTTTATAAAGTTCACGATCCCAAATCAGTCGGTTAACTTACCACGGCAAGGCTTTTATGCACAATCTTTTTTCAATTCTGTCCGGAATCCCGCTTCACCTTACCTTACCGCTTATTCGGCGATCCATTCTTTACATCGAAAGGATTAAGAAAGCCGCAAAAAGTCGAGCGCCACGCCTCCGTATTCGTGGCCAATGTAACCAGCCAACCGTAAAATGACATTATAGGCGTTGGTAGGGTCATCGGTGGTATCATCCCGCCGGAATGGTAACCAGCGGCAAGGCATTAGTTCCGCCGGTTTCGCTCGTCGATAGCCGTGTTGTAGTCAAAACGGTCGCGGGGCACGGTTTGTGGGCTTAGATGTGAGCAGCCGGCGAGCCAAATCGTAAGGACCGCCATCATCAAATGTCGAGGCGTCATTGTCTTATACTCCAAAATCAGACTTGATTTCATCGATGGGCGTGTAGCCGATCCTGAGTTGGGATTCAAAGAAAAACCGTATTTTGACTCTGTAGCTATTCTTGCTTCATTTTTATGAAACGATAACCTTGATCGGGCCATTGAAAGCTTGACATGGTTGAAACGGACTTATATATTACAAAAAACCGATATGGAGGGTGCTGTGAAAGAATTCGTCCGGGTCATGAAGGCCCTTTCAGATCCCACTCGCGTCAAGATACTGAAAATTTTGGAAAAGCGCTTAATGTGCGTATGCGAACTACAAACGGCCATTGGGGTGGCCCAATCGACCACCAGTAAACACTTGAAAATTCTGGAAGATGCCGGATTGGTGGACTCTCATAAGGATGGGTTATGGGTGAATTACACCCTTGCCGATGGTCAGCAGAGCCCGTATGCTGCGTCTTTGTTAGGTAATTTGCGGCACTGGTTGAATGATAAATCGGACATATCCGTAATAATTGCCAACATCGATCAAATAGACCGATTCGAAATTCTGAATAAAAACTAATTTTTTTCGCCCTCTATATATGCATAGATAACGATATAAAGAAATACAAGCGGCCTCTGTTCCGATAAAAGCCTTCTGCCTTGGTGTACATTAAGGAGTTAATAATTATGAGTGAAACCCTTTCGCTGACCGATACCGGTGGCTCATTAGAAGCTTCAACCGATGATAAGAAGGAAGAAGAACCCAGCCGGATTGATTGGAAAGGCATTGTAAGCCCACTGGGCCTGATTGTTGGTGGGTTTCTCTTGTTCTTCTTCCTGCCTGTGGATAGTGCCAGATTTACCCATTCCATTATTGAATCTCTGGCTCTGGCCAAGTGGTATGCCAAGGAGCATGTCCTGCTCTGTTTGGTTCCCGCGTTTTTTATTGCCGGTGGTGTGGCGGTATTCATTTCCCAGGGAGCGGTGATGAAATATCTGGGTGCCGGCGCACCCAAGGTCCTTTCGTATGGTGTGGCCAGTGTGTCAGGCTCCGTTCTGGCCGTATGCTCCTGTACGGTGCTGCCCCTCTTCGCCGGAATCTGGAAGCGCGGCGCAGGCTTGGGGCCGGCGATTGCCTTTCTCTATTCCGGCCCGGCCATCAACGTCCTGGCCATCATCCTCACCGCCCGCATACTGGGACCCGAGATTGGTTTGGCACGAGCCGTAGGGGCCGTTATTTTCAGCATCGTCATCGGACTGTTCATGCACCTGATGTTCCGCAAGGAGGAGGAAGCCAAAGTCGCCGCCGCCACATACATGCCGGAGCCGGAAGTCGAGCGGCCCTTGTGGCAGACCACCCTGTTGTTTGCTGTCATGGTGGGCCTACTGATATCTGCTACCTGGGGCAAACCAGCGCAAACCGGTGGTATCTGGTCGGCTGTGTTCGCGGTGAAGTGGTTGCTGGCAGGCGGGTTTGCTTCTATTCTGGGCATCCTGATGGTCCGGTGGATGCGTGTAAAGCTTTACAAACTGATCATTGCCGTCATGGCCGTCCTCATTCCCGCCCTGATCATACCCCGGCAGCCCCTTATCGCATTCTCCATAGGGCTGGTCGCATTTGTCGGCCTATTGACAACCACTCGTGGTGAGACTGAATCCTGGTTCATGGCGTCCTGGGATTTTGCCAAACAAATCATGCCTCTGCTGCTGGCCGGAGTTCTGGTGGCGGGTCTTCTTTTGGGGAAACCCGGTTCCGAGGGACTCATTCCTTCTTCATGGATAAGCGGCCTGGTGGGAGGCAATTCATTCTGGGCCAACTGCTTTGCCTCGGTGGTCGGCGCGTTCATGTACTTTGCGACCCTTACTGAAGTACCTATCCTGCAGGGGCTTATCGGTGCGGGGATGGGCAAGGGACCGGCGCTGGCGCTGCTATTGGCCGGCCCGGCATTGAGTCTGCCCAATATGCTGGTGATCCGAAGTGTACTTGGCACCAGGAAAACCGTAGCTTTTGTTGGCCTCGTGGTTGTCATGGCCACCATCAGCGGCTTGATTTTCGGACACTTTTTTTAGGGCTATCGATATTGCATATACACGTTCTTCCATTAACCTGAACAGCGAAGGCCAAGGAGAAAACCATGGAGATAAAAGTCTTGGGGCCAGGTTGCCCGAAATGCCAACAGACAGCCAAAATTGTGAAAGATGCCGTAGCCGAAAGCGGTCTTCAAGCATCGGTGGAAAAGGTCACCGACACCATGGAAATCGCCGGATACGGCGTATTCGGTACGCCGGCCGTTGTGGTCGACGGTGAAGTTAAATCAGTTGGAAAGATCCCCGAGAAGGAAGAGATCCTCGGCTGGCTCAGATAATCGGCTCAGTCTATGTGGAAAAAGGCCGCTCTTTCGAGGCTTCGTATCGGTATGGAGATTGAACTTTATGGAAAGTGAAGATGCAACGCGGAATTGGGGAAATAGGAAGTTGAAAAATATGGGAACAATGTTTTCCCCGAAGACGGTCGCTCTGATCGGAGCGTCTCACGATCCCGGCAAGCCTGGATTTCATGTCCTTAAGAGCTTGATTGATGGTGAGTTTTCCGGAAAGGTTTTTCCGATAAATCCTAAGCGCGGTGTGATTATGGGCCTTGAGGTACACACTTCGCTGAAAGATGTGCCCGATCAGGTCGATCTGGCGGTAATCATAATTCCCGCCCTGCGGGTGCTGGATGCAATCAAGGATTGCATTGGAACAGGGGTAAAAGGCATAGTGATGATTACGGGCGGATTCAAGGAGGTTGGAAACGAAAATGGGGCACACCTTCAAGAACAGATTGCGGACTTGGCGAATGGGGCCGGAATTCCTATTATAGGTCCCAACACCCCCGGCATTCTCAACCTCGGCATCGGCTTGAATGCCTCCTTTACCCCTGCTTTTTCCGCGGCAAAAAAGGGGAATGTGGCTCTGATTTCACAGAGTGGGGGCGTGGCTCACCTAATTGGATATATGGCTATGCGAAATAATGTCGGGTTGGGCAAGATCATGGGTCTGGGAAATCGATGCAATATCGATTTTGCCGATGCTCTTGATTTTTTGATGCAGGACGCTGATACCCAAGTAATTGCCCTGTATGTGGAAGGGATAGATAACCCCCGGCAGTTGATCGAAACGGCCCAAAGGTATCGAGGGGAAAAACCGGTCGTCGTCCTCAAATCGGGTAGCGCCGCACAGAGCAACGAAGCCTCTCTTTCCCACACGGGCACTTTGACCGGTAGCCATGAGATCTACGCGGCAGGATTTCGCCAGGCGGGGATGTTGTGCGTAAACAGCGTTGAGGAGCTGGTCGATGCAGTCAAAATTCTCGATGCGGCTCCCCCGTGGGAGGGAGGCGCCAATACCGCCATTGTTTCCGGACAGGCCGGTCCGGCAATAGTCGCCTGTGACGCGTTGGAGCGCAACGGCCTGGCGGCGATGCCGTTCAGTAAATCCCTGCAAAACAGGATCAACGATATTTTGCCTCCGTTGACAATGCGAAGCAACCCAGTGGATTTGGGACCGTGGTGGTATGATCTGGAACTTTTTAAGAATATTCTGAAAGTGATCGGTGAGGACAATGATATTGCGGCTATCTTGATCATTATTGTGCTGGGAGAGGCCAACAGTTTTTTTGTGGAGGGAATATCTGCCATGCTCTCGGATTTGTCTAAGCAAAAGCCTGTTGTCGGGTGTTTTGTATTTCCCTCACAAGGATGGGATAAAGCGGTCGCAGCCATCGAGGATGCAAGTGCCTTTGTCAGTTATCCTACGCCTGAAAGGGCGGTTGGCGCCCTGGCCAATCTCTCCTTAGCAAAAAAAATGAAAGACCCACCCCCCGAAGGGGCGGTTTTGGAGTACTCCCTATAACCAGATGGGTGTTTCGTCCGTAAGTCCCTTAATATTTTTCTCCACACCGGGTACAGAATTTTGACCCGGCCAGATTTTCAGCACCGCATGTCGTACAAAAGACCGGTTGGGGCTTCTCCCCAGCCGGATGTCCGCAGCGAGAACAGAATTTCGCATTGGGCGCCAGGTTTTTTCCGCAATGGCCGCACTGGCTAAAAACCAACTGCTGATGACCGCACATGGGGCAGAACTTGGCCGTCACCGGGATGCTGCATCGGCACTCCTGGCAGGTGGCCGGTTCGGCCGCCGATGCCGGTGGGCCGTCACCTTGGGAAGCCTTGCCGGCGGCATTGAAATACTGAGCAAACATGGCCGGCATCATCAACCCCAAACTGGTGCCCATGCCCATGCCGCCGTCGCCGTCGGCTTCCGAGGCCTTTTCCATGGCCATGGCCGATTTCATCTGCATGAGCTTGTTCATGTCATCGAAGACGCCCATGCGGCTGCGGTCATCGATGGCCTTTTGTACATCCGGCGGCGGAGTGATAGCGTTCATGTAGATGTGGGTCAGGCCCAAACCAAAATGCTTGAAATCTGCTTCGAGCCGCTTGGCCAGACCGTCGGATAGCTCATCGTATTTGGCCGGCAGGTTGAGGATGGAGTCGATCGTTTCGCCCATGTAATCGTTGAAGCGGGAGACGACGACCCGGTTGAGGTATTCCTCGATCGCTTCGGTGGTAAACATGCCCTGGGTGCCAACCATGGTGTTGATGAACAGCACCGGCTGAACCACCCGCAGGTTGAAGACACCAAAGGCCCGCAGCCGGATCAGTCCCAGTTCGGCGTCTTTGAAGGCGACCGGATCCCGGGTTCCCCACTTCAGGTTGGTGAAAACCTTCATGTTGACGAAATACATCTCCGCCCGCAGCGGGCTGGTCATGCCCCAGGGAAGGCTGGCAATCTTGGTGAGGATGGGTATATTGCCGGTCTTCAGGGTGTGACGACCGGGGCCGAAGGCTTCGACCGCCTTGCCCTTGTAGTAGAAGATACCGGCCTGGCTCTCCCGCACGGTGAGCTGTGCTCCCCATTTGATTTCACCTGACCCGTTTTCAGGCAGTCGGTGGACCAATTCTCTGCCGCTTTCGTCAAACCACTCCAGGTTCTCCAGAAATACCCGGTTGTCACCTTTCATCAGCCGATTCCCCTTTTCTTCAAAGTAGCGTTGAATCGACTATCGGCGCTGAAATGAAAAACATGAATACCGGATCTTAGAAATTTTGGGACCGGCTGAAAAATATGTTTGCGGATTTCCGATAGCCGCCCTTTCCAAACATCCGGGGCATCGGGTGTGGGTATCGAAAAAAATTGGATCAATCCGAAGCTGGAGCAGCTTCCGGTAGTTCCTGAGGTGAATCCGTGATTGGCACTTCAGCAACCGGTGGGGGAATATCGGGTGACGGGGGGGCAAATACGGAAGGTGCCACCTGGTCAACCTTCTCCTCGGGCGTTTCAAGGGAAAGTATCGACTCAAGCGATCCAGCTGATTTGATCGCGGTGATGGTTTGGTTGGCTTTGGCCAAATCAACCTGGGTGTTTTCAAGATCTTCCGTGAGGACCGAAATCTGCTTACGCAGCCGGTGGGCCGCTGCTTTCTCCGTTTCCAGTGTTTGCTGTGCGGTTTTTAGGTTAACCGTGGCAGTTTTAAGCGCGGTTTTCATCTCCGCCATCGAGGCCGCCCCTGATGCGGCAGTTTCGTTGTGCGCCATCAGGGAACTGGTCTGGAGGGTGCTAAGCCGACTTCCAAAGATCATTGAAAGCAATGCAAAAAGCAACGTCAGGGCGGCAAATGCCAAGGTCAGGACAGGCAACCGGGTGCCGAGGCCGGATTGATTTCTCTGGGGGTCGATATCAGCCGTCATGGGGTTTTCCCCGATACTTAAAGGTTATGTTCGTGTTGATTCGGGTGATGAATGGCCCGATGGGTCATCCATCGATGGCGCCCACGATCACGGTCAGGGACCATTCACGATATTTCTTGTCGATTTTAGCCGAAACCGCCATCCCGATGGTTGAAAAAACCCGCTGCAAAAATGAAGCGTATGAAGGTGCGGTCTCCTTGCTGTTTACTGCCAGCACGAGCCCTTTTGGCGGGTTGGAAAATGCGCTTTGGGCAACACCATTCGTTTTCCAGCCATCGGCAGTCAGGACCGCTTCCAATTGGGCGGCCGTCAGTTGGGACCCTTCATCATCCATGACGCAAAAGATATCCACATTCCCCTTGGGGCCTGGATCAAGCAGGTCCATCAGCTGTCCGCGCTGGCTTTCCGAAAGACCGCACTCAGGTTCCAGCTCAATATCAAGGGCTTCAACGATTTCCGTCTCGCCAACTTGTCCATGGGTGGTGTCTGGATGGACCTTTTGGGCTGCTCGCTTGCCCTGTTCCTTCATGGCGGTCTCGGCAATTTCCAACCGCTTTCCAGCATCCAATAATGCCTGGCGCAACTCCTGTGCGGAGGATCTGCTGGTTTTTAACTTGAGCTGATTGATATCTTGGTGCTGCTGGGTCTGTAGCAACTCTTTGCGGATCTCTTCAGCCACCTTTTCGAGAGCTTTGATTTGTTTCCGGGATGATTCGAGGGTGTCGGTGAGCCGATAAGCGGTGCGTTTTGATTTTCCGGCGGTCAAATAAACCATGATGCCGGTCAGCACTGCAAAAACAACCGTCGCCGCCAGCATCCAGTTGCTCAAGACGGCAACGGATTCCATGTTGGTCCACCATGACGACATACGCGACAACCTTTCATAGAACGGGATTGGAGAAAGTGTCTGGGGGAACGTCAGCGGTTCATGCTACAAAGGAAATGAATAAATTTCAAGCCCTTTCTAAACCTTCTTCTGTTACCGGGTCAATCCATCCGACAGTTGGCAACCACCCTATTTTGTGCTACGGGGAGAACTGTTTTTTATTTAATAATGGCCTTCAATCGAACTGAAATAGGAGAAATTCCCCATGGGATGGATGGGAAAACTGGTTGGCGGAACCATTGGATTCGCGCTTGGTGGACCACTGGGGGCCATATTCGGTGCGGCTTTCGGGCATGCTTTCGATGCAGGAAACAACGTCGATGTCGCCGACAATCGCCAGCGGTTATCATCGGTCGAACAGCATCAGCTGACATTCTTTGTGGCGGCCTTTTCCATGCTGGCCAAGCTGACCCAGGTAGATGGTCGGGTGACACAAAAAGAGATTGATTCCGTGGAAGGGTTCATGGAAAGCGATTTACGGCTTGACACACAAGGCCGTCATGCGGCCTTGAATATTTTTCGAACGGCCATGAACGCGCCGGGCACATTTGCCGATTTTGCCGGCCAGTTTTACGGCCGGTTTCACAATCAGCCCCAAATGCTGGAGCTCATGATTGATATCCTTTTGCGCGTAGCGGTGTCCGACGGCGGCATGACCCATGGGGAGGAATCACTGATCCTTTCTGCCGTGAACACCTTCAATTTCAGCAATTCCCGCTACGAGCAGTTAAAATCGCAGTATGTCCAGACGGCGGATAAGAGATACGCGGTGCTGGGATGCAGTCCGGACGATTCTGACGACCAGGTGAAACGGTGCTATCGCCAGCGGGTGCAGGAATACCATCCGGACAAGATCGCCGCAAAGGGGCTGCCCGAGGAGTTCACCCGTTTCGCACAGGACAAATTTCGTGAGATCCAGGAAGCGTGGGAGCAAATCAAAACCGCCAGGGAAATCAAATAGCATGGATGGCAGAATCTGCCGATGAGGGGGGTTAAAACTTGCCGGATATGGATCCTGAATGCTTCGTGTTGTCATTTGAAAACAAGCGGCATAAACGTCATGGCTGGATAATCTTCAATTCGGAAACCATCGTAAATGCCGGGCGCGTCGGGTGTCCCAATCCGCATCATGGATATTAAATATATTTTTTTACTTTTTTGCATGATCATTGCTTAGAATTGTGATGTCGGTCGATGGCGGCAGGTGTTCCGATCTCATTTTCAGTTAGAATGACACCGCGACGGCAGAGAAGAGACGGAACAATTGTGCATGCGCGCGTCGCAGGGCCGTTAACGCCGACAATGCGGTTGACGCGGTGAGAGAAAAACTTTTTGATCAGGAGAGCCCCATGGTAACCATTAACCCCGAAAAACCGATTGTGAACATTCCACAACGCGGCAAGGTGGAAAACTGTAATAAGGGACAAGAAGGCCGGTTTGATGCGATTTTCCGAAAAACGGTTGATTCGACGACTATTCAAAACCCTAAAACGGAATCGACGCATTTTGTTTCAAACGTTCGTCCGGCCCAATTTATGTCTGAACCCTCGCCTTCATCAAACAGGGTCGTTGACCAGGTTCAACGGCTGATCGATACCATGGAGAGCTATCGGCAAAAGTTGATCGATAACGGTGCCACATTGAAAGATATCCAAACGCTGGTTCATCAGATGGCATCGGAAAGCGAATCCCTCAGCGCTATTTCAGGCGCCATGGAGGAGCAGGGCGGCTTGAAAACAATCATGAATCAGGCGTTGATGCTTTCATCGATGGAGATCGCCAAATTCAATAGCGGCGATTATAATGATGGTTGAGGCATAACGCCATTCGATCTCTTTCCCAATGATCATCGCGCGGCCTTTGCGGCCACCGTTTCCAGTTGAAAATCCAGGTGTTCGGATAGTTCGTGATTGCCCCGGCGTTCGACTATTCTGGGAGATCTGGATTTTATTATTTCAAGGCCCTGAAGTTCACGATCCAAAAAACGGAGATGGGATCATCCGGCCGTTGACAAGCCGCATATTAACTTTTACGATGCTGATATAATTCACGATATCATAGGGGGTGCAAATGAACAAAGGTGATCTGATCGAAGCCCTGAAAAGAAAAAATAATTTTACCCGGGAGAAGGCAGAGCGGGTGATTGATCTTTTTTTCGGAGAGATGACCAACGCGCTCGTCAAGGGTGACCGCGTTGAGATCAGGGGATTTGGCAGTATTTTCGTCAAACAGTATGGTACCTACAAAGGACGAAATCCCAAGACGGGTGAATCGGTGATGGTTAAGTCCAAGCGACTGCCTTTTTTCAGATGTGGAAAAGAATTGAAAGAGCGGGTGGATAATCTGAGAAACGGATAGTCTGCACCCAACCATTCCCGTTTTGCCGGCACGATGCCGGCGAGGCGATCGATCCTTGGCATAAGAAATTGGGGACCTGCCTTTCGATCTCCGTTCCGGACGGAAAGTCAATGCCCCTGACGGAAATGTACGTGCTCCGCCCAATCGAGTTATGAAACCGGCCGACGACCATGAGCATCCCGTTTGTACCAGCCGGCTGCCGCCGGACCCATTCGTCTATGCAAAACCGTTTTCCGTATCTGCTTCGACCGGATCCGAAGTCGGAACAGGCGGACGGGGATTCTGTTGTCGCTCCCCAATCCAAGAGATCGGCAGCAACCCTTGGTGCAATTGTTTGCCGCCAATGCCTTCATGTGATTACGTCGGCCGTAGAACGCACGGTCGTCAACGGTGCACACACGCACACCTTTGCCAATCCGGAAGGCACCGTTTTTGAGATTGCTTGTTACCGTAACGCCTGGGGATGTGGCTACCTGGGGCCCGCATCGCCGGAATTTACCTGGTTTGCCGGTTACGTTTGGCGTATTGCGGTTTGTGCCAATTGCCATGTTCACCTTGGATGGCGTTTTTCGGTGCCTGATGGTCGTTTCTTTCACGGATTGATCAACAGTCGACTGATTGCCGACGGCGGATAGACCATAAATTATACTTTTGACAGATGCCGGCCGGCCCATTATAATGCACTCCGCCTTAATCATATTTTTGTCTACAGGAGTATTTATTTGGTTATGTCCATCCTTAAAGCGATCCCGATTCTCGTGGCTGCGATTTTTCTCGGCAACTGGTTCCTTTCGGAAGTCAAAAAGGCCAAGGCGACCGGAAAGCCTTGGTATGCGCCCTACCTAACGATTCCGGGAATCTTGATTCTGATTGCCTTCATGATTCCCGTCTACATCCGCTTTTTTCTTTAACATGGTGCGAGTCTGTTTTGTGTGCTGCAAAAGCTGAAAATGGTGCGCTGCAAATCACCATCGACCATTCCCTGAAACTGAATCACACCCCTGTCATGCTGCTGGAAATGCTGGTGGCACAGTTTCAGATGGTCAATCCCAAATGGATGGAGAACCAGCGCATGGGCCGCTGGAACCGGGGCACGAAAAAGACCCTTCGCTTTTACCGGCGCTTCGGCAAAAATGGGATTATTCTTCCCCGCGGATATGCCCGCCAGCTGCTACTCCTGCTTAAACGGGAGAAGCTTTCCTATCGCTTGAATGATCAGCGCCGATTGATGCCCGAGGTAAGCTTTTCCTTCAACGGTACGCTCAAATCCTTCCAAGCGGCTGCAGTGGCGGAGATGCTGAAAAAGGATTTCGGCACATTGAATGCCCCGACGGGAAGCGGCAAAACCGTTATGGGACTCTATCTGATTGCCCTGCGACGTCAACCGACCGTGGTCGTGGTGCACACCAAGGATCTGGCTTTTCAATGGATTCAACGCATCGAACACTTTCTCAGCATCCCTTCGGAAGAGGTGGGATTGATCGGGGCGGGAAAGAAAAGAATCGGTGACCGGATTACCGTGGCGCTGGTTCAATCCCTATATCGGTGCACCGATCAAATCGTGCCCCACACGGGCCAGATTTTGGTAGACGAATGCCATCGGGCCCCCAGCCGATCGTTCACCGAGGCGTTGACGGCCTTCGACTGTCACTACATGTTTGGCCTCTCGGCCACACCGTGGCGGCGGGATAAACTCTCCAAACTCATATTCTGGTATTTGGGGGATGTTCACCACGAGGTCGACAAGGTCCAATTGGAGGAGAAAGGCCATATTTTAAAGGCCGATGTGGTCGTTCGAATCACTGCATTTGAGCCCTACTTTGACCCGGTTAATGATTACTCACGCATGCTGTCCGAACTGACTGCTGATGACACGCGCAACCGACTGATCGCATCGGATGTGGAAAAAGAGGTACGCTCCGGTAAGGGGGTCTGTTTAGTGCTCTCCGACCGCAAAAAACATTGTGAAACCCTTCAGGGGATCCTGCGGAATAAATTTGATGTGCATGCGGCACTGCTCACCGGTGACCTGAATAACGAGGCACGAAAAACCGTCCTGGAAGATCTTAATCAAGGTAGGGTCCGGGTGCTGATTGCCACCGGCCAGCTGATCGGTGAAGGCTTTGATTGTCCGGATCTGAGCACCTTGTTCATGGCCACGCCCATCCGGTTCAGCGGGCGGGTGATGCAGTATCTCGGTCGGATATTAAGGCCCTCCCGGGGAAAGGGTAAGGCCCGTGTGTATGACTATGTGGACGAGCGCGTGGCGCCGCTGGCGGCGGCGGCGAAAGCCAGGCAGCGCGTATATGGCGGCACAGGAGAGATTAACCGGACAAAGGATCGGAACGATATGCCCACTCGGTAATGAAACAAGCGTGGGATGCAGAAACCTATTTGGCTGAAACCACCGTTGCCCGCCGGATGACCACCGGTGTTTTGGGCACGTCCCGCATTCCCGAACGGGAGGTGGTGGGCACATTTTCAATGGCCCGTACCACATTCATTCCGGCCACTACCTTGCCGAAAACGCAATACCCCCAGCCCTTGGTGTTTTTACCCCGGTGGTCCAAAAAGCGGTTGTCTTTCACATTGATGAAGAACTGGGCGCCGGCCGAATGTGGATCCGATGTCCGGGCCATGGCAACGGTGCCGACCCGGTTGGTCAGTCCGTTGTCGGCTTCGTTGGGAATAGCCGGCCGGGTCGGTTCACGCTTCATGTTTGCGTCAAATCCGCCACCCTGAATCATGAACCCGGCGATCACCCGATGAAAAATGGTACCGTCGTAATAGCCGTCTTCGACGTAGGTCAGAAAATTGTCCACGGTTTTGGGCGCAGCGGCACTGTCCAAGGCCACCACGATATCGCCTTGGCTGGTGGTCAGTTTCACCCGCGGCAGGGGGTCGGAAGCGAAAGACAAACCCGTGGACACCAGCAAAACCAGAACCGTCATTACAAACCATCGTTTCATATCTACTTCTCCCGTTTATCTCTGTATTGATTGAAGCCAAACATCATCCTTACCATATTTGAAACACCCGTCGGGGATTGTCCAGGCGCGTGATGCCTGCAACCTTGGCTTCCTGTACGGCCTGGTCGTATTCTACCGGGGACAGGGCGACGGCCAGCGCAGGCATGTCCCGGGCCCGGCCACAGGGTCGATATTGAGACATGACGTTGACATAGGTGCTTCGGGACAATGAATTGGCCAGAAATGCCATGACATTTTTAGTTCCTGCCAACCCACCGGGCAGCACCAGATGGCGCACCAGCAAGCCTTTGAAGGCCAAGCCACTATCCTCGTCGATGCACAAGTCGCCCACCTGGCGGTGCATTTCGATCAACGCCCTTCGGACCACTTCGGGGTAGTCGGGGGCATCGCAGGTGTCCCCGGCCACTTTTTTATCCCAGAATTTGAAATCCGGCATGTAGATATCCACGATGCCGTCCAGCAACCCCAATGTTGCTATGCCATCGTAGCCACCGCAATTGTAAACCAGTGGCACCGTCAGTCCCCGTTGGGCGGCCAGAAAAACGGCCGAGAGTATCTGGGGTACCACATGGCTGGGGGTGACCAGATTGATATTGTGACACCCCGCTTGCTGAAGGTCCAGCATGACCGTAGCCAGTTGGTCGTCATCCAATGCACAGCCGGCTCCCAGATGGCTGATATCATAATTCTGGCAGAAATTGCACCGTAGATTGCAATGGGTGAAAAAAATGGTTCCTGATCCGTTGTGGCCCACCAGGGGTGTCTCTTCGCCGAAATGGGCATCATAGGAGGCCACCACGGCCCGACGTCCGGTTCGGCAGAATCCGGTTTCCCCGGCCGTTCGATCCACACCGCAGCGACGCGGGCAAAGTGTGCAGTGGGTCAATGCCTTAAGGCCCTGTTTTACCCGCCGGTCGAGAAGACCGGTCTCCAGGGCGTTGAGATATACGGGGGAAGGGTGCGCCATATTCGCTAACCCTGCATCATCTGTTCCATCCGGATGACACTTTTGGCCTGGCCGACCACGACCAGGGTGTCGTCAATCTCGATGCAGGTGTCGGCCTTAGGGTTAAATATCAAGGTGTCGTCGGCTTTTTTGATGGTGAGTATGATCAGATTCAGCTTCTGTCGGATGCCCGAATCCTTGAGGGCCACGTTTAGCAGGCGGGAGGTGGATCGCACCCGAATCTCCTCCATCACGATATCCGTACTTTCGTCGGTGAAGGCCAGTTCGAGAAACTTGATCACGGTGGGCCGTAAGATGGCATGGGCCATTCGTCGGGCGCCGATGTCATAGGGTGAGATGACCTTGTTGGCCCCGGCCGCTTGCAGGGTCCGTTTGGCGGTGTTCTGCATCGCCCGGGCAACGAGGAAAAGGTCCGGGTTGAGCTGTTTGGCGATCAGGGTCAGAAAAACATTGTCCGCATCGGTGGCCACGGCGGTGATCAGCCCTTTGGCCGCGTTGATGCCGGATCTGAGCAAAACACTTTCATCCGTGGCTTCACCGACCAGGTAGAGTACGCCGTCTTCATCCATGGCCGCTTGGCGATCCATATTTTTTTCAATGACCACCACATCCAAGTATCGATCGGTGAGATAGCGGGTCAGCACCCGACCGATCCTGCCATACCCGCAGATGATATAGTGATCCTTCAGTTTGGCGATCTGCTTGTCCAATTTTCGCCTCCCGAGAATGACGCGTATGCGGTCTTCCACCAGAAATTGTACAATGAGGCCGACCACATACATGAAATAGCCGACACCGGCCACGATGAGAAAGATGGTGAAGATCCGGCCTGCATCGCTCACCTGGTGCACTTCGCCATAGCCGACGGTGGCCAGGGTGATGATGGTCATGTACAAGGCATCATCAAACGACCATCCCTCAAGGTACATGTATCCGCCAGTACCGGCCAAGATGAGACCCACAGTCAGAATCATGCTCAAGGTGAAATGGTTTTTCGGATCCATGGGTTCTATGTGTTCATCAGGCTGGGCGATCGGACATTTTCAACCATGCAATTGGGAATTGGCCATTTTACAATGCGGCTTGATTTGATTCTGTTTTGCGACTATAAGAAACCCTTCGTTCAGTGTCAACCGTCAATTCTTTGCAACTCCTTTTTATTAAAAAAGATTTCGTCAAATCTGACGGGACTGGAACCGGTACATGAGAGCGACTGATTGCGCTGATCCGCTCATGGAAATCATCGATGTCGAAAAGCACTACAAACGACTTCGTGCCGTGGATGGCGTCAGCCTTGCCATCTGGCGGGGCAGCTGTTTCGGCCTTCTGGGACCGAATGGCGCCGGAAAGACCACCTTGATCGAGGTTATCGAGGACATCATCGCTCCCACCGCCGGAACGATATTGTATAAGGGTGAGCGCAGGGCCGCGCAGTTCCGACAGGAGGTCGGTATCATGTTTCAACAGACCGCTTTGCTCTCCTTTTTAACGGTGGCCGAAACTCTGGAAACCTTCAGCCGCCTGTACGACACCACCGAACCCGTCGCCCGCCTCATGAAGCGATGCCACCTGGGGGAGGTAAAAAATCAACTGAACGATAAAATATCCGGCGGGCAGAAACAGCGGCTACTTTTGGCCCTGGCCCTTTTGAACCGGCCTGAACTGGTGTTTTTGGACGAACCCTCCACCGGCCTGGATCCCCAGGCCCGACGAAACCTGTGGGAGATCATCAAATCGGTAAAATCCCAGGGACGCACCATCGTACTCACCACGCACTACATGGAAGAGGCGGAAAAGCTCTGTGACGACATCGCCATTATGGACCAGGGTAGAATCATTGCCCGCGGCGCCCCTCAGGACCTGATCCGGACCCATTGCAAACGGGCGACCCTATCGGTGCCCAAAGATCAGTTTCCCCAAAAGATCGATATTCGGCATGGATTTTGTCGGGAGCGCGGCAACCGAATTCAGATTCGAACGGAAAACGTCAACGCGGTCGTCGGACAACTGTTGTCCAACGGGGTGGATATGCGCGGTGTGAACGTCAAGACACCCACCTTAGAGGATGTTTTTTTGAAGCTGACCGGGCGAAGCCTGCGGGAATGATCGGGAGAATGAATGCGATTTAAGCGATTGTGGGCCATTTTTAATACCAGAAACCGCGAATTTTTCCGGGACCGCGAGGCATTCGGCTGGAACTTCCTTTTTCCGTTCCTTATCATCCTCGGTTTCGGTGTCATCTTCAAAGGCGACTACCTGTCACCGTTCAAGGTAGGGGTGTTCCCGGTCCCCCATACCGTTTCCGTGGCGCAGTCTATTGACAACCTTCCCGATTCGTTTACCGCATTCAAGGCCATCGCTTGGGTAGGGGTTGAAAACCGGATCCACGGGGTGGAGAAGCTTAAACACCATAAGATCGACCTGCTTGTCGAGGCGGGAACCCAACCGGTGCGCTATTGGGTCAGCGATTCGTCCCCATCCGGCGCCATTGTCGAACGGCTGCTCAAGGAGGCCCTGGCGCCGCCGGACAGCGGCGATCGATTCGAAAAAAAAGACATTCAGGGATTACAGATCCGCTACATCGACTGGTTGTTCCCCGGGATACTGGGCATGAACATGATGTTCAGCGCCCTGTACGGCGTTGGTTGGGTGGTAGTGCGCTACCGTAAAAACGGGGTGCTCAAACGGCTGAAGGCCACCCCGCTCACGGCGTTCGAGTACCTTAGTGCTCAGCTATTGTCCAGAATATTCCTGTTAATGTTTACCCTGGTGGTCGTCTGGCTGGGGTGCAATTTGATCCTCGATTTTAAAATCTATGGGTGCTTGACGAATCTGTTTGTCGTATTCCTGGCGGGCAGCGCCTGCATGACCGCCTTGGGGCTGGTCATCGCATCCCGGGGAACCAGCGAGGAGTTTGCCAACGGAATCCTCAATTTTATCTGCTGGCCCATGATGTTTCTATCCGAAGTGTGGTTTTCCATTGAAGGGGCGCCGGCATGGCTTAAGACTTCGGCCAAGATTTTTCCGCTGACCCACGTATTGACGGCGGCACGAAAAGTGATGAACGAGGGGCAAGGGCTGTTGGCGGTGATGCCGGAGTTGGGCATTCTTGCCACCATGACCCTGACCTTCCTATTGGTGGGGGCCGCATTGTTTTCCTGGAACAAGTAA
>DEIP01000183.1:646-1428 GCA_002352605.1 Desulfobacteraceae bacterium UBA2771 | reverse complement strand
TTCGATCAGAAACATTCATAGTTGAAAATAGTTCAGAAAATTTCATAAAATGAATCTTTCCCCAAATGTTTTAAATAGGCTTTTAAAAGGTTTTCTAACGAATCAGGCATGCTAATATTAATCCAGTCATCAACAGAACCTTTAAAACAAAAACGTTCGGCAACGAAAATACGGTGATTCTCATCTTCTAAAATGAAACGCATAACTGGCCTGTAAGTTGTTTCTCGATCAAGCATTTCAGCAATGCAGGATTCACTTCGATACTTCCCAAACGGCAACCTTTCAAACAATTCTTTTATGGCATCAATGTTTTGATTAGATTCAAATATTGTTATTATTTTTCCTTTAATATCAGAAAGGTAATGATATGGTCGCTTTAATTTTTTAAGATATTTATTTATTAGATGTCTCTCTATATCAGTTACAATTTGAGGTTGTTTTTTTCGCAGAAAAACCTGAGCGTTTGCTGGATGTTCATAAATTTCATAACCTTCAGGTATCTTTTCCACCAAATTACCTTTGTCTTTCATTGAAAAATAGTATTTGGGCTTTCCTGTCTTAGTTTTTCCTTGATGTAAATAATAAGCCTTTTTACCTTTATTTTCATATTTTACAGGCATCTTCATTCCTTTCAAGTTGATTAACCTTCTATTTCGTGCCCGTCCATAAATGAGGGATTTTGGTCGAGATCAAGGCGTGCGAAAAATTTTACCGCTGGCGCCCCGCAGGAAGTGCCCTTAGGGTGCATATAGTTGATATTCCGAGGATAAAATTTTGAGCGC
>DEIP01000183.1:253-636 GCA_002352605.1 Desulfobacteraceae bacterium UBA2771 | reverse complement strand
ATTTATGGATGGGCACTATTTATGATCCTTTTGGTAAGAGTTGTATTTTCATCAATTCAGCATTTATTATCGCGGAAGTGAGCTGCAGGAGCAAGGCATTTCGAACAGGTATAGTCTTCACGATAAATCGCCGGCTCTCTGCCTGTCGGCTCAACTGACCGGTTAAGGGGCTCAGCACTTGTTAAAATATAGCAATTAAAAGNNAACAAAATCCATACCCCAGCAAACCACAGCGGAAGGAACTTCCAAGGTAAAAAAAATCGGTATTTTTTTTGACAATGACCTATGACTGGTGGCCATCTCCCGCGTTGAATAGCATTCTCCTGGGGACCCAGTTTTTTGAGTGTATCTATTGCGTTGCTACAAATGTGAAGGCCAAAGCA
>DEIP01000183.1:0-235 GCA_002352605.1 Desulfobacteraceae bacterium UBA2771 | reverse complement strand
CTCCAAAGGCCAGTCAACCCAACAACGATGATTGCCAAAAGACTTTTACACCAAAGAACACCATAAGTTGCAAACAGAAATCCTTGAAGAGCCAACATCCATGTCAAACGATTATTGCGGAGAGTTGTTTCATGATGAATCATTGAACGAATTGTGTTGTAATATTCCTCTTGTTCCATGTCTGTCTCTTACCAGTTTTTTATGAATAAGACAAGGATTGGGGACGAAATAAAGT
>DEIP01000001.1:17914-43854 GCA_002352605.1 Desulfobacteraceae bacterium UBA2771 | reverse complement strand
AGCCGCGCCTTTCTTGAAAAACGAAAACCGCAATTCAAAGGGGCGCTGAAGGAATAACACAACCTAAGGGTTCGCGAAAAAATAACTTCGCAGAATTGGCGCTCAGATTTGGTCCAGGTTTTGCTGATCCGAGAGAGCAAAACCACAGGAATAGCGAGCTATTTCGAGACTTTTGAGAGTGAGGTATCAGCCAAAGATGGGCTGAAGCTGAGATGCGAAAATGTGAAGTTATTTTTGCGCGAGCCCTAAGGGTCACGGAAGCAAAAAAAGCAATGGGGTTTATCGTCTGTAAATCCGGCAAACCCTGTCTGCGACCTGCTTCGGTGTCAACTGGTCGGTATCGATTTCATATTGCGCGGCCTGTTTGTATTTTGACACCCGCCCGGCCAGGACCGTTTCAACTTCTTCGGTAAAGGATTTCCCACCGGTGAGGGAGGGTCGCTGGGTATCCCCTTGAATCCGTGAAACGATGGTGGCCACCGACGCTTTGAGCCAGATGACGACGGCATCCTTTTGAAGCGCCACTATATTTTCGGCTCGTTCGATGACGCCCCCGCCGGTATCGATTACCATATGGTCGCGTGCCGCCAAATCCCGCGCCACTTCAGACTCCATATCGCGGAATGTAGGCCAGCCGTATTTTTCCACTATCTCCGGTATGGGGATACCGGCCCGGTTAACGATTTCCGCATCCATGCCGACGCAGGACAGCTGAAGGTGTTGGGCCACAAGCGCCCCGACCGCACTTTTTCCGGTGCCACGATAACCGATCAATACGATCTTCATGATTCCAAATGCTCCATGACCACCCGCCGCATCACGGCGACGGGGGCATCCCCGCTTGTAAATTGTTCAAATTGCAAAACCGCCTGGTTAATAAACATCTCAACCCCGGATATAATTGTTAATCCGCAAGTTTTGGCATCCCGGAGCAGCTTCGTTTCAAGCGGCGTGTATACCGCATCAAACACCACCTGACCGGGGCGAAACATCTCCACCGGAATCAGTGAGGCATCCACCTTGGGGTGCATGCCGATGGGGGTGCAGTGGACGATCACATCCGCGGTTGCCATCGCACCCGCCAAGTTGCCTTCGGTCATGGACTCGGATTTGACAACGGCATCCGTGCCGGCCGTTAAATCTGCAGTCAACCCCCGGCAAATGGTTTGATCAATATCCATAATGATGAGTTCCCGAAGCTTCCGATTCATGGCAAGCGTAAAGGCGATGGCCCTTGCCGCGCCACCCGCGCCGATCATCAAGACCGCTTTGCCGTCAAGTTGTACACCGGCATCAACCAAGGCCTTCAACGCGCCGGGTCCATCGGTACCCAAACCGATGAGTCTGTCCTTTTCATGAACCACGGTGTTGATTGAACCAATGGCTCGGTCGACCGCTGCAATCTCATCCACATATTTCATCACCTCGATTTTATGTGGAATCGTGACACTCAAGCCGCGAAAATTATCAAACGCCCGCATGCCTGCCAAGGCATTTTTCACATCCTCGACCCGATGGGCTACATAAACGAGGTCGAGGCCCAAGTGCCGGTATGCGGCATTGTGAATCGCCGGAGAGAGACTGTGTTCAATCGGATTGCCGATAACCGCACAAACCCGTGTGGTGGGGCTTATTGAAAATAGTTCCTTCATGTATCCTCCAAATAACAACCATCGGCAGATTCCCGGCTTTTCCGGGGAGCCACCCACGGTTTGACAGTCCCAGGAATTATTGTACGCCTGAGACGACGATTGTTATAACTGATCCGCCTTCTCCTTAACAAATATTGCGGACGCCAGGTCGATGTCTTCGGGGCAGAAAACGAAGAGGCATTTGGCCTCCGGACCGACCACGGAGCCGTACACGTAGTTGATGTTGATGCCCTTTTCACCGAACTTGGTGGACAACCGGGCCAGTTCACCTGGGTTGTTGTCCAACAAGACGGCAATGACCGGCATGATGTCGAAGGTATAGCCGTGCTTGGAAAGCAGGTCAATGGCGGCGTTGGTTTTTCCGTCTTCGGCCAGCAGGCGGATCAGGGCAAATTGGGCCGAATCTTTACGCATGGAGTTGTAGCTGGCTGCCGAAGCAATGCGTTTGAGGGATTTGCCCCTGGCCTTGAACAGCTCCAGTACGTAGGCGGAGGCATCCTGGATGGTCAACGCATCGATGTTGATGCCGGCTTCGCCCATAAGCGTGGCCAGCCTGCCCAATTCGCCGGGCTCGTTTTTCAGGAATAGGGAGATTTCCGTTCTGACCATGATTGTCCTCCTCCCCGACCGATGGCCGGATGAAAGTGATTTTTCGGTTTATCAGGGTGTCCGCTTGTCCTTCAAAATATTGTTGGAGATCACCACCCGCTGGATTTCCGACGTGCCTTCGTAGATAGTAAATACCCGGGCGTCCCGGTAAAAGCGCTCCACCGGATAGTCGGTGGTAAAGCCATATCCGCCATGCATCTGCAGGGCCTTGGCCGTGACCCGGTTGACCATTTCAGAAGCGTACAGCTTGGCCATGGCGGCCTGAAGGGTGAATCGCGCCTTTCGGTCCTTCATGGCGGCGGCGGAAAGCGTCAACTGCCGGGCCGCCTCGATCTGGGTGGCCATGTCGGCGATGATCCACCGCAGCCCCTGGAATTTGGAGATCTTCCGGCCGAACTGATCCCGCTGTTTGGCATATTTGACGGCTGCATCGAAGGCGGCCTGGGCCACGCCCAGGCTCTGGGCGGCGATGCCGATGCGACCACCGTCGAGCCCTTTCATGACGATCGTAAACCCCTGACCCTCGCTACCCAACATGTCCGACGCCGGCACCCGACACGCCTCGAAATGCAGGTCGGTGGTGTCCGAGGCGCGCAACCCCATCTTGTCTTCCATTTTTCCCACCACAAGGCCGGGGTTGTCCTTGTTGACAATAAATGCGCTGATGCCCTTGTGGCGGGCACTCGGATCGGTTTTGGCCGTGACGATGACCAGACCGCAGTTTTTACCGGTGGTGATGAACCGCTTGGTGCCGTCGATGACGTAGTGGTCACCATCCTTGATCGCCGTGGTTTGCTGGCTTACCGGGTCGGAGCCGGCTTCTGGTTCGGTGAGGGCGAAGGCGCCGATCGTCTTTCCCATGGCCAGGTCTTTGAGATAATGCTGCTTCTGGTCTTCGCTGCCGTAATTCAAGATGCTCTCGCAGACGATGGAATTGTGTACCGACATCACCACCGCCGTGGAAGCGCAGGAGTAAGCAATTTCAGATAGGGCCAGGACATAGCCTATCGTGTCCGAATCCGACCCCTCATAGTCGAAGGGGACCATCATCCCCAAAAGCCCCAGTTCGGCCATTTTTCTGAGATTTTTTGCGGGAAATTCCTTGGTTTTGTCTCGCTCCGCTGCGGTTTCAGCCACCACCTTGCGGGAGAACTCGCGAACCATGGACTGAATCATCAATTGTTCGTCGGTCAGCTTGAACGACATGGCGTAATCCCTTTCCTGGTATATCTGCGGAGCGGCACGCCCACCGGCAGGGTTCCGGTTCCGCGGCACATGCCGTTTTGATAGCAGGGTCGGTCATCGGCAAACATGTCCAATACCGCCCCTCGCTCAAATTGATCGATTAGGGGTTGTAGATGACCACAATTAGTTCTGCGTCCCTTTCCGCGGTATTTTTCAAATGATGCTGGATGCCGGAATTAAAATGCAGGGAATCGCCGGGGCCGAGGCGGTTCACATGCTCACCCACCACGACCTCGATGGCACCATCCAGCACATACACGAACTCCTCGCCCTCGTGATTGTAGCTGACCCCCTCGTGGGATTTCATGGCATCGATCTTTACCCGGAAGGCTTTAAGGTGTTTGTTCTCGGCTCCCGGCGTCAAGGTTTGGTAGGCGTAGCTGCTCGTTCGCCGGGTATAGGCCTTGATGCGATCCTCCATGCGGCCCTCTTCTTCCTTGAGCAGATCCCCGGAGTCGATACCGAGGGCCCGGGAAATCTGAAGCAAAGCACCCACCGACGGCGTAACCTTGCCGGCTTCCACTTTTTTAAGAAAATCGATGGAGAAACCGGTCTCGTTGGCCAGGGTATCGTGGGACATCTTCTTGTTGGCACGGGCCTTCTTGATCTTCTTGCCCACGGGTGTGAGGTGGGAGGGCTTTCTGGGGGGCATGGGACACCTCCTTGTTAAGAAAAGGGTTCGAGGATTCAAGGGGTCGAGGGATCGAGTGAAAGTAAACAGCATAAATGAACAGCTGATATCAACTGCCTGTACCGAGCGGGCAGGATTTTTTCTCTATGCTTATTTTTTGGTGCTTTCCCCTCGAACCCTTGGATCCTTTACCCCTCGAACCCTCCTTGATTTAGTATTCGTAAAATCCTCGGCCGGATTTTCTGCCCAGCCAGCCGGCTTCCACGTACTTTCTCAGCAGCGGGCAGGGCCGGTACTTGGAATCCTTGAATCCGCTGTACAGGGTCTCCATGATGGCCAGGCAGGTGTCCAGGCCGATCAGGTCCGCCAGGGCCAGCGGCCCCATGGGGTGGTTCATTCCCAGCTTCATGACCGTATCGATATCCTCGCGGGTACCCACGCCATGGTACAGGGCAAACACCGCCTCGTTGATCATGGGCAGCAGGATGCGGTTAGCGATAAAGCCGGGAAAATCGTTGGCCAGGGCCGGTGTCTTGCCGAATTTCATGGACAGGTCCCATGTGGTCTGGAAAGTCTCATCGGAGGTGGCCAGACCGCGGATCACCTCCACCAGCTTCATCACCGGCACCGGGTTCATGAAATGCATGCCGATGACCTTATCCGGCCGGCCGGTCTGTGCGGCGATCCGGCCAATAGGAATGGAGGAGGTGTTGGTGGACAGGATCACGCCGGGTTTGCAGATCTCGTCCAGATCCTTGAAGATCTTGAACTTGAGGGTTTCGTTTTCCGTGGCGGCCTCCACCACGAAATCCGCCTCGGCCATATCCTTGAGGTCGGCGGTGATTTTGATGCGGCCCAATATCGCATCCTTGTCTTCGGCGCTGATTTTTCCCTTGTCCACGTTTTTACCGAGGATCTTGGTAACGTTGGCGAGTCCCTTTTCGGCAAATTCGATTTTGATGTCGCTCATAATGACATTGAGGCCGGCGGTGGCCGCCACCTGGGCAATGCCGTTTCCCATCTGACCGGCGCCGATGACGCCAAAGGTATTGATATCCATCTGTTCTCTCCCTTTTTAGGTGTTTAGTTTTAGGTGTTTAGCGGTTTAGTTCGTTGGAGCTGCCCCAATGTATTCGACTACATATTCCGCCGGTACTGCCCCCCCACGTCGTAGAGGGCGCCGGTGATCTGCCCCATGCTGCAGCATTTTACCGTTTCCATCAGCTCCGCAAAGATGTTCTCACCGGAAAGGGCCACCTTCTGGAGCCGCACCAGCGCCTCAGCGGACTGGTCGACGTTGCGGGTCTGGAAGTCTTTAAGCCGGCTGAGCTGGGATTCCTTCTCCTCTGTCGTGGCTCGGGCAAGGTCGATGCACGAGGCCCCCTCCAGCATATCGGCACCATCGGCGTGAGGATCGCGGAAGGTGTTGACGCCAACGATGGGATATTCGCCGGAGTGCTTCAGCACTTCGTAGTAAATGGATTCTTCCTGGATTTTGCTGCGCTGGTAGCCGGTTTCCATGGCCCCCAACACGCCACCGCGGGCAGTGATCTTGTCGTACTCCATCAGCACGGCCGTTTCCACCAGGTCGGTGAGGTCTTCGATGATGAAGTTGCCCTGGTAGGGGTTCTCGTTTTTAGCCAGGCCCCACTCCCGGTTGATGATCAGCTGGATCGCCAGGGCGCGGCGCACCGACTCCTCCGTCGGGGTGGTGATGGCTTCGTCGAAAGCGTTGGTGTGCAAGCTCTGGCAGTTGTCATAGATGGCGCACAGGGCCTGCAGGGTGGTCCGGATGTCGTTGAACTGGATGTCCTGGCTGTGCAGACTGCGACCGGAGGTCTGGATGTGGTACTTGAGCATCTGGCTGCGCACCGATGCGCCGTACTTCTCCCGCAGAGCGATGGACCAAATACGGCGGGCCACCCGGCCGATAACCGTGTACTCGGGGTCCATGCCGTTGGAGAAGAAAAAGGAGAGGTTCGGTGCGAAGCTGTCCAGCGGCATGCCCCGGGACAGGTAGTACTCCAGGTAGGTGAACCCGTTGGCCAGGGTGAATGCCAGTTGGCTGATGGGGTTGGCCCCGGCTTCGGCGATGTGGTAACCGGAGATGGAGACCGAGTAGAAGTTGCGCACATTGTTTTCGATGAAATAGGCCTGGATATCCCCCATCATCTTCAGGGCGAAATCGATGGAGAAGATGCAGGTGTTCTGACCCTGGTCCTCCTTGAGGATGTCCGCCTGAACGGTGCCGCGCACGTTTTCCAGCACCATGGCCTTGATCTTGTTGTACTCATCGTCCGATGGCTGACGGCCCTTTTCATCGGCATATTTGTCCACCTGCTGATCGATGGCCGTATTGAGGAACATGGCCAGCATGATGGGGGCCGGCCCATTGATCGTCATGGAGACCGATGTGTTGGGGGCGCACAGCTCGAACCCACCGTAGAGCACCTTCACGTCGTCCAGGGTGCAGACGCTCACCCCGGAATTGCCTACCTTGCCATAAATGTCGGGTCGGCGGTCCGGATCGTAGCCATACAGGGTCACCGAGTCGAAAGCGGTGGAGAGGCGTTTGGCCTCGCTGTTGGATGACAGCAGCTTGAACCGACGGTTGGTGCGGGCCGGGTCACCTTCACCGGCGAACATGCGCGTGGGATCCTCGCCCATGCGCTTCATGGGGAAAACCCCGGCGGTGAATGGAAAGTAACCGGGTAGATTTTCGCGCCGCTGCCAGCGGTATATTTCACCGGGATCCTTGAAGCGCGGCAGGGAGATTCTGGGGATCTTCTGGTGGGAAAGGGATTCGCTGAAAAGCGGCACACGAATTTCCCGACCGCGGACCGTGTAAACCAGTTCGTCGCCGGAGTAGTCGGCGCGGGTCTTTTCCCATCTCTTGACCAGTTTTTCCGTTTCATCAGAAAGGGCCTCTCGGGCCTTGGCGATTTCACTCTTGAGCCGCGCCATCAGCACGGCCCCGTCGCCCTCGAGGCTGTCTCCGGCCACGGACGCAGCCGTCTCCTCCAGGTGCCACACCCGCCGCACGGCATCTGCCTGGCTTTCGGTTTCCCGGTTGTAGTTTCTCACGGTTTCGGCGATCTCCGTCAGGTAGCGGGTGCGCTCCGGCGGGATGATGATGGTCTTTGAGGTGGACTGTCTGGTGTCGGGTCGGGGCAGGCTGGATTCGAAGACCACGCCGGTCTTCTCTTTGATGGTGTCCAAAAGGGCGTGATAGAGAGCGGTAACCCCGTCGTCGTTGAACTTGGATGCGATGGTGCCGAATACCGGCATCTCATCGTCAGGTTTGTCGAATGCCGTTCTGTTGCGCTGAACCTGCTTGCGCACGTCGCGCACCGCATCCTCGCCGCCGCGCTTTTCGAACTTGTTGACCACCACAATGTCGGCGAAATCCAGCATATCGATCTTCTCCAGCTGGGAGGCGGCGCCGAAGTCGCTGGTCATCACGTAGATGGACAGGTCCACCAGGTCGGCGATGTGGGAATCCCCCTGGCCGATACCGGCAGTTTCGGCGATGACCAGATCGTACCCGGCAGCCTTGACCACGTCCAGAACTTCGGATAACGCCTCCGGAATTTCCGTGTGGGAACGCCGCGTGGCGATGGAGCGCATGTAAATGCGGGGGCTGTTGATGGCATTCATTCGGATACGGTCGCCCAGCAGGGCCCCGCCGGTTTTTCTGCGGGAAGGGTCGGCGCTGATGATGGCGATGCTGATCTCTTTGAGATCGTGGAGCATGCGCAGGATCAGTTCGTCGGTCAGGGAGGACTTGCCGGCGCCGCCGGTACCGGTAATGCCGACTACCGGCACCTTGCGGTCGGCGATTTTTTCCTTGAGCACTGCCCGGAACTTGGCCAGGTGGCCGTTTTCCTTGGCTTTTGCCTGCTCCAGGGTGGTGATCAGATTGGCGGTGAGCAGTTTGCTCTCCGTTGACAGACCCGATAGATTCAGGAGGGCGTCGGCACGGGAATAATCCATCAACTGGACCATGTGGTTGATGATCCCCTGAAGCCCCATGCGGGTACCGTCTTCCGGCGAGTAAATCTTGGTCACGCCGTAGGCTTCCAGTTCTTTGATTTCCTCGGGCACGATCACCCCACCGCCGCCGCCGAAGATCTTGATATGGCCGGCGCCGCCTTCTTTGAGCAGGTCCGCCATATATTTGAAAAATTCCATATGGCCGCCCTGATAGCTTGAGATGGCGATGCCCTGGGCGTCCTCTTCGATGGCGGCGTCCACAATCTCTTTTACCGAGCGGTTGTGGCCCAGATGGATCACCTCCACGCCGGAACTTTGCATGAGGCGCCTGAAGATATTGATGGAGGCATCGTGGCCGTCGAAAAGGGATGTTGCCGTGACGGCCCGGACGTTGTTCTTTGGCCGGTAAACCTGAATGTCATCGTTCATGCGTCCTCCTGTGGCTGGTCCTGGTTGTCACGCACCGCCGAGCGGATGGCTTTCCCGTGTTCGGACCAGACCGATTGGTGCCTGTCGGACATCGATGGAAAGTTGCTGTGGTGGCGGTCGAAAGTTTCAGGTCGCAGAATCAACGAAAATCGGTTGGGGTAACCCCCCGGAGGGTGACGATTAATACACCGGGAAACATGCACCCTCCGGAAAACGATCATTGGTTCGGGTAACGGTTTTTCGTTATTTCAACTTGCCGATCAGCGCACTGGCGATGGTGTTCTTCTGGATCTCCTTGGTGCCTTCGTAGATTTCGGTGATTTTGGCATCGCGGTAGAAGCGCTCCACCTCGTATTCGGTCATGTAGCCATAGCCGCCCAGCAACTGGATCGCCTCGTCGGCGACTTCCACCGCGGTACGGGCCGCGTACATTTTAGCCATGGAGGTGAGCTTAGGATCGATTCGGCCCTGGTCGAAGTTCCATGCGGCCTTGTAAGTGATCAGGCGGGCCAGTTCGATCTTGGTGGCCATGTCCGCCAGCTTGTGCTGGGTCACCTGAAACTGGGCAATTTTCTTGCCGAACTGCTCACGCTGCTTCACATAGGCCAGGGCCCGGTCAAAGGCGCCCTGCGCCGTTCCCAGGGCCTGGGCGGCGATCTGGATGCGGCTTTCATCAAAGAAATGCAGCACGTGGTAAAAGCCCTTGTTCTCCTGGCCGATGAGATTGGCAAGGGGCACACGCACATCCTTGAAGATCACCTCGGCGGTGGCCATCATGCGAATGCCCATCTTGACGCCCACGTCGACGGTGGAGAGGCCTTCCCGGCCAGCTTCCACCAGGATCAGGCTCTGGCCCCTGTAACCGGGTTTTGCGTCGGGGTCGGTCTGGCAAAGCACATTGTAAAAGCCGGCCAGCCCGCCGTTGGTGATGAAGGTTTTGCCGCCGTTGATCACCCATTCGTCGCCCTCTTTGACGGCGGTGGTGTCCATGTAAGTGATATCCGAGCCGTGGTCCGGTTCGGTGAAGGCACCGGCGGAAAGCATTTCGCCTTCGGCGACGGCGGGCAGGTATTTCTCCTTTTGTTCATCTGAGCCGTAGTGCACGATGATTTCCGAGGCGAAGGCGGCCAGTGCAACAGCACTGCCGATGCTGGAGTCACCGCGACACAGCTCTTCGACGACCAGAATATCTTCCAGGGACCCAAGGCCCTGACCCGAATATTGTTCCGGGAAATGAACCCCTATCAACCCCAAATCGCAAGCCTTTTTCCAGATCTTTCGGGGAAATTCGTGCTTTTGTTCCAGCTCGAAAGCCAGCTCCTTGTCAAACTCGCCCTTGACGAAGTCCCGTACGGCCTTTTGAATGTCCTTTTGTGTTTTGTTAAGCTCAAATTCCATTCTACTCCTCCTGCATTATTAGGTCATGGTGTTGTTCAGACGATAATTCCCGGTAACCCGGCCCCTGGTTGGCGCCCTCAGGAAGCATTTTCCCGGCACATGCCCAAGATGTTTTTCGTCTGAAAGTCGGTATACTCGTCGATGTCGTAATGGTTGGCCAGAAACCAACGCCGAAATGTCCACATGTGTCCCAGCACGGATATGTTATGGGCGACCAGGTCCAATTGCCGTCGGCCGATCCGTGGCAGGTCACCGGCGTCCATGAGTCGGGCCAGCACCCCGGTAAAAATGCCGGTAATACGGATTTCATTTTCAAGCACCACCCGTTGCCACTTGCCGGGCAGAGACCGGGTCTCTTGATAAATCAACAGAATATGGTCGTTCATGCGATGACAAACCATAAAGTACTCACGGATCACCGCTGCCAGGGAGTTCTCACCCTTGTCGGCCCGGTTGAACGCGGCGCCCACCCCCTGCTCGATCTCCGCATGGATGGCGTCACATACCAGGTAAAGCACATCATCCTTGGTGGCGATATATTCGTAAAGTGAGCCGATGGAGATACCGGCCGCCCGGGCAATCTGACGGGTGGTGGTCTTGTGAAATCCGTTTTCGATAAACAGGTTCACCGCCGCATCCACAATCTGCCGCCGGCGTTGGGTCACCAATGCCTGGTTCTTAATCTGGGTTGGAATTCCATCGGTTTCGGATTTTTTCCGAATCATATTCAACACTCTGTAAAAATTCGGCATAGGTGGTTTTTCAGCATAAATCCGAGCGAACGCTCAGTCTCTTTATTTTCGTTTCTAAGCCGGGCTGAGCGATTTTGTCAAGTCGAAATTGACGGGTTCGTTAAAAATCGCACTTCCAAACGGCAGCGGATCAATTGAACGGGTGGGCGCTCGTTTAATCATCAGTCCCGCTGACCAGCCGTTTCGGAAAAAGCTTGACAGGGGCAAGCCGAATTTGTATTTTTCCGAAACTTTAATCCTCGAAAGGAACGCAGGCGATGGGCCACTTTTTTACCGGCAGGTTTTTTTGCTTTTACTATTTTCTTAGCAAGGGTCTGCCCGGCGCGCGCTGAATGTTCTGAGAATCGAAACAGACAAACCAAGCCGTGGGCAGACCGAAAACCCACGGCTTTTTCGTTTTCGGGCCGTGGAGAAAATCTCCCCGGCCCTTTGTTTTACTAAGTTGTCAAGAAAGAGGCACCAACGACCATGGAAGCGAATGAAAACACCCCCGGCTGCACGATGGCCACCGACATCTGCAATATCCGCAACCAGATCGACCATATCGATGACACCATCCTGGGACTGATCAACCGGCGACTCAACCTGGCCAAGCGCATCGGGGAGCTGAAAAAAGACGGCGGCAACCAAGTGGTGGACAGCACCCGGGAAAGCGAAATCCTCAGGCGCCTGACGGCCCTGAACAAGGGACCACTGAACCCCAACGTCCTGCACCACATCTTCATCGACATCATCGCTGCCGCGCGCGCCATCCAGGCATCCCAACGGGTGGCCTACCTCGGTCCCGAGGCGACCTTCACCCATCTGGCGGCCACAAACCACTTCGGCTACTCGGTTACCTATGTACCCCAACCCAGCATCCGGGAAATTTTCAGCGAGGTGGAAAAGGGTGCCTGCGCCTATGGGGTGGTGCCGGTGGAAAATTCCGTGGAGGGATCGGTGCGTCACACCCTGGATCTCTTTTTCGAATCGAACCTGTGCATCTGCGCCGAGCGCTATCAACAGGTCTCCTACGATCTATTGGCCAAACAGATCAGCCTCAGTGCGGTCGAGGCGGTCTACGCCCATTCCCAGGCCCTGAACCAGTGCCGCACCTGGCTCAATCAGTATCTTCCCGGGGCAAAATTGAACGAGTGCAGTTCCAGCGCCTTTGCCGTGAACCGGGCGGCAAATGAAAAAGGGGTGGCGGCCATTGCCGGCGGCGGTGCGGCAGCCATCTTCGGCCTGGAAACGGCGGCCTCGAAGATCGAGGATTTTTCCCGCCGGCCCACACGGTTTCTGATAATCGGCAAGGAGCAAGTTCGCCCGTCGGGCAAGGACAAGACGTCGCTGATGTTCGCCCTGGCCCATGTGCCCGGCGCCCTGGCCGGCGCCCTTGCCCCCATCACCGACGCCGGCATCAATCTAATCAAGATCGAATCCCGCCCCACGCGGCACGAAAGCTGGAGCCACTTCTTTTTCATCGACCTGGAGGGGCATTTTGAAGACGGCAACATCCAGAAGGTTATCGAGCTGATTCAGCCCCATGCCCTTTTCCTGAAAAACCTGGGTTCCTATCCCATGCTCGGTGTGGGGGTTTAGACCATGGCATCGCCAGCATCCGGCCTGACCGTCGCCCCACACGCATCGGTACGCGGTGATGGGAAATCCGGTCACCCACAACCCCGGACCGACCATCCCAACGGCGGCATTTTGTCAGCCCGGCCAAAACGGGCTTTTGGTGGCCATTCGTGCGTGGGCACTGAAATTTGCGTCTTAATCCAGAATTTCGTATTCTCCATGTAAGGTTTTGGTGCAACCATTTTGTTGTTTCCGGTTTATCCGGGTCAGGACAAATAGCATGATTGAAATCAAGCCCCATCGCATCGTCCGTTGTCAGGTCCGTGTGCCGGGATCCAAAAGCTACACCCATCGGGCCCTCATCGCGGCAGCGCTGTCCGACGGCGTCAGCACGGTACGCAACCCGCTACGCAGTCAGGACACCCGGTTAACCCTCGCGGCCTTAGAAAAAATGGGGGCGGAGGTTGCCGACCACGAACAGACCATCGCGATTCACGGCCTGAACGGCCGGTTCAAGCCCTGCGCTGAGCCCATCTACCTGGCCAACTCCGGTACGTCCATGCGTCTGCTCGCCGGTGTGGCCACTTTGGGGCAAGGGACCTATACGCTCACCGGTTCCCCGCGGATGTATCACCGACCCATCGGCCACCTGCTGGCGGCGCTCAACCGGTTGGGCATCGATGCACGGGCGGTGGAAAACAACGGCTGCCCGCCGGTGGAGATACCCGGGGACCGGGCCTTCGGTGGTTCGGTGACCATCAACTGCAGCGTGAGCAGCCAGTATCTCTCATCCCTGCTGCTCATGGCCCCGTGCACCCCGTCGGGCATCTCCATCACGGTTTCCCACGGGCCGGTGTCACGGCCTTACGTGAACATGACCGTGGACATTTTAAAACGCTTCGGCATCCAGGTGCAGCGGGACGGATACACCCGGTTTGAGGTAGCCGGCAACCAGACCTACCGGGCCGGTGACTACACGGTGGAGCCGGATGCCTCCCAGGCCGGATACTTCTGGGGGGCGGCCGCCATCACCGGCGGCAGCGTCACCGTTAAGGGGGTGTCGGTCGATTCCAGCCAGGGAGACGTGGGCCTGGCCCGGGTTTTCGAACAGATGGGCTGCCGGGTGAACCACGAATCCGACGGCATTACGGTGACCGGCGGAGCGCTTCGAGCCGTAACGGTGGACATGGCCGACATGCCCGATATGGTTCCCACCCTGGCCGTAGTGGCGGCCTTTGCCGACGGCACCACGGTCATCGAAAACGTCTCTCACCTCAAGGCCAAGGAGAGCGACCGGCTGGCGTCTACCTGCGCCGAACTGAAGAAAATGGGCATCGTCGCCATCGCCGAAAATGACCGGCTGCTGGTGACGGGAGGCGCACCTGACGGCGCGTCGATCGACACCTACGATGATCATCGCATTGCCATGAGTTTTGCCATGGCCGGCCTGGTGGCTCCCGGAATTAAAATTTTAGAACCGCATTGCGTGGAGAAATCCTTTCCCGACTTCTGGAAGGTATGGGAAACCCTCTACACGGTTTAACCGGCCGAAACACCACTAAGGATTGGGGACGAATTGCAGTAAAATAGCACGATAACAAACAGACAGGATAACCATCATGTCCAGCACCTTCGGAACGCTGTTAAAAATCTCTACCTTCGGCGAATCCCACTGCAAAGGGGTGGGCGCCGTTCTCGACGGATGTCCGCCCGGCATGACGCTTTGCGAGGCCGACATCCAGCCGCAGCTTGATCGGCGCCGGCCGGGCCAGAGCAAGCTTACCACCGACCGCCGGGAGACGGACCGGGTGACCATCTTTTCCGGTGTGGAAAACGGTATCACCTTAGGCACCCCCATCGGTCTTTTTGTGCCCAACAAGGATCAGCGGCCCGGTGACTACCGCCAGATGAGCCAAATCCCCCGACCCTCCCACGCAGATTTCACCTACCAGATGAAATACGGCATACGCGCATCGTCCGGGGGCGGACGATCCAGCGCCAGGGAAACCATCGGTCGGGTGGCCGCCGGCGCGATAGCGGAAAAGATGCTCAATGAGGCCTATGGGGTCGAGATCGTCGCCTGGGTCAGCGCGGTCAGCGATATCGCATCGATGGATGTGGATCTGCAAACCATCACCCGGCAGACCGTCGACGGCAACCTGATCAGGTGCCCGGACACTGCGGCTGCCGATAAGATGGTGGATCTGGTGACCCGGGTCAAGGAGGATCAAGACAGCGTGGGCGGTATCGTCACCTGTGTGTGCCGCAATGTGCCCGCCGGATGGGGGGAGCCGGTCTTCGATAAAATGGAGGCCAAGCTGGCCCAGGCCATGCTCTCCATTCCCGCCACCAAGGGCTTCGAGATCGGTTCGGGATTTGCCGGCACCCGGCTCAAGGGATCGATCCACAACGACCCCTTCGTGGCTGCCGACGGGCGCCTGGGTACGACGACCAACAACAGCGGGGGCATTCAGGGCGGCATCGCCAACGGTGAACCCGTGGTTTTTCGGGTGGCATTCAAACCGCCGGCCACCATCGGCATTGCACAGCAGACCGTGGATTTTAACGGCAACCCATGTACCCTTGCGGCCAAGGGCCGCCACGACCCCTGCGTGGTGTCTCGGGCCGTGCCCATTGTGGAAGCCATGGCCGCGCTGGTGCTGGGGGACTTTGCCCTGCGGCAGAAAATGCGTGCGTAGACACTGAGGAAATCAAGGATTTCGGAATATGGGGGATTGAGGATTTGAAACTGTCCAATCGAATACAAAGGGTCGAGGGATCGAAAACCGCGCGGTTCATTCCGTTAATCGAAGGGTTGAAGCGACAAGATCGCCCGGTGATCAGCCTGGCCATCGGCGAGCCGACGGTCGATACACCGGCGCCGATAATCGACGCCACCAAAAGGGCACTGGACCGGCAGGAAACCCGCTACGTTGACATGGCGGGTCTCATGGGCTTGAGAACTGCCCTGGCCGATCGGTTTGACGGTTGCGGACCCGAAAACATCGTCGTCTTCAACGGCTCCAAACAGGCGCTGTATGCCATTTTTCAGACCATCTGCGATCCGGGAGACCAGGTCATCATTCCCGTTCCCTGCTGGGTCAGCTATGCCGAGCAGGTACGCCTGGCCGGCGCCGAGCCGGTGCTGGTTCCCACCAAGGACCACCAACTGGACCCGGACGCCATGGCGGCTGCCGTTACCGAAAAGACAAAGGCCATTTTGATCAACTCCCCCAACAACCCCACCGGCGCCGTCTATCCCCGCGGGGATTTGGAAGCGATCGCTCGACTGGCCGTGCAGAACGACCTGTTCGTGATCGCCGACGAGGCCTATGACTTCTTCGTCTACGACAACCTGCCGTTTTTCTCGCTCTACGATCCGGCCCCGTTGCGTGACCGGCTCATCCTCACCCGCAGTTTCTCAAAGCACTATGCCATGACCGGTTTTCGCGTGGGCTATGCCGTTGCCCCGACGGCGGTGGCGGCGGCCATGGTGCGCCTCCAGAGTCATCTGACCGGCAACGTCTGCACCTTCGCCCAACACGGCGCCATGGCAGCCCTGGAAATGGATGAGGATCTGTTGATCCGACGCCGGGCGGATCTTCAACACAAACGGGACCTGGCCTTCGATCAGTTGGCCGGTCTCTTTCCCTGCATTCGCCCCCAGGGCGCCTTTTACCTCTTTCCGGACGTTTCCGACCATCTGAGGAAGGGGGAAACGTCTGGGGATTTCGCCGCCCGGATTCTGGAAAAAACGGCGGTCGCCGTTGTCCCCGGTGAGGACTTCGGCATGGACGGCCATGTGCGCATCTGTTTTGCCGCACCCGACGATCGATTGCTGGATGCATTCGAGAGAATTCGCGAGGTACTATGAGTCGAATCGGTATTATCGGTTTCGGTCGCTTCGGCGAGCTTACCGCCCGTTACCTGTCCACGGATTTCTCCGTCGTCGTGTATACTCGCAGCGATAAGGAAAAAGTGATCAGGGCCTGCGGGGCACGGCCCGTCTCCCTTGAAACGGCCTGCGGCCAACCAATCGTGGTCCTGTGCATGCCCATCTCCGCCATGCAAGAAAGCCTGCGCCAGGTGGCGCCGCTGCTGAGAGAAGGCGCCCTGGTGGTAGATGTGTGCTCGGTAAAGGTATACCCGGTGCAATGGATGCGGGAATTGCTGCCTGAAACGGTTTCCATCCTGCCCACCCATCCCATGTTCGGTCCGGACAGCGCAGCCAAGTCCTTGAAAGGCCGCAAAATCGTCCTCTGTCCGGAACGTATCGACGGCGGTCAATATGAGAAAATCAGGGCCTGGTTGGAAGGTCGGGGGCTGGTGGTCATCGAGGCCACAGCCCAAGAGCATGACGAGAAAATTGCCGTTAGCCTCTCGTTGACCCATTTCATCGGTCGTTCCCTGTCAGCCTTCGGCGCCCGAGAACTGGATATCGACACCGAGGGCTACAGGCGGCTCATGCACATTTTAGGCGTGGTCAGCCATGACACCTGGCAGCTCTTCGAGGACATGCATATCTATAACCCCTATGCCAAACAAAAACGCCAGGCGTTCATCGACGCCATGGCCACCATTCACGAAAGGCTCGGCAGATGAAAGTTGCATTTCAGGGAATACGGGGCGCCTATAGCGAGATGGCCCTCCACGAACATTTTGGCAAGGATGTCGAGACGGTCGGTTGCGACTCATTCGACGATGTATTCGATTTGGTGAACAGCGCAGCGGTGACTTTCGGCTTCATCCCCGTAGAGAATACCATCGCCGGCACCGTGGTGGAGAACTACGACCTTCTCTTTGCCAACGATGTATTCGTCATCGCCGAAGTGTATCTGCCCGTCCGTCATACCCTTCTGGCTAAAAAAGGCGCCCGGCTGGAAGCGATCAAAGAGGCCCATTCCCACCCCCATGCGCTCAAACAGTGCAAGGCCTACCTGACGTCGAAAAGCATCCGCCTGGTGCCCGCCTACGACACTGCCGGTGCCGCCCATGCCGTGGCATCCGGCGACCGTTTGGACTGCGCCGCCATCGCTTCGGAGCTGTGCGCCGAGATCTACGACATGGATATCCTGGAGCGGAATATCCAGACCAACAACTCCAACACCACTCGCTTTTTCGTCATCGCCAACAAGGAGAACGTACCGGCAGACCACGTGACGGGTAAGACCACCGTGGCCTTCAAGACCCGCCACTATCCCGGCGCCCTGGTGGACTGCCTCAAGATTTTCCACAAGTACGGCCTGAACCTCACCAAGCTGGAATCCCGGCCCATCCCGGAAACCCCCTGGGAATATGTCTTCTACGCGGCATTCGAAGCAGGTATCGACGCCGACGAGGTTAAATCGGCCATCGGCGAACTGACCCTGCACGCCGTGTTCGTCAAGCTGCTGGGGAGCTATCCAAAAGCAGATAAATGCTGGTAAATATACGAGGATATGGGTCGTGGCGCTGATCCACACGCTTTTTCTGGCTGTGGCCCTGGCCATGGATGTCTTTGCCGTTTCCATTGCCGCCGGTGTGGCGCTTAAATCGGTCGGCCCGCGGCAGACCTTTCGGCTGGCCTGGCACTTCGGCCTGTTTCAGGCCATGATGCCCGTCGTCGGCTGGAGTGCCGGCTTGACGATCAGAAGCCGCATCGAGGCCTACGACCACTGGATTGCCTTCGTTCTACTGGCTTTCGTAGCCCAAGGCATGCTCAGATCGGCATTCAAAGGCGAAAGGGAAGAAGCCAATGCCAAGGACCCCACCAAAGGCATGACCATGGTAATGCTGTCCGTGGCTACCAGCATCGACGCCCTGGCCGTGGGCCTGAGCCTTTCCATGATCGACGTCTCCATATGGGTCCCGGCCCTGGTCATCGGGCTGGTGGCCGGTGCCTTTACCGCTGCCGGCATTCACCTGGGGAAAGCTATCGGCGGCATGTCGCAACTGAGCCGCTGGGCGGAAACAACGGGGGGAATCGCCCTCTTGGCCATTGGGGTGAACATCCTGAGAGAACATGGGGCGTTGTCATTTTAATGATGATGATCGCTCGAATTCCAGCCGCATCCCTTTGGGCGTCGGATCGATCTGCCCGTCCATAAACGCAGGGTGACCACAAACGAAGGTCGACACGACGCTCGATCGGAAAGTGCGGCCGGCAAAGGGTGTCCAACCGCAGTGGTAGTAAACCGGCTGGTCGTCTACCACCGTGGGCCGCTTCAGGTCCACCAGCACCAGGTCCGCCCAGTAACCCTCCCGGAGATACCCCCGATCCTTTACATCAAATAGTCGCGCCGGACCATGGGCCGTCCTTTCGGCCACCTGTTCAAGGGTGAGCGTCCTGTCATGTACGTGCTCCAGCAGGCTGACAAAGGCATGCTGAACCAGGGGCATCCCCGATGGCGCCCTCAGGTATGGCTGCTGTTTCTCTTCCAGGGTGTGGGGGGCATGGTCCGTTCCCACCACATTGATCGTCCCTTCCTGAAGTGCCGCCAGCAGCTGTTGGCGATCCGCTTCTGTTTTTATGGCCGGATTGCATTTGATCAGGTTGCCTTTGTCTCGGTAGTCGGTTTCCGAGAAAAGCAGGTGATGGACGCAGGCCTCGGCGGTGATTCGTCTCTTTTCCAACGGCAGTGAAGACAAAAGTGTCAGTTCCTTGGCCGTGCTCAGGTGCAGTATGTGCAGCCGGGTGTTGCATCGACGGGCCAGTTCCACGGCCAGGGCGGTGGACCGATAGCAGGCTGCTTCGCTGCGGATGGCCGGGTGGAGGGCGATGGGAATATTCTCCCCATGGATGGCCTGAAACCGACGGATGTTTGCTTCGATGGTGGGGCTGTGCTCACAATGGGTGGCCACGATGGTCGGGCAGTGGGTAAAGATCTGCTCCAATGCATCGGGGTCATCCACCAGCATGTTTCCGGTTGAGGCACCCATGAACACCTTCACGCCACATGCCTGCTTCGGGTCCAGCATCTTGACGACCTCGATGTTGTCGTTGGCGCCCCCCAGGTAAAAACTGTAGTTGGCAAAGGATGTGTTCCGGGCGATACGATGCTTTTCCTCGAGGCGACCGATGGTGGTGGTGGCTGGCAAGGTATTGGGCATTTCCATATAGCTGGTGATCCCGCCGGCCACTGCCGCGCGGGATTCCGAAGCGATGTTTCCCTTGTGGGTCAAGCCCGGTTCACGGAAATGAACCTGATCGTCAATCATCCCCGGAAACAGGGCTCGGCCGTCGGCGTCGATAACCCGGTCCACCCCCTTGGCAGACAAATTCCCGCCAATCGCATCAATGCGACCGTTACGAATCCGTAGGTCCTGATATGTTGACGCGCCTTCATTGACCGTCAATGCGTTTGCGATGAGAATGGTTTCCATGGATCCCCCTGATGCAATGGAAAAGCGCCACGGTTGTGGCGAAACGATCCTTTCCATCCGGACAAACACGTTATGGATGGGCACGACTCGACGATATAGCCTAACGGGTAATGGTCTGCTTGTCCATACCGGGCCCACACATGGGCAGGCTTTTCTCCGAGGTCCTATCGATAGATTCCGCCGGTAAAACCGGTGGGCGCTACGAAACCGTCGGCCCTGCGGTCGAACCGCATTGGTTGCCACCGGTGTTGGGTTAATTTGATGGACACCACAGACGCCAAATGGTAAAGCTACCCAGGGGTTGATACGGCCCTTTTTCTTTTTCCAACAGCAGGCGGAACGAGCAGGAATGTTCGACTTTTTCAAATACCAACCCAGACTACCCGGTCTAGGGGGTTTCCACATGGACTCCTATTCCACCGATTTCTCGATGGACCGGCTGATTCTGGGGGTGGACAACATCCGCTGCGATGTCCGCTTGAGCCCAACTTTTTGCAAGGCGACAGCCACATTGGCCGCCCTTCTCATCGAACGCAAAACCGGCATTTGGACCGGTTCCGAGAAAAAACAATTGAACACCCTGGCCAGGGAGCAGGAAAGCTATCGCCAGTTATACGGACAGATCATGAGCGATGCGGTAAACAAAGCCAGGGCCGCCAAGGAGATCCAGGTTGATTTCCTGGCCCAGATCGCCATTTTACGCATGGTCCACGATGAAATTCGTAAGCAGTACGACATCCTGATCAGCCATTGCAAAGCCACCATCCGACAATCGGACCTGACCCGCAATGATGACCATAAAGCGGCGCTTAAACAAAAGGAAAACCTGGCCCACGTGCTACAAAACCGGGAAGCGGTGCAGCAGGAAGTGGGCCTATCGCTTTGCGGGTATTTCAGGGAGATCCGGGGAACCGACATTCGGGAAATGCGTGAAGCGGTGTTCGGTCAGGACCTTCCGTTTCTCTTCGATCTGCTCACCAACCCCATCGTTCACACGGACAACCCGTTCAACGACCGCTTCATGATCGAAGAGTATGACATCTGTCTGGGGCGTCGGGTTGAAGATCCGGACCGGTACGAAATGACGCTCAACCTCATGCGCAGCATCTTCGGTTTCCTTTACATGGAAGAAACGGCTGCGATCAGCTGGTCGCTGGACCGACGACGCCGGGAAATCAGTGCGGGCGAATTACCGGAGAATGGGAAAACCAAAAATTTTCAACTGCAACGCCTGGACCGATGGATCAAGTGTCCCGAAAACATCGACCTGCTGCTGAACCGAAACCTGGCCAAAAAAAAATACCGATCCTTAAAACGGGAAAAAGCGGACAAAGAAACCCTCCGGTCCCACCGACTAAAGATGAAACACCAGCAACTGTTGATGGATTATTTTTTCCGGCAGTTCTCCCGAACCGGCCTGATGGAACGAATCACGGCTTCTTTTGAAATGCAGCCCCTGTATCGCGACTACTGCCCTCCCCTTGTTCCCCTGCAGATCCTGCAATACCTGATCGACCCAAAAAGTCGAAAATTGGTGAGAAACCGGCTCAAGCGCTTGAAACAGCTTTACGGCAAAACCTTCCGCCTGTGGCCGCTCAACCGCAAGGTCGTTCAGATGGAACGGATGGGCACCCGCCATAAGAAACAATACCTGGTCCGTTTCCTGCGGGCTTTCTGCCGGTATCACCGCGATTTATGCTGCTTTAATGTTTATCTCAAGGCGGCGGAGCGAATCAATCTGGTCACCGACAAAAAGATACTGGCACTCTCCAAGGCCAACCACACCCTGTATGAATTTCTACTACCCAACGAACAGGAGATGGGCGAAAGACCCATCATGAACCACACCATCATCAAGGCTGATCTGCGCGGATCGACGGATATCACCCACCAGATGAACGAACGCGGGCTCAATCCGGCATCCTATTTCAGCCTCAATTTCTTTGATCCGATTACCGAGATCCTCTCCGAATACGACGCCCACAAGGTGTTCATCGAAGGCGATGCTATCATCCTTTCCATCTTTGAGCAGGAGAACACGCCCAGCGGCTGGTACAGTGTGGCCCGAGCCTGCGGAATGGCAATCAACATGCTGATGATCATCAACCGCTATAACAAGAAGAGCCGGGAATACCAGCTTCCGATTCTGGAACTGGGCATTGGCATCTGTCACCGGACTGCCGCCCCCACCTTTCTCTTCGATGGGGACAACCGCATCATGATATCGCCGGCCATCAACAAGGCGGATCGCCTTGCCGGTTGCCACAAATCGGTACGGCAGATCATTCGAAAAAACACCAGCCCTTTCAACCTCTTCGTTTTCCAGGAGGTATCGGACGAAGAAGCAGAGAAGACGGCCGACGATCTTTTTCTTCGCTACAACGTCAACGGCATTGAGTTGAACGAGGCCGGTTTTCGAAAGTTGGCCCAGGAGATCGACCTGAAGCAGTTTTACGGCGACATTCCGGACCTGCAGCTCGAAAAGGTCCACTTATTTACGGGTAAATTTCCTACCCAATCAGGCCGCTACCAACGCCTGGTGTTACGGGAAGCCGACGTACCGACGGTCAACCCCAAGGACCTCAGCCAGCTTCATTTCACCCACCGAAAATACTACGAAGTCTGCACCAGCCCGGCACTTTACAAGGAAACCAAGCACTTGCTTTAGGCAATACTGGGATAGAGACTCACCAGCCGGTTGCCGAGCATCGTTGCCACGCGTTGGAACAGTGTCACGCCTTGGGCAGGATGATCTTTTAAGAGTTTAAGAAAACGATCCCTGTCCATCCTGCTTAGAATAGTGGGCTCCAGGCAGTTCGCCGTTGCGGACAGCGTGTCACGACCGATAATGCTGGACCACCCGATGATTTCTCCCGGCTGATAAGCCACGTACACCTCCCGAGATTTCTCTCCCAAGGTGAGTTTAATGCGGCCCTTGACCAGGATATAAAAGGCCTCGGCCGGGTCCCCCTCCCTGAAAACCGCCGCGCCCTCTTCGTAATTTTCCTTGGTGCTGATGTCCATGGCCATTTTGACGAACGCCTTGTCCATTCCCCAGAATAGATCGCCTTGTTTGAGATACATCTGTGGGCCTCCTTTCTGAACGGGTTGCAATGGTGGATCCCCGGTCACGACTCGGATCCGTGGTGCGCATGAGCACTCCGAAAGATAAACCAGCCCGGAATCGGCCGGCACATCCGCATGTACCGAAAAAGCCGGATCAGGCCATTGAGAATTGCATGTTGTCTGTCAGCAGGCGATGTCCACTAAACAAGATGGGTGTCGTATGTAAAATTCGGTCCATATTCTACAATGTCGCGTCGGACAGGAGACGTCGGTGCAACCGGATCGGGAGCGCTCAGGACGACTTTTTATTGCCACCGTGAATTAATTGTAATCGTGATCGAAACGCCAAGTCAACCGAAAAGGCCGCACAAGCTGTGGAATAATTCCTTACTGCGACCCTCAAATGGGTTTTATCTCAGGGATGATCAGGATATCAATCCGACGATTGATGGCCCGGCCCGCCGAGGTGGCATTGGAAGCCAAGGGACGCTCGGCGCCGTAACCCACGGCGGAAATGCTGTTCTGGAGCAAGGTCTGGTTGGCAATCATGTATTCGCGTACGGCCCCGGCCCGTCGCTGGGAGAGCAGCATGTTCACCTCGTCGGAGCCTGTGGTGTCCGTATGCCCTTCCACGATCACCCGCGGGTCATCGAAGGTGCGAATGGCCTTTTGCACCTTGCTGAGCAGGGGGTAATTCTCCGGCATAATAATACTTTTTCCCACCGGGAAATGCATGGCCTTGAGCCGGATCACCAGCTGGCGCTCCTGCTTGTAGACCTCAGCTTCATCGGTTTGGAAATAATTGCGAACCGCCACGTAGAGCCGGTTGAACTTTCTTTCCGCCGCCAGGCGCTGCTCCACGGCCATTTGCTCCCTGGCCATGCGCTCCTTGGCCATCTGATCCTCCCGGGTTTTGCCTTCCAGGGTGGCCACTCGTACGTTGAGAACGTCGATCCGGGCCTG
Source organism: Desulfobacteraceae bacterium UBA2771 (assembly GCA_002352605.1). Classification (GTDB taxonomy): domain Bacteria; phylum Desulfobacterota; class Desulfobacteria; order Desulfobacterales; family Desulfosarcinaceae; genus Desulfosarcina. The sequence continues at coordinate 20,194 of DEIP01000001.1, read as the reverse complement.
GTAGTCATCCTTGATCGTTTCCATCTCCGCCTGCAGGGCCTGTTTCTTTTCGGAAAGGAAGGAGCGATCTTTTTTCAGCGAATCCACGGAACCGATAATATTGTCCAGTTGGGTCTGGTATTTTTGGTTGCGCATGTCCGGAGCGTCGACCGCGGCGGCTATCGTGTGCAGGTGTTTTTCCACCAAGAGGACGATCGCTTCCGGTTTCATGGTTTTGACCTGGTTGCTCTGGGCGGTGATTACCACCAATCGGCTGGCCGCAAACATGGCCGCTTCGGCCATGGCGTGCATCTCTTCCCTGGCATAGGGATTGGCCGAGATGAAGGCATCGCCGGCATTGACCTGCGCCATACACTGGTCGTAGGATAGGGGCACGATTTTTCTCGCACCGGCGGCTTCGGCCCGGGCGATGAGCGCACGCACCTCACCGATGGTCTCCTCTTTGATGGCTCGAACTTCCAGCTCGCGGAAGTGCGCGATCACCTTGCTCCGGTTCATCCGGGCATAACTCAAGTTGTCCCTTTCAATGGCCCGGGTCAGGTTCAGGAAATCATTTTCCACCCGTCGGTATTCATTTTCAAACTTGGCCGCCCCGGCGCTGCGGGCCATTTCACGAGCCTTGAGGGTATCTTCCAGGGTGGTGCGCGACACCCTTGCGATCGCTTCCGCCGCTTCAAGGTGTGCGTGCGATTCCATGACGGACTCACGGATATCGGCGATCTCATCGCCCTTCTCCAGATCTTTCCGGGCACTGAAAAAGGCGCTTTCCGCTTTTTCGAACCCATCGGGAGAGAGAATGTTGAGCTGAGCCATGCGTGCTTCGGAAATGTCGCTGCCGAGCTGATTCACCATCTCCACAGGGTTTTCCATCATGGTCTTGTTCTGAATAACTGCGGTTCCGGTTGTCTGGGATTGAACACACCCGGTAATGGCAAGACTGAGCATTACCAGCAAAATCCAGATCGAATCTCTCGCCTTAAGGTTCATCCATTCCTCCCTGTTGAGAATAAGATTTTTCAAGTGGGTCTGTTTCACGGAAACAGGTAACGGCAGGCAACCATCGACAGGGTCGAAGGATGCGCATGTTTTCGATTTATGTCAAGATTTCAGCCTGGCAAGGCCTTTTTTCCGAGGCTTTGTAGCTTACCGATGCCCGGTTTGTGGAAAGGCGTTGCCTTTCACACCAGAATGGATATGATGCCCACAACATTAACTCCGTCTACGGTTTGGCCATGATCAACAATTCAAACGCCATCAGAATTCAGTATTTTCTCTATTTCGGTGCCATGGGCGTGTTTCTTCCCTATTTCAACTTGTATTGCATGAACATCGGCTTTACCGGTTTTCAGATCGGCAGCCTCTCTGCCGTTCGTGCTGCCGTACTGATCCTCTTTTCCATCCTATGGGGCATCCTGGCGGACCGAAAAGACATCCGTCGCCCCATTTACATCCTGTGCAGCATTGTCAGCACGGCCCTGTGGGCGCTTTTCCTCTTTACCACCGACTTTCGATTCATGCTGGTTATCACCATCGTCTACGGTGCCTTTTACGCCCCGATCATCTCTTTTCTCGAAGCCTTTGCCATGGATGTGCTGGGCAAGACCAAACACCGCTACGGCCGTACCCGAGCATGGGGGTCGATCGCATTCATCACCGTGGTGATCGTTTTGGGAAAGATGATCGACCGATATGACGTGGGTATCGTCATTGCCTTGGTGCTGGTTTTTTCTACCGCTCAGGCCGTGGCTGCCACGGCCATGCCACGAATCAGCACGCGGCGGCCGGCACATCCCCACGATGCCGTCCGGCTGTTTTCCGGTCACACGGTGGTATTTCTCCTGTGCGCCTTCCTCATGCTGGTAAGTCACGGGGCTTACTATGGTTTTTTCTCCATCCACCTGGCCCAGCTGGGCCATGGGGGAAGCTTCATCGGCATCTGCTGGGCCTTGGCATCCACAGCGGAAGTGGTAGTGATGATCAACTCGGGAAAATTGTTCACCCGCTTCTCTTTCAAGCAGGTACTGGCCGTATCTTTTGCAGTGGCGGCGATGCGCTGGGGCATCCTGTATGCCTCCCAGTCGGCGATGGTGATTCTGGCCAGCCAGCTGCTCCACGCGATCACCTACGGCGCCTTTCACATGGCCGGCATCCTGTACATGGATCAGCTGGCCCCAGCAGCGGATAAAACCCTGGGCCAGGCATTGAACAATGCCGTCACCTATGGTCTGGGTCTCACCGTGGGTTTTTTCGTCAGCGGAGTCCTCTATGAAACGGGCAACA
>DEIP01000001.1:0-17797 GCA_002352605.1 Desulfobacteraceae bacterium UBA2771 | reverse complement strand
ACGGCGGCCAAGAGGTCAGTTGGGTTGAGGGAACAGGTCTGCGGTCACCGCGAAATCGACAACTTATACTTTGTTTCGGCATGGTAGATCTGTCGAAGGTGACCGGCAACCATGATTAGGAAAATTATCCTTGAGTCGCCCATGAGGTCTCGTCCAGCACCTCTCGAACCTTGACAGCCAGAGTCTGCACTGAAAAGGGCTTCTGGATAAACTGAACACCTTCGTCCAGCACGCCGTGATGAGCGATGACGTTGGCCGTGTAGCCGGACATGAACAGGCGCTTGAGGTTCGGATAAAGCGACAACAGGTTTTTGGCCAGGTCTTTGCCGTTCATCTCGGGCATAACCACATCTGTCATGAGCAGGTGGATCTCGCCGGCATGTTCCCGCGCCAGACGGATCGCCTCACCCGGCGTGGCGGCGGCCTGCACCGTGTATCCATGATATTCGAGCATCGTCGTGGTGATATCCAGAATCATCGGCTCGTCTTCCACCAAAAGGATGGTTTCGTGACCGCGTGCGGCCGGTTGTGCCGCATCCATCTTCGTAGTCCGGCCAGCCTCGGTCTCGTGCCGGGGGAGGTAAATCTTGAAGGTCGTTCCCTGGCTCGGCTCGCTGCATACATCGATGAAGCCGCTGTTCTGTTTGACGATGCCATAGACGGTGGCCAGCCCGAGGCCGGTGCCTTTGCCCACAGCCTTGGTGGTGAAAAACGGTTCGAATAGGTGCGAGAGTGTCTCGGCGTCCATGCCGCAGCCATTGTCGCTCACGGCCAGCCGCACATACTCGCCGGGGATAGACCCCACATGCGCGGCGCAGTAAGTTTCGTCAAAGGTGACGGCACCCGTCTCGACGGTGATCTTGCCCGTATCGTGGATGGCGTCCCGAGCATTGACGCACAGATTGGCCAGCACCTGTTCGATCTGGGAGGGGTCCATCCTGACCCGACCCAGGTCCTTGCATGGTAGCCAGGTCAGGTCGATGTCTTCGCCGATGAGTCGGTACAACATCTTGAGCATGCCTTCCAGGGTCTCATTCAGGTCGAGCGCCGTGGGCGCCACGGTCTGCTTGCGGGCAAAGGCCAGGAGCTGTCGGGTGAGATCGGCGGATCTCTGTGCTGCTTTTTGGATATCTATTAGCGTCCCATGGATCGGATCAGCCTGGCTGACCCCCAGCAGGCCCAATTCCGTATAGCCAAGAATCGCACCCAGCATATTGTTGAAGTCGTGGGCCACCCCGCCAGCCAGGCGGCCGACCGACTCCATCTTCTGGGCCTGGTTTAATTGTGCCTGGAGTTTCTCCCGTTCTTCATCGACCCGTTTGCGTTCGGTGATATCAAGATAGACCACCATCATCAGCCGGTCGCCGGGCTTGTCGATGAAACGGCCGAATAACGAGCAGTTACGGACGGCACCGTCGCGACACCGCAGGAGGGTCTCGGATTCGGCAACGTAATTCTGCCGATTGACCATTTCGATAAAACGGCTGCGATCCGTAGGATTGACCCACAGTCCGATGTCGTTTCCGCTCCGGCCTTCCGCCTGTTCCCGGGCATAGCCGAAGGTTCGATACCAGGCCTTGTTCCAGGTCGCATCCTTGTATCCTCCGACTTCGGAGGAATAGGCCATCGGGACCGGCGCCAACTCGAAGAGCTGGCTAAAACTGTTCTCACTCTCCCTGAGAGACTTTTCCGCCAGTTTACGCGCGGTGATGTCATGAATAACGGAGTGAAGGAGATCTTTTCCCTTTGCTTCGATTTTGCTGCTGACCACCTCCACATCCCGGATGGATCCATCCGCCAGCCTGTGACGGAATTCAAAATGGGTTCGTTTGTTGGTCCTGGCTTTTTCCATCTCCTGCTTTATTTCTTCGGGTGGAAGGATGTTGATGTCCGAAATCTTTATTTGTTGGAGCTGTTCCCGCGTCCATCCGTAGAATGCTACTGCCGCATCATTGGCGTCTAGGAAGTTGCCGCTACCAGGGTCGACGATCAGCTGGACCGCGGCGTGGCGTTCGAACAGTTTCCTGAAAAGTGCCTCGCTCTCCCGCAGTTCCTCCTCCGCCCACTTGAGCTCGAAATAAGATTTCTTCAATTCCCTTACTCGTTGCTCAAGCTCTTTATATGTCGGTTTGTTAGGCATCGTAATCCCCTGTGCCTTTACGATCTGGTCGATTTACAGATTCTTGCATTATTGTGAATAGTGCCGGGATGTAACAATAGGGATTGTATTCGATGCCTCCCAGACGCCCCCGCTTCAACCCAACAACCTTCCCCTTCGCGCTTTCAGAAACAGCCGATATTCCGATTTCATCTGGCAAAAAGCTGATTCCGATCATTCGTTCCCAAAAAGGCAGCGCCGGCACAAGGTCATCTATGACAGATGAAATCTTTCTGCCGGCCAGCCGCAGATATTCCTGATAGCAAGTGGCTATCATCCCTCGATGTTGTAGAGGTGTAAACTACAAAATGAGGGATGCCCTAAACGGCAATATAAATCCCTCGCCCGGCGCGGCGAATTTTTCCAGATTTGTAAAGACGGAAAACGATATTTCGCAGTTGCTTCTCCTCGTAACCCGACTGGGCCTTCAGGGCGGCAACGCCGACGCCGTCCGGATGTGATTGGATCATCGACAGAATCACATTTGTCGCACCGGCCGTCTTCTTTTTGCGGGTTCGCGCGGGTGGTCCGTACAGTCCGCGTGAAATTCTTCGGATCTGTCCTGTTTTCATCAGGCGGGCGATCATGGCACGGATTGATGCCAGGGGAAGATCGGTCGCTTCGGCTACCCGGGGCGCCCGGATCCCACCGGGGGCGGCCTCGATAATCGCCAGGACGGCCGCCGGGCGTTCCATCCCGGTGGTCCGCGTCGGCTTGGTTGCCTCGGCCTTGTAAATGCCCCGGGAAACTTTCTTGATGCTGCCTTTGCGGTACGCCTGATACAAGACATTGCGAATCTTTACGATATCGATGCCGCTCTCGGCATGCAGGCCAATCGCATCGATTCCGTCTTTTGCGCGTTGCAGCAGTTCCAGGATCAACATTTTTTCATCGACCGCTTTGGTTTTCGGTTTTTTCTTGGATGACCGTTTGGCCGGCTTGGCTTTTTTCGGTGAATCCATCACGCTTTCGGGTTCAGGAACAGCCTCGGAAACCACGTTTTCAAAATCGGGCATCGCTTCCATATCGATGCCGAAAACACTGCCGAGATCCGCCTCGGCAACCACCGGGTGCGTGGTCTGCTCCGCCTTTTGGATATATTTTCGGGTGGTATCCTTAAGCGCCCGGTCAATCAAGTCATCCTGGTTGACTTGCCGCAGCTGAAAGAAGAGTGACGGATCCTGATCCAGCCGAGCGCCGATGCCATAGAGCACGGCAGCGACATGCTTGCACATATATGCCCAGTCCGGACAACTGCAGGAAAATTGGATCTCCTTCGGGGTGGGGAAAAGGCCGCTGCCCTCCTCCATGAAAAGATGCGACAGGTCCTTGGGAAACCGTCCGGCCAAAAGGTCCTGCAGCGAATCCAGCTTCCCCGCACAGGCGATGGTTATCTTTCCCCAATTGGTTTTCGGCAGCCGCTTGATCCTGATTTTTACCGCATAGGGTTTGCTCTGTGAGCCCTGCACCAGGGCGTTTACCGTGCCCTGGTTAATTTGAAGGTCGAGAACCGCCAAATGGCGCACATAACTTCGCCCACGCTCGATCCGGTTGCTGTAATCCGCGTACCGTTCGAGATTGGTGTTCCAGGACTTGCCCCACCAGGTCTTCGCCAGGCTTCCACCCTCGATGATCACCGGTGCAATATGCGGATTTTTCTTTTTTAACTGTCGGATCTTTTTCTCAGCCCGCGCCCTTTTTTCAGCGACGGATACATATTTGGGATATTGCCAATGGCTCATGATCGCTTCTTTTCCTAATCTAAAAATACCCATCGACCGTTTGTGGGTGGGCACTATAATTCGGGTAACGACAACCGGAACAGGTCCATCACCTGCGTGTTGTCCATCTCGGTGATCCAATCCTCGTTTCCGGCGGCAATGACATCTTGGGACAATTGCTTTTTCGCTTCGATCATCAGATCGATTTTCTCTTCGATCGTCCCGCTGGTAATAAACTTGTGCACCAGCACGTTCTTTTTCTGGCCGATCCGAAAGGCCCTGTCCGTGGCTTGATCTTCGACCGCCGGATTCCACCACCGGTCAAGATGAATCACATGGTTGGCCCGGGTCAGGTTCAGGCCCACGCCCCCGGCCCGAAGTGACAGCACCATGAAGGGCACATATTTTTCCCCCTGGAATTCACTCAAAACCGCTTTTCTTTTTTTCACCGATACGCTTCCATGAATAAACAGCCCCGGATGATGAAAAATACTCGCCAGAAAAGTACACAGCGGGTCAATGATTTCCTTAAACTGGGTAAACACCAAAACGCGCTCTCTTTTTTCATGGATGGTTCGGCAGATTTCACGCAAGCGGCTGAACTTGCCGGATTCTGCTTCCCGATACCCATTGCCGCCCAGGTATTGATCCGGATGGTTGCACAATTGCTTTAATTTCATCAAAGATGACAGAATCAAGCCCTTGCGCTGCATGCCGTCTTTGACGGCGAGTGCCGTCTCAAGGCCGCCGACCATTTGTTGATACAACACGATCTGCTTGGGCGCCAGATCCGTGTAGGTTTTCATTTCCACCTTGGCCGGCAGGTCCCGGATAACGGTTTTGTCGGTTTTCAATCGCCTGAGTATATAGGGGTGGATCAGTTGCCGGAGTTGACCGTATTTTGAATGATCCCGGTTCAACGCCTTGACGAATCGCTTGAATTCGGCGGCCGAACCAAGCAATCCGGGATTTAAAAAATCAAACAGGGACCATAAATCGGACAAACGGTTTTCTATGGGCGTTCCCGTCAGGATCAGCCGGGTCCGTGCCTTGTACTTTTTGATGATCCGGGTCTGTTTGGTGCCCGGATTTTTGATGGCCTGGGCCTCATCCAGGATCAGGCAATACCATGCATGGTCCCGCAAAAAATGATAGCGCCCGGCCAGGGCATAGGTCGTGATAACGAGATCATGGGCCTTGATCAGATTCTTGTTTCCAGCGGCCAGTTCCCCGGATGAATGCATGCCGGGATGGGCGATGAAAAAGGATAAATCCGGATAAAAGCGTTTGATCTCGTCGGCCCAGTTTGCCAGCAGAGATGCGGGGATCACCAATAAACTTGCCGGCTTCCGGCTCTTGCGGCTCTTTTTTGACGCGTACAGACAATTCAACAGCGCCAGCACCTGAACGGTTTTGCCGAGCCCCATGTCATCGGCCAGGCAGGCGCCCAAACGGAGGGAATGTAAGAAACAGAGCCAGTTCAATCCGGTTTGCTGGTATGTGCGTAATTTGGCCTTGAAATTCTCGTTGGGCTGGATGTTTCGAAGGATTTTGGGGTCCCGCAATTTTTGCATGACATCGGCAAGCCACTTGCCATGGGACACACCAACATCATCGAGCACGGCGGTTGCATCGCCCAGCAGTTTTTCCGGTGTCATCTGCAAGCGCATGGCATCCAGCCATGAAAGCCCGCCGCCGGCCATCATTTTCTGAGCCTTTTCATAGGCTGCCAGGGTTTTTTGCAAGTTGTCAGGATCAACCGCCACCCATTTATTCTTGATAAAAGCAAGCCCATCGGACTGGGCCAGCAATCGTTGGATCTCTTCCTTTGACAACGGCTCCCCATCCAGCAGCAATCCGGCACTAAAGGACAAAAGCGCCTCCATGCCGACAAATGACGGTTTTTGGGAGCCAAATTGAAGATCGATGGAAACACGAGGCCCACCCGCCTTCCACCAGTTTGGAATCCGACAGAGAATACCGGCCATCTCAAACACAGGGATATCCTTCAAAAACTGATAGGCCTGCTTGTCCGACCAGGCCAGGGGATGAAAGATGCCGCCGGAGTCCAACATTTGCCCGAGCATCTTCGATGTTTTGGCGGCCTCATGGACCATGGCCAGCAGTTCCAGCAGTTTGGCCTTGTTTCCGGAAAATTCCTGCAGGGCGAATTTGAGCGGCACATGCCTTGAGTCGCCGTCTTGATTCAAACGGGTGGAATAGGTGGCCAGAAACGCAAAGGGATGAAGCGCATCTTTATTTTCCACCAGATGAAAAAAAATCCGGCCCACCAGATGCGCTTTGGGGCTGCAGGTCTTGATGAAGGCGGCCACCGTCCCGTCATGGGCATGCATCACCGCGCGCCAGGCCCTGTGCAACGCATCCCAGATGCCATCCAGCAAGGCGGCATCCAGATAATCCAGCCCCGTCATCATGGGCGCGCGATTGAGCCAGGCCGCAATTTCATCCGGCGCCAAATCAAGCCGGATCTTTTCGCGCAGCGTTTCAAGATCCGGCGTGCGAATCAGCTTTTGAGCGAACAGCGCCGAAAAATCCCGCCAATAGGACAACGACACGGAAAGCGGCACGTCCACATCGGCAAACCCGAGGTTAAGCAGCCAGTGATCACGCCCGGTCTCAAAGCGTCGATATAACTCGTCCTGAAGCAGCCGGCGACTTTTGCCGATAACCCCATCCGGCGCATCCCACTCCAATTGCAGCCCCCCGTCCGGCATCAGGACGGCGATCAGGTCTTGCTCGGTCATGACGTTTACCCGTCGACGCAAGGCATCAATCTCCTTTAGTGGGAAACAGCAGGTGCATCAGCCAGCCGAACAGGGTATTGCCGCGCAGCACGGCCTGCTCCCAGGCCATAAATTCCCGGGCGAGCTTGGCCGGATCGGAATAAAATTCGGCACGGGTGATAAAAGTTTCTTGCGGGTCCAGCTGTTTGACCACCCGGGCCGGGTTTCCGGCGGCCACGCAGTTGGCGGGAACCGAATCCACCACGATGGCGCCGGCCCCCACGATGCTGTTCTCACCGATGGTTACACCCTTGCAGACGATGGCGCTGTCCCCGATCCAGGCATTTTTTTCAATGGTTACCGGCATGGCTTCGCCAAAAGAGAGGCGGTCGTAGATCCCATGCCAGTCCGAATCGGTAATGTAGGCACCGTTGGCGACCATGCAGTTGTCGGCGATGGTAATGCCGGCGGCGCTGCTGATGCGCACGCCCGGGCAGATCAGAACGTAGTCGCCGATGGTGATGTGCCCCTTGCCTGCCTGGTCCGGCCACACCGACAACCTGATTTTTTTGTCCGGGGTGGCGATCACCGTGGCATAGCGTCCGATAGAAATGGGTGCGCCGAAGAGCTCCACATGCCAGGGCCGCACAAAGGCATTTCCACGGCCCAGATGCTCCAGTTGGGGTAGCAGGAAATGGCGGGCATAAAATCGCTGGAATTTCAGATATGCCTTCTTGACGACATAGGGGCGATGGTCTTTGATCATGGCCGGTTAGCCCACCATACATGGTTGAAGAGCTTTCCCCCGGGAGTCAGGTTGAACAGGGCGTCGGCGGCCAAGAGCACCACCGCATTGGTCCAGGTGATCTTCTCTTCGGGCCACCGGGTCATGTTCGGAAAGGTCAACCCGCACCAGAAGGAACCGTCATCGAATACGTGCGCCGACAGCCAGTTGAAAACAATATGGGCCTTATCCCTGTCTCCCATGGCGACAAGGGCCAGCACCAGCTCCGCGCTTTCCGCGACCGTCACCCAGGGCTGGTCGGAAACGCAACGAACCCCCAGCCCTTCGACCACATATTTCTTCCACAAACACTCGATCCGTCGACCGGCCGCTTTTCCGGTCACGGCACCGCAAAGCACCGGGTAGAACCAATCCATGGAAAAGCGCGATTTGGTCATGTTGAACCGGTAAGGCCGGCGGCGGATGGCATCGCCCAGACGATTCCGGGCATCGGCCCAGGACGTGCCGACCATGCCCAACTCGGCGGCAATGGCCACGGCGCACTTCAGGCTCATGTAGATGGAGGAGCAGCCGCTGAGCAGCGCCATGGGGTCGACCTCACCCCGGGGGCTGACGGCCCAGTATATTTCACCATGCGCCGCCTGATGACCCACGGCAAATTCGATCGCCCGCCGCACCGTGCCCCACATGGATTCCAAAAAACCGTGATCGCCGGTGACCAGCCAGTAATGGTACACACCCACGGCGATATAGGCGCTCATGTTGGTTTCCCGTGTCCGGTCTTCAGGAATTCCGCAGCGATAGGCGGAAAACCAGCTGCCGTCGGCCAGCTGCATCGTTCGCAACCATCCAAAGGCCTGTCGGGCCTGTTCCAGATAGCCACCCGCGACCAGCCCCATGGCGGCTTCGATATGATCCCAAGGGTCGGTCTTGTCCCCCACGGACCAGGGAATTTCACCGGAGGGCAACTGAGCGGCCATAATCAAACGGCAAACCACATCAACATCGACGGCAAGCTCGCGCCGCTGTTTGCAGATACTCACATTCATTATAAGTTTATACCCTTTTTGTCGATCCAGGTTCCAGGGAATTGGGTTGCAGTGTCCGACGAAGCGCCAAAATACGATGGAAATTTTGCATATGCAAGGAAAAAGGCCAAATCCGAGAAGCGCGCCATGCCAGCGAAAATAATCCTCCTGTTCAAACCGCCCGGGGCCGGATGAAATAACGAATATTTGCCGAACGTCTTGGCGGGTTGATTCCCAAATAGGCTTAGGGTTCGCGAAAAAATAACTTCGCAGANNCTATTTCGAGGCTTTTGAGAGTGAGGTATCAGCCAAAGATGGGCTGAAGCTGAGATGCGAAAATGTGAAGTTATTTTTGCGCGAGCCCTTAGGATTGGGGAGGAAATAAAGTGAACCCTTACCCGGATCGCCGGGGTGAACCTTCTTGACTTGAATGGGAAAACTCTTTATGAACTGGGCTTTACCGAAAACAGGAAATCATTCATGAAGACCCTGCTCAAGGAGATGATTCTGGATGCCGCATCGGCTGCTCACAAAGAAGGCATCCTTCCCTCACCTGACTTCAGTGAGGTGGTTCTGGAGGAACCCAAGGCCGACAGCCACGGCGACCTTTCCACCAACATGGCCATGCAGATGGCCAAGACCCAACGCATGGCACCGCGAAAAATCGCCGACGCCCTCATCGACCATCTGGATGATAAAAAAGGCATCATCATGCGTACCGAAATCGCCGGACCGGGGTTCATCAACTTCTTCATCCGCCCCGCCGCATGGCACCCGGTGCTGGCGGTTATCCACGAAAAGGACCACCAGTACGGCCGCTGCGACCTGGGCAAGGGTGCCCGCATTCAGATCGAATTCGTCAGCTCCAACCCCACTGGCCCCCTTCACGTGGGCCACGGCCGGGGCGGCGCCGTGGGGGACAGCACGGCAAACATTCTCTCTTTTTGCGGATTTGACGTACAAAAAGAGTATTACATCAACGATTCCGGCCGACAGATTCAGACCCTGGGCAGGTCTGTTTACCTGCGCGGAAAAGAACTGCTAGGCGAAACGGTGGATTTTCCCGACACCTGCTACCAGGGCGAATACATCCGGGATCTGGCCGGCGAACTGCTGGAAAAAGACGGCCCGGAGATTTTTTCCGAAGCGGAGGCGCAGGCCATCATGCCCTGTGCCCGGTTTGCAGCGGATAAGATTATCGACGGCATGCGGGCCGACCTGGTGGATTTCGGCGTGACCTTCGACCGATGGTTTTCGGAACAGGGTCTCTACGATTCGGGAAAGGTGGCAGAGGATATCCGCCACTTCGAGGAGAAGGGACTGATTTACGAAAAAGACGGCGCCCTGTGGTTTAGAACCAGCGATTACGGCGACGAAAAGGACCGCGTGGTGGTTCGCCGGAACGGCCAGACCACCTATTTTGCATCGGATATCACCTATCACAAAGACAAGTTCGAGCGTGGATTCAACAAGGTCATCGACGTATGGGGGGCCGACCACCACGGTTACATTCCGCGCATGAAAGCCGCCGTTCAGGCATCCGGTTACGACCGTGACCGATTCGGCGTGCTTCTGGTGCAGCTGGTCAACCTGCTGCGGGCCGGCCGGCCCGTAGCCATGTCCACCCGTGCCGGCGAGTTTGTGACCCTGGCCGACGTGGTCAAGGAGGTCGGCCGAGATGCGGCTCGATTTATCTTTCTGACCCGTCACTATGACAGCGCCCTGGACTTCGACCTGGACCTGGCCAAGAGAAAGACCAACGACAACCCCGTCTACTATGTTCAGTACGTGCATGCACGGATCGCCAGTATCCACCGCAAGGCCGCAACTGATGGATTGGATGTGGGTGACTTTGTTCAATCGGATCTGTCCGCCCTGGAAACACCGGAGGACGTCGTGCTGATCAAGGCCCTGGCCCGTTATCCGGAAGCCGTTAAAACTGCCGGCACCTTTATGGAGCCGCACCGCATCACCTATTACCTGATGACCCTGGCGGCTGCCTTTCATACCTATTATAATCGACATCGGGTGCTGTGCGAAGACAATCTGAAGCTGACCCGGGCCAGGCTCTACCTGATCACGGCGGTACAGACGGTAATCCGCAATGGATTGGCACTGCTGGGCGTCTCGGCGCCGGATTCCATGTAAGGAAAAAATGTGACAACGGGCAAGGCCACGGTGTCAAAACGTCGGATCGCCTGGGGGCGATACCTGCTGCTCTTTTTCGTCGCGGCGTGGATGTTCTTCCTCGGCGTGCTGGTGGGTCGGGGAACGGCGCCCGTGCATTTCGACACCCGGGCGCTGCAAAAAGAGCTGTCCGGTCTTCGAGACGCCATGATGAAAAAAGAGCGTGAAGCGGTTGCAAGGGCTATCCGGGGAGAGGATCGAAAGGCGCCCCTGGCCTTTTATGAGGAGTTGAAAAAAGACGGGATGGACACCGGCGTTCAAATTCCGGCGCCCCAGGCGTCGACGGGTGGGCCGCCGGCCCCTTCGGAAGCCGCCGGTGTGGTCAAAACGCCACATAAATCACGAACCGCCATTATGGCCAAACGAGCCGTGACCCCGGTTGGATCGGCATCCGGATCGGTTGCGTCGACGACACCGGCACCTAACCCCGCCACGGGCGACATGACCATTCAGGTGGCTTCCCTCAAGGATGGAACTGCCGCCGGGCGAATCGTCGCAGCGCTAAAAAGGGAGGGATATCCAGCCTACCTGTCGAGGATTGTCATACCCGGCAAGGGCCTTTGGTTCCGGGTACGGGTAGGCAGCTACAAGGGTCGTAAACAGGCGGCCACGGATATGGATCGATTGACCAGGGCCCAAAAAAAGCCCATATTGGTCAAAAAATAGCATTCATCCTGGAACGCATCGAAGCACTTCCCAGGTCGGAGCAATTACCCACACGGTTGAGGATTTGTTGACCGAGCAAGAGGTAGGAAAATGAAAATCACCAAAGAAGAAGTTCTGCACGTGGCCCATCTGGCCCGATTGGACATTGATGATGCGGACATCGACCGGTTTTCCGGCCAGATCGGCACCATTCTCGACTACGTGGACACCCTCAGGCAAGTGGACACCACCGGCATTGCCGCCACCTCTCATGCCGTTAACCTGACCAATGCCTTCCGGGAGGATCGGGTACAGGACCATCTGGGACAGGAGGCCTCGCTGGCCAATGCCCCGGAAAAGGACGACGGTACCTTCGTGGTGCCCAAAGTGCTCTGACGCCGATGTTGGCGGCTTCGTATACAACCCGAACGAGATAACCGATTCCTTCTCCAGGGACGTGAACCGATGAAACTGCATGAACTGACCATCGAGCAGGCTTGTGGACTGTTGAACAATAAAGAGATCTCCTCCGTGGAATTGACCCGGGCCGTCCTGGCCCGCATCGAGGCGGTAGACGGCAAGATCGATGCCTACCTGACCGTCGATGCCGACGGCGCATTGGTCCAGGCCCAAGCAGCGGACCATCGCCTGTCGACCGGTGAGGCCACACCGCTGACCGGCATCCCTTTGGGCATCAAGGACCTGATGTGCACGCGGGGCCTGCGCACCACCTGCGCATCGAAAATTCTCGAGGACTTCGTTCCTCCTTACGACGCCACAGTGATCACACGGTTGAAAAATGCCGGGGCAGTGATCGTGGGCAAGCTCAACATGGACGAATTTGCCATGGGCTCGACCACCGAGCACTCCGCTTTTCAGGTTACCCGCAACCCCTGGCACCTGGATCGCATTCCCGGGGGATCCAGCGGCGGGTCCGCGGCGGCTGTGGCGGCGGACATGTGCCTGGGCGCCCTGGGTTCGGATACCGGCGGCTCCATCCGCCAACCGGCCTCCCACTGCGGGGTGGTGGGGATCAAGCCCACCTACGGCCGGGTGTCTCGTTTCGGGCTGGTGGCCTTTGCCTCTTCTCTGGACCAGATCGGTCCGCTGGGCAAAACCGTGGCCGACACAGCCATCATGCTGGAGGCCATCGCCGGTCACGATCCCAACGATTCCACCTCCGTTCCCGAACCGGTGCCGAACTTCTCGGCCATCTCCGGTGACGGTCTCGCTGATGTGGTGGTAGGCATCCCCAAGACGTACAGCAGTGCCCGGGGCCTGGATCCGCAGGTCGGCGCAGCAGTTGAACGGGCAGTAAAAACCATCGAATCCCTGGGCGCCCGCTGCATCGATATCTCCCTGCCCCACAGCGATCATGCCGTGGCCGCCTATTACGTCATCGCCCCTTGTGAAGCCAGTTCCAATTTGGCCCGCTACGATGGCGTCAAATACGGCTTCCGCGACAAGGCCCCGACCGATCTGCTTCAGATGTACCGTCGCACCCGGTCACAAGGATTCGGTTCGGAGGTGCAGCGGCGCATTATCCTGGGCACATACGCCCTGTCCGCCGGTTACTACGACGCCTACTACGGCAAGGCATCCCAGATTCGCACGCTGATTAAAAATGATTTTCAAAACGCCTTTGCGTCCTGCGACGTGATCGTCTCACCGGTGGCACCCACGCCGGCCTACCCCATCGGAGAGACCATCGACGATCCGCTGACCATGTACCTGTCGGACATTTTCACCCTCTCGGCCAACCTGGCCGGCATCCCGGGGATCTCGGTCCCCTGCGGTTTCTCCGACGACGGTTTGCCCATCGGCCTGCAGATCATGGGACGCCATTTCAACGAGGCGATGCTTTTCAAAGTTGCTCGGCAGTTCGAACGGGCGATAGCCATCAAGCATAAAAAGCCGCCGCTCTGATGGCGGATCCTTTAAAAACGGAACCCAAACCGAGATTTGTTAATTATTAAAATCGTCGAGGTGAATAGACCCGTATCAATTTACATTTCAGATGAATTCGTCTAGATTGAAGGGAGGTTCTTGTGAACATACAACCCGAAGGCGAAAGCCTGAGAAAAGCAGTCAAGTGGATATCTGAAGAAGAAAAGGCGGGATCAGCCAAAAGCCGACGACAACTCATGGAGGCGGCCTGCCTGAAATTCAACCTGACCCCCATGGAGGCGGAGTATTTGTCCCGCAGTTATAAAAATACCATCGAATAATGTCCTCAATCAGAATCCTTCCGGAGATCCTTTCTAATAAAATCGCCGCCGGAGAGGTGGTGGCGCGCCCGGCTTCCGTGGTTAAGGAACTGGTGGAAAATGCCCTCGATGCCGGCAGTACCCGAATCATCGTGGAGATCGAGCAGGGCGGACGAAAAAGCATTCGTGTGTCGGACAACGGACGGGGCATGGACCGGGACGACGCGCTGCTCTGCCTGGAGCGATACGCCACCAGCAAGATTACCAAGGATCCGGACCTCTTTGCCATTCGCACCCTGGGATTCCGGGGAGAGGCCCTGCCCAGTATCGCCTCGGTTTCCCGATTTGGCCTGGTTACCCGGGAAACCGACGCCGACGTGGGCACCCGGATCGATCTGGTGGGGGGCCGGATCATCAAAGTCTTTGACGTAGGCGCCCCCGCCGGCACCATGATCACCGTGGCCGACCTCTTTTTCAACACACCGGCCCGTCGAAAATTTTTAAAAAGCATCAACACGGAGATGGGCCACATCGCCGATACCATTGCCAGCATGGCCCTTTGCCGTCCCCGTGTTCAATTCCGGCTGTCACATAATCAGCGCGTAGTCAAAAGCTGGGCACCGGCTGCAGACCCCACGGATCGGGTGGCCGATGTCCTCGGCGCCGCCATCAAGAAAGAACTGCAAGCGGTGAACCGGAACAGCGAGGATGTTGAAATCGGTGGGTGGGTCGCCGCTGCGTGCATTAACCGGTCCACGGCCCGGGGCATCTATCTGTTCGTCAACGACCGTTGGGTCAAAGACCGGATCATCCAGCACGCCCTGTTTGCCGGCTATACCGGACGGCTGATGAAGGGCCAGTATCCGGTGGCGGTGTTGTTTTTAAAGGTACCCTTTGATCAGGTGGACGTCAATGTGCATCCCACCAAACATGAAATCCGCTTCGTCCGCCAAAAAATCGTTCACGACACCGTTCAGGCCGCCGTGGCCGACGCCCTCAGGCAATCCGACCCCACCCGGTGGAAAGCGCCTGAAGCAGGGGTTGCCGAACCGCTTCAACGATCGGCACGCGTGTCCGACCCCCACGCCGACTACGGCATGCCGCGAGAAGATGAGAAAACCGGCAATCGTGCCATTTTCCGAAAACCGATCGAACCGCCGTCGTTTAAAATGGGCCACGAACCGGCCGCTGACGGCAAACCGGCGTCATTGCCACCTGCCGACCCGATCGACCCGGCGGGGCCACCGATCGCCCCCATGCCCCCCCCCGGCAAACCCACCCGGCAGACGCCGTTGTGGAAGCCGCGATTTTTTGCCGACCTCACCCTAATCGGCCAGTACATGGGCACCTATATCATCTGTGAATCCGATCATGGTCTGATGCTCATCGACCAGCATGCGGCCCACGAACGCATCGTCTTTGAACAGCTCAAACGCCGATCGGACGGACGTCGCCCCCCCGCCCAGCGCCTTTTGTTACCCGAAACCATCGACCTTGGATTCCACGAGGCCCGGATCCTGGAACGGCTGGCCCCTGAGCTGGATCATTACGGGTTGGAGATCGAGCCTTTTGGCGGCAACACATTCGTGGTCAAGGCTTTACCGACACTGCTGGACAGCGGTAATATCGCGGCGCTGGTCACCCAACTCGTCGAAAAAACGGCGCAAATCGGTGTGAACGCAGAAATGGAAACGATTATGGACGAATGCCACATGGTCATGGCCTGTCACCATGCGATCCGGGCCCACCAGCAGCTCACCGAGGTGCAGATGAAGGGCATGCTCGAACAATTGGATGCCTGCGATAACCCGTCGAACTGCCCCCACGGCAGACCCACCTGGATCCGATGGACCGTCCGGGATTTGGAAAAGCAGTTCCGGCGAATAGTTTGATGGCACATTTTTCGTCAACCGGTTGACGGAATGCACACGCATGGCGGCCTATGAGAACCACAACGTCCGGTAGAATGGAGGAAACGAGAATCGAACGCGCCAAAATGGGATACAATAACAATGCGTTGAATAGTTTTTTAAGAACAACCTGACGATTTCGAACCGACTTGAAAGGTTCGGGTATGATCTTTGCTGTTATCTCCACCGATTGGGGTCAATCATCAAGTGACACCCAACATTCTGAAATGCGGAGAGAGACATGGTTGGTTGCAGTCGGCGCGCTTTTCTAAAAATCGGTACGGTTTTTTTGTCCACCGGCCTGGTGCCTGCAACGGGATGGTCCGCTCTGCTGCCGGACAGCAGCAGCCGCTCCCTGGCTTTTTTTAACACCCATACCGGCGAAAAGCTCGCTGCCCGCTATTTTAAAAACGGCACCTATTGCCCGGATGCCATGAAACGCATCAACCGTATTTTAAGGGACCACCGCACCGGCGATATCGAAGCCATCGATACCCGGCTGATGGACCTGCTCTATAGTGTGCGCCAACGGTTGGGATCCGATGCCCCGTTTCACATCATCTCCGGTTACCGCTCGCCCCAGACCAACGCCCGGCTCCGCAAGCAAAGCTCAGGCGTGGCCAAATTCAGCTACCATATACTGGGACGGGCCATCGACATTCGTCTGCCGGGATGCGATACCGGTAAACTGCGGCACGCCTGCCTGGAATTGAGGATCGGCGGCGTCGGCTACTACCCCCGGTCCGATTTCGTTCACGTAGACACCGGGGATTTTAGGAACTGGCGCGGGTAACATCGGTGTCGCCATTTTGCCCGGTACCGGCGAGCGGTACCTGAGGACTCAGTTGTTCAGCTGAATATCCTTGCCCGCCAGCACCCGGTTCATGTTGCGCACGGCGCACATCTTGCCGCACATGGTGCAGCTGCCCTCATGCTCGGGTGGCGAGCTTTCCCGGTAGCGTCTTGGTTTCTCCGGGTCTATTGCCAGTTCAAGCATTCTCCCCCAATCCAGGTCCGCCCGTGCTTGACTCATGGCATCGTCCCAACGCCTGGCGCCGGGGATACCCTTGGCGATATCGGCGGCGTGGGCGGCGATGCGAACGGCGATAATGCCCTCTTTCATGTCTTCCAGGTCCGGCAACCGCAGGTGTTCGGCCGGCGTGACGTAGCAGAGGAAATCGGCCCCGCTGGCCGCTGCAACGGCCCCTCCGATGGCGCTGGTGATGTGGTCGTAACCGGGCGCCACGTCGGTGACGATGGGACCCAGCACGTAAAAGGGGGCGCCGTGGCACAGACGCTTTTCGATCATCATGTTGCCGGCAATTTCGTTCAATGCCATATGCCCCGGCCCTTCGATCATCACCTGGACGTTCTTCTCCCAGGCCCGTTTGGTCAGCTCTCCCAGGGTGATCAGCTCTTCCACCTGGCAGGCATCGGTGGAATCGTGCAAGCAGCCCGGCCGGCAGCCATCTCCCAGGCTCAGGCTGACGTCGTAAGCCCGGCAGATCTCCAGCAACCGGTCGTAGTATTCGTAAAAGGGATTCTCCCTGTCGTTGAGCTGCATCCATGCGAACATGAGGGATCCGCCCCGTGAGACGATGTTCGTGATGCGCTCCCGACGATTGATCTTTTCTGCCGCGCTGCGGTTCAGTCCGGCATGGATGGTGAGAAAATCCACCCCGTCTTCGCAGTGGCGCTCCACCACCTTGAAGATCTCGTCCACGGTGAGGTCTTTGAGGTTCTTGTCGTAAAATCCGACGGCATCATAGATGGGCACGGTGCCGATCATGGCCGGTGACATCTCAACTAACTTGCGCCGGAACTCCCGTGTCTTGCCGTAGCAGCTTAGGTCCATGATGGCTTCGGTTTTCAACGTGAGGGCCAGCCGGACCTTGTCCATTTCCAGATTGACGTTGCAGCAGTCCTTGGAAATTCCCAGGTTGACGTTGATTTTGGTGCGAAGCCCCTGGCCTACGCCTTCCGGATCGAGGTTCGTATGGTTCTTGTTGGCGGGAATGATCACCTTGCCGGCGGCGATTAACTTCCGCAGGGCCACGGGATCGATGTTCTCTTTTCCGGCAACGGTTTCCATTTGAGAGGTGATGCGCCCTTTTCGGGCGGCGTCCATCTGGGTGGTGTAGTTCATGGGATGCCTCTTTTGTTAGGGCTCAAGGGGGAAAAGGGTTCAAGGAGCCGATCCAACTTAGGGCTCGCGCAAAAATAACTTCACATTTTCACATCTCAGCTTCAGCCCATCTTTGGCTGATACCTCACTCTCAAAAGTCTCGAAATAGCTCGCTATTCCTGTGGTTTTGCTCTCTCGGATCAGCAAAACCTGGACCAAATCTGAGCGCCAATTCTGCGAAGTTATTTTTTCGCGAACCCTTAGGTTGTGTTATTCCTTCAGCGCCCCTTTGAATTGCGGTTTTCGTTTTTCAAGAAAGGCGCGGCT